>CAMZGT010000029.1 GCA_947306495.1 uncultured Acinetobacter sp.
AACCCCAGAAAGGTGGTTCCAGCCCGACCCAACTTCATGATAAAAGAGATGTTAACATAAGTCAACATCTCTTTTATGGTGTCGTAGGGGGGACTTGAACCCCCAAGGATTTCTCCACACGCCCCTCAAACGTGCGCGTATACCGATTCCGCCACTACGACTTATTTAATTTTCAGCAATTAAATTTTAGCATAAAAAATAACTTGTTACAAACTTTTATTTTCTATTGACACAATACTTTCTCTATTAGACAATCTTTAACGGAGATGATTATCACAAGTCGAAAGGATTTTATTATGCACGTATCGTCAATATCAGCAACTGAAAGCAATTTACGCAGAAATCTGTTTATAAAATATGCAAACAGCTTTATGGGGAATCCTCAGGTAGATAACCCTGTTGAAGAAGCTGAAAAAGCTAATCCTGAAACAAAAGTAAATAAAATTAAAGGCATTGAAACCCTTACAATTTTTCCTAAAGAAATAATTGATGGAAAAATGGTTATTACTGCTTAAAAATTTCTATTGATCGAAATTTTGATGTTCAAAAATTATAAATTATTTTGCATTCAAAAATTTTATCAACGTAATAGGCAAGGTTTTAAAAGTAAAGGAGAGAAGTATGATTTTAAAGATTTTTAGAATGGAACATAATGAATCAGTTCCAGAGTATAAAACTGAAGGCGCTGCCGGCATGGATTTATGCGCGGCAATAGAAGAGCCAATTACACTTCAACCTCTTGAAAGAAAACTTATACCAACAGGATTGAAAATAGAATTGGAACACGGATATGAGGCGCAAATAAGACCGCGCTCAGGATTGTCTATAAAACATGGTATAACACTTATAAACTGCGTTGGTACTGTTGATGAAGATTACAGAGGAGAAGTTTGTGTAGGTCTTGTTAATGTTTCAAATGAACCCTATAAAATTGAACCGCAAGAACGAATTGCTCAAATGGTTATAGCAAAATATGAACAAGCAGAAATTAAAGTTGTTACAGAACTTTCTAACACTGAACGCGGTGCAGGCGGGTTCGGTTCTACCGGAAAATAAACTTTTGCTTGACGAATGCTGAAAAAAAGTATAGAATTAAGCCAAGGCTTGGTATTTAAGTCTTGGTTTATTAAATTATTTAGGAGAAACGGTCATGTATGAAGACGAAAAGCTTATTTGCGAGGATTGTGGTGCAGAATTTGTATTCACTGCCGGTGAACAAGAATTTTTTGCTGAAAAAGGTTTAGTAAATAAGCCAAAAAGATGCCCAGAATGCAGAAAGGCAAAAAAACAACAACGCAGAGGAAAGAAAAAAATGTTCGACGCTGTTTGCGCTAAATGCGGATGCCAAACGCAAGTTCCATTTAACCCTACTCAAGGCAGAGATGTGCTTTGCAAAGAATGTTTTGATGCGGAAAAAGCTGCGGCACCGGCTTCATAATAAATATAAAATCCAAAAAATAATGGCGGACGAAATTCTTTCGTCCGCCATTATTTTTTGTTTATATTTACAGTTATTTTATATTTAAATCTTATTAACAATAAATGAATCTGTCCTATGTCACGATGTCTTATATATACTCCCACCTATTTTACATTTGTACTAATTTATGCTTTAATCATATCTATGAAAGAAATTATTTTAGAAAATGGAATAAAAGCTTGTGTTAAGCAAAATAAAGATACTCCGAGAGTTGCTTTAACATTAAATATATCAATTGATAAACCGGAAAAATATGCAGGAGAATATTCTTTGATGAACAGGCTGTTGCTTAAAGGTACAGCAAAGTATTCTTCTGAAGAAATTGCGAATATTCTGGATGAAAAAGCTATTGAGCTTTATACAGAAATGAAATCTGATTATTTACGCTTAAGGTTTGTTTGTCTTAATGAAGATTTTGAATGTGCTCTTAGTATTTTGAATGAGATTATTTTGAATTCTACCTTTGAGGAATTTGAAAAAGAAAAATCAAAACTTAAAGGTGAATTAATGGCAGAGCTTGATTCCGCCAAGGTTAAAGTGTCTGACCTATTTACTAAAACAGTTTATAAAGACCATTTTTATGGTCATAGTTATACCAAAATATTAGAGCAAGTTGACAATGTATCAAAAGAAGATGTCATAAGCGCATACAAATTTATACTTAAATTAGGAAGAAAGTCTTTGGTTTTAGTTGGTGATGTTGATGAAGCAGGACTTTTAAACAAATATATAGGACATATACCATCTGCAGAAACCAATATTTCGGAAATTGTAACTCCTGATGCAATCTCTCGTGAGTATGCTGAGATTATAAAGGACGATGCAAATCAGGCTCAAATACTACAAGGATGGAGAGTCCCTACTATAGGAAGCAAGGATTATGTTACAATGATGCTATTGAATATAATTCTTGGAGCAAGCGGATTGAGTTCAAGATTATTTTTGGAACTGAGAGAGAAAAAAGGATTGGCTTATACAGTAAGAACGTCCTATGAAACTCATGCTAAATCTGCAGTTTTTACAATATATATAGGGACGGAACCTACTAATATTCAAACATCAATTGAAGGTTTCAAAGAAGAAATTGCAAAAATAAAAACTATTCCTGTAGGAGAAGAAGAACTTCATAATGCGAAAAATAACCTTATCGGTAAACAGCAGTTTTTAAGTGAAACTAATTCACAGCAAGCAAATATTATGGCATATTATTCCATCATGGGTAAACCTTTTAATTATCGTGAAACTGTGATTGAAGATATCAAAAAAATCACATCAGATGATATAATACGTTGTGCAAATGAATATTTTACCGATGAGTACGTGCTTGCGATAATAAAGCCTTAGGAGTTTATACATTGGAATTAGCTGGTAATAAAAATTCTAAGGTGCTTATTATTGGGTGTTTTCACGGAGATGAACCTCAAGGGAAATTTCTTATAGGTGAGTATTTAAATGAAAATAAAGATACAAAATTGTTGTTCATTCCTTGTTTGAATGAATACGGAGTGGCATATAAAGTGCGAACTAATGAAAATGGCGTTGATTTAAACAGAAATTTTCCTACTCAAAATTGGGAATTGACAGAAAAAAATAACTTCTATGGCGGTGATAAACCTGCAAGTGAGAAGCAAACTCAATTTATCATTGATGTTATAAAAGAGCAAAGACCAAAACTAATTTTGACTTTGCATGCACCTTATAAAGTAGTAAATTATGATGGTGATGCTCGAGAAATTTCAGAGAAAATTTCAGAAATAATCGGATATCCTATACAAGAGTCTATCGGGTACCCAACTCCTGGGAGTTTCGGAACTTGGGCTGGTGTAGAACGAGGGATACCTACTGTCACGTTAGAGCTTGATGAAGAAGTAGATGTGAGAGAATTAAAGTCGGATGTATTCAAGATATTTAAGCTTTTAGAGGGTTATGAATAATGGAAGAGATAAAAAATATAGTTGAAGAATGTAATTTAAGACATATTGCAATAATTATGGATGGAAACAGACGTTGGGCTAAAGAACGTAACCTGCCTTCAGCAGTCGGACACAAAAAGGGTGTAGATGCACTTAAGTCTGTAATGAGAGCTTGTAATGACTTTGGAATAAAATACCTTACAGTTTATGCATTTTCCACCGAAAATTGGAACAGAAAACCGGAAGAAGTTAATTTCTTGATGGATTTGTTAGGTCAAACATTGAAGAATGAATTAAAAGAAATGCATGAAAATAATGTAGTAATATCTTTTATTGGTGATTCAACAAAATTAAGTGATAGATTGCAACAAATTTTATCTAATGCTGTCAAAACAACAAAAAACAACACAGGTGTAAATCTTCAAATAGCATTTAATTATGGTTCAAGAGATGAAATAGTGCATGCCGTAAAAAGTATTATTAACTCCGGAATAAAAGATATTACTGAAGAAACAATTTCAAAATATTTGTATACTTCTGATATTCCGGATCCTGATTTGTTAATAAGAACCGGTGGTGAAATGCGGGTTTCAAATTATTTATTGTGGCAGATAGCATACTCTGAAATAATTGTAGTTCCTGAGTTTTGGCCTGAATTTGATAAACAAAAACTGGCAAAGTGTATCATAGAGTACAAAAACAGAAATCGCAGATTCGGTAAATAGTTTTAGTAAGCTTTTTTTACTAAATTATTGTGAGTTTTTGTTTCAATAAAATCATCTAAAGGTTCCAGTTTTTCACCAAGTGCAAGTTCTAATAAGTAATCTGCAAAATGCGGATTTTTTGGCAAAAAAGAACCATGAAGGTACGTGCCGAATACATTTTTGTATCTGGCTCCTTCTGTTTTATCGGCTCCGTTATTGCCGTTGCCTACTATAACATTTCCGATGGGTTTTGTATCACCTTGCAGGTATGTTAAGCCGCTATGATTTTCAAAGCCGACCAATGTGTTAGGAGTAATTTGATTAATCTGAACAGTGACATTGCCTATAAATCTTTTATTGCCTGCAACAGTATATGCATCAAGCAAACTTATTCCCTCCAACTTATCTCCATTGTGCGGTTGATAATAATGACCCATTAACTGGTATCCGCCGCAAATTCCCAGAAAGACTGCACCTCTGTCACGTTCTGAAGTTAAGAATTCTTTGTGCTTTTGAAGTTCTTTAGAAACTTCAATTTGCTGTATATCTTGTCCGCCGCCAATAAAATAGATGTCGTGATTTGTGATAGATTCCCCAACTCCGATTTCGTCTACTATGACATTTATACCTCGCCATCGGCATCTTTTTTGCAGAGTGATAATATTTCCTATATCACCATATATATTTAATAGTTTTGGGTAAAGGTGTCCTATTTTTATAGTTTTCATAAAGAAAGTTCCTTGATTAATTTTGCAGATTTTTGTTTCTTGTTAGTATGAGTTTTTATGTATTCATCCAATAAATCAAAGCAAACCTGACATACCTTTTCTGTAGCTTTTTTGTCATATTCGCTTTCGTAATCAAAATCGAATTGAAGCATTGCTTGTAGAAAATCTCTGATTTTATGGTGCATTTTTAGTTTTATTTCGAGTGCATCATAGCAATCTTTACAAATCGTACCACCCATTTTGGTTGAAAAATACATATCTTCATCAATAATTCTTTCTCCGCAGCATAGACAAGAATCCAATTCTACGCAAAATCCCATAATCAATAGAATTTTTAATTGGAATTTTATTGCAGCAATCAACATGTCTTTTTTTTGATTTGAATCGGAAATTCTATTAAGGGTTTTGTATAACAATTCATAAATTTCTTCTGATGCACTTTCCGACCCTTCTCCGAAATTCATAACAACTTCGGAAACGTATGTGGAAAGAGTTAGTTTATCAATATTTTCTCGAGTTTTTCTAAAATGATTTACTGTCTGAGCTTGGATTATTGTATCCATAGATCGGCCTTTTAAAAGCTGTAAAGTATTAGCAACCAGTAAATCCATTCTGGCTCCAAGCTTGCTTTTAGGTTTTTTAATTCCCTTCGCAACTCCCTTTATCAGACCGTTTTCTTTTGAATACATAATCATAATTTTGTCTGCATCATTTAAACTGTATGATTTTAAATTTATAGCGTCAGTTACATAATTATTCATAATAAGCCTTTGTTCCCTGATAAACGCCTCGGAATATTTTTTCAAGTTCAGGAGCATCATTAGAATTTTCCAAAGCTTCTTCTTGCGAAATGCTTCCTTTATCAACCAAAATTGCTAATGAAGTATTCATTGATACCATGTTATCGACGGTGTTGTCTCTTAATAATTCATAAATTTCATCAGGTTGATCTTTGTTTATGTAATCTTTGATCGTAGAAGTAACAACCATAATTTCACACGCAGGGAACCTTTTGTCAGCTTCTTTAGAATATACAAGCTTTTGAGCAATAGTCGCCCTGAGAGTTTCTGAAAGTTGTTTTCTTATCAAATATCTGTTAGATTCTTCAAACATATTCACAATACGATTTATTGTTTGTACGGCATCGTTTGTATGTAATGTAGAAAGGACAAGGTGTCCTGTTTCAGAAGCTTTTAGTGCAGCTTCCATTGTTTCTTTGTCACGGATTTCTCCGATGAAAATAACATCAGGGTCTTGTCTGAGAGCATACTTAATTCCATCCGCAAAGGATTTTGTATCAACACCTACTTGTCTTTGAGAAACTATGCTTTTTTTGCATTCAAAAACGTACTCAATAGGATCTTCTATTGTAATTATGTGTTTGGAAGAGGTCATGTTTATTTGATTAATTAATGATGCAATTGTTGTGGATTTACCGCTTCCCGTAGGACCTGTAACTAAAATGATACCATTTTGTTGTTCTACAATGGTATGTAAAATGTCAGGCAAATATAAATCTTTTAGGTTGGGAATGTTGTATGAAATGTTTCTGATAACCAAAGCCGGTAATCCCAGTTGTCTGTTATAGTTTATACGGAATCTTGAAATTCCTTTGATTTCATACATAAAATCCACGTCACAGAGATTAAGTATTTGATCTTGTATAGCAGTAGGGGCGATAGCCAGTATAGCTCTATCTAAATCTTCTTTTGAAAGCGGATTCATATTGATTTTTCTTATAAACCCGTTTTTTCTTACATATGGTGCGTGGCCGACTTTTAAATGCTCGTCTGAAGCTCCTATTTTAACGGCACTTTTAAGGAACTCTATTATTTTAAAATCCTCTGACATACAACAATCTCCCCTACAAGAATCGTACCATTATAAAAATCTTTTGACAATAAGTTTACATATAAAAAAACCGACTTCAAAGCCGGTTAATATTATTAGTTGTATTAAGTTGATTAGCAAGAATAACTGCAGCCACCGCCAAATGATGTGCCGCATGAGCTTGATGCAACTGATCCGCAAGTTTCACCGCTGCCTGAATATGCAATAGAACCGCAAGTTTCGCTGCCATCAGAGTAAGCAATAGATCCACAGGTTTCGGCACTTTCTCCAAAAGCAAGAATTTGTGCATCGCTAGGTCCTGAATAAAAACTACATGAATCCAATCCGCCGTTTGCGAGTGCCGACGAAATTAAAGATGTATTTACAGAAATTAAGTCGACATTGTCGGAAATCAACCCGCCTTCATGATTTGGGGTTGCTGTTCCAAGAAGTCTAATACAATTTGAATTTTCATCTTTTGAATTACAAAACGTCAACATTAATTTTATCCTTATTAACTATCGCTTACATATATATAAAGTTATAAAAAAACATTTGATTTCACAGAGTAAGTAATTCGTTACATAACTTTACAATTGAGTGCTAACTTATTTGTTGTTATCGTCTACCAATCCATATGTTCCCGGAAATGCGTCGCGGCCGGTTTTTTGTCTTGTAACCCAATACTGAAATTTTGGTATAAGGGTAGAGAGAAATAGAGCGGCAAAGCCAAAGCCTGCAGCAAAGTTTATACCGCTAAGGATAATGTTTTTATTTTTAGTTTTATTAAGTAACTCTTTTGTAATTTTTTCGCCTTTGGCATTTTTACATAAATTATTGACGTAAATTTCCATTTCAGACTTCAAATTATATAGCTTGTCGTTGGAAACATATTTAAACTCATCTTTATGAGCACCTTTTGTGTAATTATCGAAAATTTTATCTAAAAGTTTCGGATCATTAATTTCTGCAATATTAATTGCATCAATTATTTGTTGTTTTGTGATAACTGCTTCACCTTGTCTTAACGGTTGTAATTTTGACATCTCTTTGATTCTGGAAAGAATCTTATTATCTTTAAATATAGTTTCTAAATCGGCAACTTTTGCAACTTTAAGTGGCTCTTTATTTTTATTAAAGATTTTATTCCATGTTGATAGTTTGCCTGATTCAAATTTTATTTCGTCAGGGAGGTTGATATCTGTAGACTTTTTGCCGAGTACTTTTTCTTTGAATACATTAATATCCATTTCTCCGCCGTTTTCTTCAATAAATTTTTCCAAGTGCGTATTAAAGATATTTGCGGAACTTGGATCTAATCTTCTGAAGTTGCCGCTTTCGAAGTAATTGAGTATTTTGCCCACATGAGTTGCTGCAAACATGTAGAAATAAAGTGAGCCGAGATCTCTGATTGCAATTTCTCTTCTTTCATCGTTGTTTCTTGCGCTGTACATTCTGCCGCTAATCAAACCAGCATCAGTAGACAAAAGTTTACCGATATTTGTGTTTTCTATTGCGTTTGTAAATGTATTTATAGCAGATAGTCCTCCGCCCTTAAAAGTAACTTCTCCGTTTTTATTGTTGTCTTTATTCTTTTCTTTGTCTTTTGCAATAAGTGTTCTTGTAAGTTTTTGGTTTAATCTTGGTACAACAAGTCCTATGAACGCGTCAACCAACAGAACGCTTGCAAGCACTTTAGCTCCTTTAACGGCAGCTACTTTCATTTTATTGTTGGCAAAAGATTTTCCTTGGTTTTTTTTGATAAAGTTTTCAAAAGGTGTTCTTAGCACAGAATCTGATCCTACATCAAAATTTCCGCCATAAAGTTTATTTAAAATTTTGTCGCCGAGACCGTTTAAAAGTTTAACGCCGAACAGCCAAACTATACCGCCTGTAACATCTTCGATTAACCTTTCACGAGCCTCATTTTTCCCGCCTCTTCTGTAAGCTTGGGTAGCACGACCGGTATCTACTGTTGCTTCCAATGCAACGATAGGTCCAAATGCGTCAAGTTTTGTTATATTTGTAATTGCATTTGCATACCAAGGACCGCTTTTAAAATTTATGTTATTTTGGCTGTTTATTAGAGTCAATGTAAACCTTCCTTCGACAACTATGAAAATTAAAACATCTAAAGATAAAATTTTGATATAATTTTTTGATTTTGTTACAAAACTAAATATTTTAACAAAAATACGTAATCTCGGCTTGTATTTAAAATTTGTTTTATTTATTATAAGTATAAAATAGTACAGTAGTCAAAATATAAGGAATAGCAAAATGAATCCTATTATTGAAAAATTAGAATCAGAATACACAACAAGAGAATTACCGGAAATCAATACAGGTGACACAGTAAGAGTTTCCGTAAAAATCGTAGAAGGTAACAAAGAAAGATTACAGGCATACGAAGGTACTGTTATTGCACAACATGGTTCAGGTATCAACAAAACTATTACAGTAAGAAAAGTTTTCCAAGGTGTTGGTGTAGAACGTGTATTTTTAGTACACTCTCCACGTATTGACAAAATCACTGTTCAAAGAAAAGGTGATGTTAATCGTGCTAAGTTATATTACTTAAGAGAACGTTCAGGTAAAGCAACTCGTATTAAAGAAAAAATTGAAAAAAGATAAGCTGCACATTCACTGGTACCCCGGTCACATAGCAAAGGCAGAGCGTCAGCTTAAAGAGAAATTGAGTTTGGTTGACGTGGTAATTGAGGTACGTGACAGCAGAATACCTTTATCAAGCAGTTATAACAACATAAGGAAGCTCTTGGGAGATAAACCAAGGCTTCTTTTGTTGAATAAAGCGGATTTGGCTGATAAAAACGAACTTCTTAAATGGGTTAAGTATTTGAAGGAAACAACAGACTGCAATGTAATTGCCACGGAAGCGAAAGGTAATAAAGATTTAAACCTTGTTGTCAAAAATGTTGTTGATTTGGCTGAACCGAAAATTCAAGCTCTTATGGCAAAAGGATTGCTAAGACGACCCGCAAGAGCAATGGTAGTTGGAATGCCAAACGTAGGTAAATCAAGTGTAATTAATAAATTGACTCAATCTTCAAAAACAAAAATCGGAGCAAAAGCAGGTGTAACAAGGCAGCAACAGTGGGTAAGAATTAACCCTAAATTAGAACTTTTGGATACTCCCGGAATTATACCAACCAGACAGGATGATCAAGAACAAGCTGCAAAGCTGGCATTTGTAAGTTCAGTTTCAGAGAATGCTTATTCCCCGGAACCTGTAGCAAAATTCCTTTTGGAGTTGTTATCAAAATCCGAGCACTTTGAGTTTATAAAAGATTATTACAAAGTTGAAGATTTGAGCCTTGAATCCATAGCAATTCAAAGAAAATGGATTATCAAAGGAGAAAATCCTGATACGGAAAGAACTGCTATATATGTGCTTAAAGATTTTAGAGAAGGCAGACTTGGTAAGATTATTTTGGATGAATTACCGGAATAATTTTATCCCAATATTATAATTACTGCTCCGCATATCATTATAACTGAAGCTGTTATTTTTCTGATAATTCCTTTTTCTTTAAAAATATTAGCTCCCAGAAAAATACTTATAATTGTTGATAGTTGAAATAATGCAAGTGCGTATGCGGTATTCATATGTGAAAATACGTAGTTTGTAGCAAACTGCATAATGCCGACAGCAATTATGAGGTATATTTGATTTTTTAATGATACGATTTTTAAATCATTGAGCGGATTGAAAGCAAGTATACCTGCGAAAAATAACCCAAAAGCTACCCAAAGTATAAAAGAAGTTGTAACATCGCTGAGCAGTATTATTTTTTTAATGAACACTGCTTCGCTTCCGGAAAATATTAATGCAAGTATTCTGTAGAATACAGGTTTGTAGCTTTTTAGGAATGTTTTTTCATATAGAAAATATGTTCCGACGACTATTAAGAGAAATCCCAATCCTGCTTGAAGCGAAGGGGTTTCGTTTAAATAAAGAAAGCCTATAATCCCTGCAACAACAGGTTTGTATGCATTAATAGGGGCAACTGAAGACAATTCGCCTATAGAAAAAGCTTTTATTATATATAAGTTGCCCAAAGCACCTAAAACCCCCATTATTAGTGCGTTAATAAATATTTCTTGAGTTAAGTTTATGTGGATAAACGGTAGTAAAAAAATGCAGCAAAGAAATAATCCTAAATATGTTAAAAAATTTATGTTAGAGGATTTTGTACCCTTTATCGCAAGTACTTTTTGAAACACATTTATGTATGAGTTAGAAAAGATTCTTACCAGTATTGCTGAAACTATGCTAAACATAAATAAATTATCTCATAAAATTTTTACATTTACTCCTCAAAGGTTCTCATAGAACTTCTTATTTTAAACATCTTGATAAATCTTTAAAAAATGTTAAAATTAAATTATACGGTTTAAATAAGCTTGGAGAGTAATTATTATGAAAAAACACGGATTTACTTTGGCTGAAATTTTGATTACACTGGGTATAATAGGTGTAGTTGCAGCCTTAACAGCACCATCCTTGGTGCAAAATGCCGGCTCTGCAAAAGTAGGCCCAACGCTGGCAAAGGTCAAAACAACAATAGAAGTCGCAAACGAACAGTTAATGCATGATAGGGAATTGAACTCTCTTGCTTCGTTATCGAAACCTAATTCTGGAACTGTTAATTATGTACCAACAGTTGAACATCACATGGACGAATATGTAGATGCAGTAGCTGCCTATATGAAAGGGGTTGCAGTCATTGATGTTTCGTATAGTCCTGCGCCTACATATATCAACGGCGATCCGATATCAGCTCTCGGTTCTCACACAAATCATACCGGTACAGAAAGTAAAGGTTTGATGCTTTCAAACGGGACAACTGTCAATTTTTCAGACAGGTTCAGCGTTTTGAGGGGAGAAGGTATTTACAGAAGAAAAGGCTCTTATAATGGGACTAAAGCAGAGGCTGTTGTTGATATTAACGGTCCTACAGTTGGACCAAACGTAGTTGGTAAAGATTTATTTGTTTTTGTTTTAGATGATTCTGGTGTGCTTGTTCCGGTTGGAGGTGCTCAATTTAAATATCTTCTGGGAGATAATTATTATAGTTGGGAAGCTACAGAAGGAGATTTTGCTTGTAACGAAGATGTAATCGGTACAGGTGTTGGCTGTGCAGGTGCAATATTTGATAATAATTTAAAGGTTACTTATCAATAATATTGCTATATAAAAGTAAAAAACCGGCTTGCTATTGCAAGCCGATTTTTTTATTAAAAAAAACCACTCGGTGTGTGTGTAACGAGTGGGTTTTGTTTTCTGCATCCTAATGGTCTTTTTTAGTGTTTATTATCTAGGAGTTTATATGATTTTGGGGTTGTTTATTTTTTTTGCTATTTAGTGTTTCGACTACACTTAAAGTGTGTAACTATATTATTGCACATCAGAAATAAATGTCAAGCAATTGAAATAACAATTGTTTATTTTACACTTATAATTAGCGTAAACTCACTAATGACGGGGTTATGACTTGTTTACAAAACTTAACAAAAGAGTTTCTGTTTTACATTAACACTACACAATCTACTCATCCTCACCTTATTCAATGAGGGTGTATATTCGTACTGCAAAAATCTCCTGTAATTTCTCTATTCTCCCAGTGATTGATATCCTGATTTATGAGATTTTAAAAGAACACCTCTTTTTGATGTTTGAATAAAATCAATCATTTTTTCAATATATTCATTCATTGGAATTTCAGCTTTAATCTTTTCTATAGCCTGAGTTGTATTATATTCTTCCGAAATCAATAATTTAAAAGCTTCGTTTGTTGCTGTTCTGATTTCTTGCGGCACGCCTCTGCGTTTCATTGCTATAACGTTTAGTCCTCTCGGAACAGGAGGTCTGCCTTCACCTTTGGAATACGGTAAAATATCTTGACGTGAAGCAGAAAAACCGCTTATTATTGCCATATCACCAATTCTTATATTTTGATGGAATACGCTCATTCCGCCGACAAATGCCCCAAAACCTACGTGAACGTGTCCCCCAAGCGTTACAAGATTTGCAAGAATAACTTGGTCCGCAAGAACACAGTTATGAGCTACGTGTGAACCTACCATTAGCAAGCATTTGTTGCCTATTCTGGTTGTATAATCACCGCATGCCGCTCCTCGATGAATTGTAACATTCTCCTTTATAATAGTGTCATTGCCGATTACAACCTTTGTTTCTTCTCCCTTGTATCCCAAATCTTGAGGTTCGGAGCCTATTGTAGAGAACGGAGAAATAGTACATCTTTCACCAATTTCGGCATATTCTATGTAAGCATTTGCAATAATTCTGGTTCCCTTGCCTATTTTAACTCCTTCTCCGATAACTACATTCGGTCCTATAGTCACGCCTTCTTCTATTTGCGCGGAAGGATGTACCACTGCAGAAGGATGTATTGATGTTTTTTCCAGAACTGTACTTGTCATTCTCTTTCTCCATATTAATCTTTTACAAACTAAGTATATTATAAAATTATTTAAAATCTGAAAAAATTTATATAATATTAATATCGAAAATTATTAACCTTTATTTTTGCAATAAAACAACGTCTGTGTTATACTCTATACATGAGGAGTATTATGGGTATTAACTGTGAAGTCAAAAAATCAATACGAGGAGCTTTTGGCGATGAGTTAGCGGAATTGGGAAAAACAAATCCTAAATTGGTTGTTTTGGATGCTGATTTATCGGGTTCAACAAAAACTTCAACGTTTGCTAAAGCTTTTCCGGATAGATTTTTTGATGTGGGGATTGCCGAACAAAATCTCATGACAACGGCTTTGGGTTTATCTCTGACAGGAAAAATACCATTTGCGGCAACGTTTGCCGTTTTTGCAACAGGAAGGGCATACGATCAAATCAGAAATTCCATTTGTTATCAAAAGGGTAATGTAAAAGTTATTGGTGCACATGGCGGAATTACAGTCGGTGAAGACGGAGCAAGTCATCAATCTCTGGAGGATGTTGCTTTGATGCGCGGACTTCCCAACATGACGGTTATCTGTCCCGGAGATTATGAGCAAACCAGACAAGCTGTAAGATTCGCAGCGTCATATAACGGGCCTGTTTATATAAGACTTTCAAGAGTAGATGTTCCTTGTGTTTATGATGAAAATTATAAATTTGATGTAAACACTGCGGTACTTCTAAAAGAAGGGAAAGATGTTACGATTATAGTCACAGGCGATATATTATCAGAGGTTGTCAAAGCAGGAGAAATGCTTGCAGAAAATGGAATCGACGCTGAAATTATAAATATGCCTGTGATAAAACCGTTCGATGCGCTATCTGTTATTAACAGTGCTGAAAAGACAAAATTGGTAGTAACTGTCGAAAATCATTCTGTTATAGGCGGTTTAGGCTCAGCGGTTTGTGAGGTTTTGTCTGAGAGCATGCCTACAAAAGTTGTAAGAATTGGTGTTAATGACAAATTCGGTCAGAGCGGTACTCCGAAGGAATTATTAAAATATTATGGCTTAGATGCCGAGGAAATTACTAAAAGGATAGTAGAGTTAGTTAAATGATACAATTAAGATCTGTTACAAAAAAATATAAAAATAATTATGCGTTAAAAAATATTAATTTAGATATTTTATCAGGGGAGTTTGTATTTATAACAGGGGCTTCAGGTGCAGGTAAGTCTACATTGATGAAAATGCTTTATAAAGAAGAAACTCCTACTACAGGTACTGTTTTAATAGGCGGTATTAACATTGCCAATTTGCCTCCTGAAAAAGTTCCTAATTTAAGAAGATGCATGGGGATTGTTTTTCAGGATTATAAGCTTCTTCAGAATCAATCAGTGTATGACAATATTGCCTATGTGATAAGGACATTGGGAATAAGTTCGGCTGATATAAGAACTCGAGTTAACGGTGCTCTTAAAGTTGTAGGACTTTTGGATAAAGCGAAAGCAAAGCCAAGTGAGCTTTCAGGTGGAGAACAGCAGAGAGTAAGCATTGCCAGAGCACTTGTAAATGGGCCGCCGCTTCTTATCGCTGATGAACCTACGGGAAACTTGGACCCTAAAAACTCTTTGGAGGTTATGCAAATATTGGAACAAATTAATCAGAGAGGGATTACGGTTATTGTATCTACTCACGATTTTACTTTGGTTGACAGGTTCAGAAAGAGGGTGTTAACACTGGAAAACGGTGAAATAATAAGAGATATTCAGGCAGGTACTTATGGATAATAGCAAACAGCAAATCAAAAAAACGGTAAAAAAACACATTCCAAAAGATTGGCTTTGCGAACTCAGAATTGCCTACAGAATAGTTATGGAAGCTGTTAACGACATAAAGAGAACCGGTATTGTAGATCTGGTTATTATTACAACGATGGCAGCTATATTAACAATCTTCGGGGTACTGTTCAGATTTACGCTCTCTCTTTCTACGTTTACGCATGAACTTGGCAATGTGTTAGAGATTTCTGTTTATTTAAAACAGGGTACTGAAGCAGGGATTGTTAAGGACAGAATTAAGAGTATTGATCACGTGCAGCGTGTAACTCTCAAAACAAAGGAAGAATCTTGGAACAGCTTGAAGCAAGAGTTGGGGTTGCATGACATTATAAATCCTTTGCCTGATACTTTGCGTGTCAAAGTTGATAAACCTCAAAACATTCAGGAAGTTTTTGGTAAGATAAAACCGATTGCTGGTGTAGAGGATTTAGGATATGCAAAAGAACTTGCAAAGAAAATGCAGGTCTTGACGAATGTTGTAAATACGTCAATGGTATTTGTCATAATCATATCGGCAGCATTAACTATAACAATTATAAATAATACGATACAGCTTGTTATTCAATCAAGAAAAGATGAAATCGAAATTATGAGGCTTATGGGTGTAAGCAACTGGTATATCAAAACTCCTTTGGTTATGCAGGGTGCGTTTTATGGGTTTGTATCGGCTGTAATAGCTGTAATTCCTCTTAACGGTGTCCAAGGATTGTTGCAAAATGTTCATAAGTTTTTCTTGATTCCGACTCCTGTTTATGCTCAGAATATTGTTATTATATCTTTATTAATAATAGGTACTGCGTTTGGTGCAGGCGGCAGTTTGTTATCAATTAAAAAGCACTTACAAGTATAAGAGAAGGTGAAAAGATGGATAAAACTATTGAATTAGTGAATGGAGTGAAAGATATTCATGCGATGCCAAGTGTAATAGTCAAGGCATTAAATATCATGAAGAAACCGACAGCAAGTATGAAAGAACTTGGCGATATCGTTATGTATGACCAATCTCTTACTATTAAATTTCTTGCTCTCGTAAATTCCGCTTACTATGGATTTTCTCAACAAATCAGTTCAATTAGTATTGCTCTTTCGTTATTAGGAATGACAAAAGTTAAGAACATTATCGTAGCGGTTGCAATGAAACCAATGATGTCAAATGCAGGTGATAAAGAGCTTTGGAAACATTCTATGCGAGTTGCATCAGGTTGTGAATATTTGGCGAGTTTGACTAAGGTTATGGACGCAGACGAAGCTTTCATAAGCGGTTTTGTTCACGATGTAGGTAAGATGGTTTTGCATATGACAAATGAAAAAATGTATGCAAAAGTAGTTGCTATGGCTGATGAGGGAGTTGATATTATTACTGCTGAGCGTAAGTATTTTGATTCTGATCACGTTAAAACAGGTTCTCTTTTGGCAAAAAGGTGGCAGTTGCCGATACTTTTAGCTAACGTTATTTCCTATCACCATGCACCGTCTTTATCATCTATTCCGGTTCCTTGCAATTTGATATGTTTGGTGGATAAGTTAGTTCAAACGCATTATAATCCTGATTCTATAGACAAAGATTTTGTAAAAACTCTTGGAATTGATTTTGAAGATTTAGAAGAATTGAGAAAGATTGTTCTACAAAAGGCAGAAGTACTGATTAACGAACTTTCATAGGTGATATGTATGCAAAGCAGAATTATCTTGATATCTGATGATTCCAATTTCTTTGATTACGTATCGCCAAGGTTGACGTTCAGAAAAAGTGATGAGTTGTATCGCTTCAATTTTTCTGAAATTCCTGAGCGACTTCACGCTGTAGAATATTCGTTATTTATCATAAATGCAGAAAACAAACATGAAAACACATTGCAATTGTTGGAAATGTTGGAGAATCAACCTGTTATCGTTTTTGAGTTTAATGAAGATGAAGAGTTTAAACTAAAAGTATATCAAAGAGGCGTATATGCATATATGACATTATTTACGCCGGAATCAGAGTTTGAGGCTAAAGTTGTTAGCGGTTTGAACATTGTATCATCTTTTGAAAAAGCAAACCGGTATAGGGAAATTCTTGTCAAAAACAATTTGCTAACGCAAAATAATGAAGTTTTTTTAGATTATAAAAGCATTTTAGACAGGGAACTGGCAAAAATTAATGAAGAATCTTCATCAGCTGTCCTTGCTGCAATTTCACCAAATGAAAAGACTAAATTTTTGTTACAGTCAAATCAAATAGAAACAATTATTTTAAATAATGTTCGAAAGAACGATTTATTAATGAATTATGCTGCTAATAAGTATTTTTTGCTTTTGCGTGATGCAAATATGGATTTTGCTCAAAAAATCTGGGAAAAGATTACGAAATTAGTTCCCGAAAAAATATATGCAGGATTTGCAAATGTAAACAGTAAGAGTCGAGAGCAGCTTGTTAATGAAGTTTTGAACAAATTGCATGAATCTATCAACAGAGATTATTTTTCTGTTTCTCAGGTAGAGCCTGCAAAAGTAGTAACCGGAAATTTTAAATTTTACAGACAAGAGTTTAATAAAAAGCTGGAGCAGACGATAACACCTGTTTTTTACCTTGTTCAACAGAAGTATAACGAAAAGCTCTATGGTGTAACGATTGAACAGACAATTGGAGAGGGGTCCGGTAATTTGAGCATCAAGGGTAAATATGCGATTGGGACTTTTAAAATAACTTCTCCGGGGTTATCCAAAATCAATATTGATATAACATATCAAAAAAATTCTTTAACAGATGGAGAAAAGGTTCAATTCCCTCAAGCAAAAAGAATTTCATTGGAGCCTGAGGAATTAGAGGAAGGGTTGTTAGAGGATTTGCTTCAACAATTTATAGCAGAGTTTAAACAAGAGGTATCAAATGACTATACTTAATCAAGAAAACAGTATTTTATTGGTAATAGATGTTCAGGAAAAATTATTAAATGCGGTGTTTAATAAAAATTTGGTTTTAAAAAAGGCTGGTATAATTGCAAAAGCTGCAAAGCTTCTTGAAATACCTGCTATTGTAACTGAACAATATCCAAAAGGTTTGGGGGCGACAGTATCAGATATATTTGATGTTTTATCAGAAAAAGCCAATGTATATGAAAAATGTACGTTTTCAGCTTTAGATAATGGTGGTGTTTTTGAGGAGCTGGAGCAATCAAAACGCAAGCAAGCTGTCGTATTTGGTATAGAAACTCATATTTGCGTAAACCAGACTGTCAATGCATTGATTGAGCTTGGGTACGAGGTTTTTGTTGTTTCGGATGCTTGCGGAAGTCGTGCTGAAGAGGAGCATAAAGCAGGCTTGCATAGGATGGAATCAAACGGAGCTCAGATTGTAACTGCAGAAATAGCTTTGTTTGAGTGGCTGCGCAGCTCACAGCATCCAAAATTCAAAGAAATACAGGAACTTGTTAAATAATTTGTTAAATTCGTTTAAGTTTTTCTAATTTTTTTAACTTATCGACAGATGTTCCAAGTCCGGTTAGCAGCATTGTTGATTTTTCATTTGTACGTTCATCTTCTATATTGTATTTGTTGTACAAAATTTCAGAAAGCTCAAACCCTGTCATGCCTTGTTTTTTTATTAAAATTTTTGTTATGTCGTCACCATAAAACTCAAGGTTATGTAAATTTTTTCTGGTTTCTTTTATTAAACTGATAAGCTGTTCAATTTTTTTTCTGCCTTTTTTAGAGTTTAAATAGTTGATGTTTGCTTCAATTGTAGCAAGCATTGGATATGATGGCGAAGTCGTAGTAATGAGTTTTAGAGCAGATTTTACATTTAAGCTGCAATTTGA
>CAMZGT010000030.1 GCA_947306495.1 uncultured Acinetobacter sp.
AATTATTACTAAACCTCTTATCCAAGTGTAATGGAAAAAAAAAAAAAATTTATTAAAAAAAAAAAAAAAAAAAAAGGACGTACACATAGTGCACGTCTTTTATTTTTTAGTATTAACTTCTAATTAATTCTTTGGAACATATAACCGATCCCGCGAGCTGTTAAAATTAATTCAGGATTATTCGGATCTGCTTCTAACTTAGAACGTAATCTCGAGATGTGTACGTCAACAACACGAGTATCAATTCTATGGTCTGCCGGGTATGACCATACATGCTGCAAGATTTCATTTCTTGAATATGCTTGGCCTGAGTTGTTAACAAGTAATTCTAACAAACTGAATTCCATACCTGTAAGTCTTATTCTTTCATTCTTTCTGAACACTTGTCTTCTTGCTGTATCAATCTTTATCATACCTGTTGTAATAACATTCTTATTATTTTTTCCGCTTGATGCTGTTCCCGATACAGTTGAATTTGAAGCCGGAATTATCACATCCTTATTAATTGTTCTTCTTAATACAGCTTTAACTCTTGCTTCTAATTCTTTTGGGCTGAACGGTTTGATAACATAATCATCTGCACCCAATTCCAAGCCTGTAATTCTTTCGGACACATCACCTAATGCTGTCAATATAATTATCGGAACATCAGAAGTTCTGCGGATTTCTCTTGTAACACCATATCCGTCCAATTTTGGCATCATTACATCCAAGACAACCAAATCCGGATTAGTTTTATTAAATACCTCAACGGCTTCTTCACCATCCTCAGCTACAACCACATCATAACCTACCATTTTAAGACGGGTTTCAAGAATTCTTCTGATACTTGCTTCATCGTCAGCTACCAAAATCTTTTGGCGTGTTTCGCCTTCCGCTACTTCTAATTCTTCATTTTCTGCCATTTTGCCACCTTTATTTTTAGTTAACTACTTTACAAAAATTTGAATTTCTTAATATTAATACATATATCTTAATAGAAGTTAAACAAATTTGCAAGAGGGTTAGAAAAATATATTTCTGTTAGTTTTAAAACCAAAATATTAGTGAATTTTATATAGATTGTATTAGTTGCCCATATATAACACGATCTATTCCTGCCAAATCCTTAATAACTTCTACATTATAAAAATTTTTATTCATCATAGCTCTTACAGCGCTAGATTCTCCTATTCCAAGTTCTAACATCAACCAACCACATTTATTAAGATACCTCGGCGCATCAAAAATAATTTTTCTGTATATTTCAAGTCCATCTTCTTCTGCAAATAGCGCAACGCTTGGTTCAAGCTGCACTTCAGGAGAAAGCTCTGTACCAATCGGTATATACGGAGGGTTTGAAACTATCATATCAAAATTTTCCTCTTTTCTTAGCCGCTCATACAAATCCGACTTTCTAAATACCGCTCTATTGTTTATACCTAACCTTGTTACATTATCAAGTGCTATTCTTAAAGCATCAGATGATATATCGACACCCAAGACTACAGCATTAGTCTGTTTTGCAATCGTACAAGCTATACATCCAGAACCTGTACCTATATCTAAAATATTTAAAAGTTGGTGTTCTTTTATAATTTCTATTGCTTTTCTCACTAGAATCTCTGTTTCATCTCGCGGTATAAGTACATCATGTGTAACCTTAAAAAACTCTCCCATAAAGTAAGCTTCACCTATAATATATTGTACCGGTGTTCTATCTTTTATTCTTTCTTCTACCTTTGTTTTTAAAATAAACAACTGCTCGTCAGTCACACGATTTCCAAGCATTCTGTCTCTTTGTGTATATCCGCAAAAGTGTTCAAGAAGCATTTGGACTTCTTTTCTGGCCTCTTGTTCCTCAACACCTATATCAATCAATGAGTTTATAATCGTCCGAATGTTCATTCAATATTCTTTCTATCTCATTTCGTAAATCCAGTTTTGACAAGGCTTCTGTGTCTTTTTTCTCAACAGAATACCTTTTACACAATTTATCATAATAATACAATTGTTTTTTAGTCGGTGATTCTTTTGACATTTTAACTTCTTGTAAAAATTTGCGTTTCTTTTTTTCAAATTCCTTTTGTTTTTCTATAAAAGGTTTTTGTTTTTCTTTGTATTCGTAATACTTAATACACTCTTTTATATAATCTTTCGTATCATTTAAAAATTCATCCTTATCTATAACATCCTCAAGGAACGGAAACCTTGATGCTTTTATTTCCAGATAATATCTCTCGTCCTCAATAAATTTTTCCAAAATTTCCGTGCTACTTTTCCCCGAATTTTGCTTGACTATCGCACGCAAATAATTACAAATTGCACTTTTTTGAGTCTTATCAAAATCTAAATAAATTCTTCTTTTTATCTGATACATAGTTATGTATTGTATCATAAAACAAAAAAGCAGTTTTATAAATAAAACTGCTTTACCAATTCTTTTTTCCAATATATTAAGGTTTTACCACTTTAACAAATCTTCAACAGTAAATCGTCGCCCTGCTTCTTCATTTGTAAAACGCATAAACTGCTCCCTGAGAGGATTTGTTTGATAACTTCGAGTACGCTCCTTTTTATAGTAATCGTGCTCTTTATTCTGCTCTTCTTGCAAACTGTCGTTACTAATCACAGTAAATCTGCGTTTTTCTTCTGTCATTCTTTCTGCCTCTCTTATTGTATATCTCTTATATATATAAAGTATTTGTTGTTTCAAAAATTGCCTTTTTCAAATCGAATTATTAAGATTTGTAACATTAAATTATAAAAATTTATTTTTTCGTAACAATATTAAGCTCTTATATTATCTTTGGTCAGAATTATTTTTTGCAGAGTGTTAAATTCGCCATTTTCAAGCAATACATTTAGGTAATTCCTGGTTACACCTTTATACAAGCCGGTTTTTTTATCCGGTCTTTTTTCTATCAAAACTTCCTGTTCTGTTCCGATATTCTTCAGAATAAATTCATCATATTTTTCAGCAGAAATTCGTTTAATTACACCTGCACGTTCTTCTTTTATTTTTTCCGGCAGATGACCTTCCATTTTTTGCGCTGCAGTGCCTTTTCTTACCGAATACGGAAAAACATGTATCTTTGATAATTTTGATTTTTTCAAATTTTCTGCCGTTGTCATATATTCTTCTTCCGTTTCGCCAACAAAACCTGATATAATATCACTGCCTAAGAACGGATTTTTAAATCTCTGTGTAATATCTTCTATTTGATCTAAATAATATTCTACAGTATAAAACCTGTTCATTCGTTTTAGCGTAGAATTGCATGCTGACTGCAATGACAAATGAAAATGCGGACAAAACTTTTCACTATTTTCCAGAAAATCCAACAAATCCTTTGTTATCTCATGCGGATTTAAAGAACCCAAACGAAAGCGCTTAATAGTTGTATCCGATTCTATTTTTCTAAGCAGAGTTAACAAAGTCATACCCCATTCTTTACCCCAAAGTCCTATATGAATACCCGTTAAAACTACTTCTTTATAACCGGATTGAGAATATCTGTTAATTTCATTTATAATAAAGTCAGCATCTGCACTGCGTGATTTACCCCTGCCAAAAGGAATAACACAATAAGAACATCTGTTGTCGCAACCATCCTGAATTTTTAAGCTTATTCTTGTTTTTTCAGTATCATTTAGGGTAACAGGGCAGAATGATGTTGTTGTCATAAGGTCTTTTACTGAGTATGCTTCATTCTTACTCAATAATTCCGCCAAATTAAATTTATCCTCATTACCAAATACATGGTCAATAAATTTTTCCTTCAACAATTTTTCTTTTTCTATTTGTGCAATGCACCCTGTCAATATTGTCTTTAAGCCTAAAGAATGAGCATGTCTTAACAAATACATTGCTTCATTATCACTTTTTTGTGTAACCGAACAAGAATTCAGGATGTAAAAATCGGCATCTTCTATCTTGTTAACGAGGACAAAGCCATTGTTGACAAGTTTTTCTGTTACAATTTGGCCCTCAAATTGGTTAGATTTACAACCCATTGATTTGATAAAAAATTTAAACATAACTTGATTCTAATATAGATTTACTACTTAAGTTGCTTATCAAGATTAAGATCAATCTCATTTGCATCATCGTCATTGTTGCCTCTATCCATAGCATATCCCAGTCCGGCCCCTGACAGTGCACACATACCACCATATGCCAGTACAGCTGGCAATGCTATTCCTCCTGTCATTATAATAGTGCCACCTATAGCACCAACTGTGCCCATTGTTCCGAAAATACCGGATAAAAATTTAGTACAAGGGTATTTCTTCTTAAATGTTGTTTGAGAATTTTTACAAGTATACGTTCTTTGATAATTTGTTATTGGGCTTACGCGCATTTAAACCGCCTTTCTTATAATTAGTTAAACTCTTCCGTATATATCTTCGTATCTGACAATATCCTCTTCTACAAGCATATCACCTTTTTGAACTTCTATAATTTTAAGCACATCGTCATATGGATTTTGAAGAGAGTGAATTTCCTTTATATCAATATCTATACTATGCCCAGGACTCAAAATATGTTCTTTTCCTTCGAGCAAAACTTTTGCCATACCCTCTAATACAACCCAGTGTTCACTTCTGTAATTGTGAGATTGAACAGATAATTTTTGTCCTGGGTTAACTTGAATCATCTTTGTTAAAAAGCCTTTCCCTTCAGCCAGAACCGTATAATACCCCCAAGGTCTGTATACAGTTTTATGAACAAGGTGAGTGTTGTCGTTTTGCTTTTTTAATGTATCAAATATTTTTTTTACATCTTGAGTTTTATCAGCCTTACATGCCAATATAGCATCTTCAGTTTCAACAATTACAGTATCTTCCAAACCAATTGTAGCTACCAGTTTTGAAGATGAATACATCAAAGAGTTTTTAGAACCTTCGTCTAAAATGTGACCAATTTTAACATTACCGACAGAATCCTTATTGCTGACATCATATATAGACTTCCAACTTCCTAAATCATTCCAATCACTTTCAAGTTTTAGCAAAGCTATTTTATCTGATTTTTCCATTACGGCATAATCAATTGATATTGACGGCATTTTTTCAAACTCAATATAAGGAATTTCATTTGACTCTGAAAAGTCAAATTTTTCAAGCCGCTCGTATATATCATCGGAGCATTTTTTTAATTCATTAAAAAATACAGAAGCCTTGAACATGAATATTCCGCTATTCCAGTAGTAATTACCGGACGCTAAATATTGCTTTGCATGTTCAATATTAGGCTTTTCTACAAACTTATTAACTTTATATCCATTCTCTATTTTATTATCCGTAACATTTATATAACCGTAACCGGTTTCAGGATAAGACGGTTTTATTCCAAACGTAACTATATAACCCTGCTCAGCAATCTTTTCGCCTTCTTTCACGGTTTTAATGAATTTATAAGTATCCTTAATCAAGTGGTCAGATGGCACGACTAAAATAACCGGATCTGTATCTGTTTTTTCAGTTATATACTTTGCTGCAATTGCAATTGCAGGTGCAGTATTTCTTGAAAGAGGTTCTGATAATACAATCGGATTTTCAAACATTTTTGAAAGTTGGTATTTAACATTTGAAAAATGTTTTACGCCCGTCATGCTTACTATATTTTCTTTTGGTATAACCTCTGTCAAACGTTCAAATGTTGCTTGCAGAAGGCTCTCAGTATTTTGTATATTTAGCAGCTGCTTAGGATATAATTCTCTGGACAATGGCCATAGTCGACTGCCTGAACCACCTGCTAATATTAATCCGTACATATTATATAAACTCCTTTATAAAAAACTCCCTTTTTAATATATTTACAGTTTATCACAAATAAAAAATATTTGTATTTTGAATTACATATCTGATATAATTTACTTAATCAGATATAATAAGTTGAGAAAATGAGAGTATACTATAAAGCCACATATACATATAAAATACTAAGGTTGCTTGCAGAACAGATAAACAGTTTTGTTGCAACCCTTGGTTATATAGTAACGCTAGGGCTGGAGTTTCTAAAAGGACTTAAATATAAACCCACTACATTTAAAGAAGTAATGTTCCAATCTGCAAGATTCGGAATATCTTCACTTCCTATAACTTTATCCATAGTTGGTATGACGTCAATTATCGTTGCAATGCAAGTAGCCGGAGAAATGGTAAAACAAGGCGGCGGAAATTATGTAGGAATGCTGATTGCTATATTAATGATCAGAGAAGAAGCTGTTATAATGTCGGGGTTCGCCATAATATCAATGATAGGTTCCTCTATGGCATCAGAAATCGCTACAATGAAAGTAACAGAACAAATCGATGCAATAAGAGTACTTAAAGTTAATCCGGTTCACCACCTTTTTACACCAAGAATTTTAGCCGGTACTGTTATGATGCCGCTTGTTGTGATAATATCTTCAACATTTGGTATCTTTGGCGGCGCCATAGCCTCCAAGATGGTATCAGGATTGAATTATAAAGCTTACTTTGACTCTGTTTGGTTTGGATTAAATATACATGATTTGAATGTATGTTTAATGAAGTCAATAAGTTTTGGTTTTGCCATAACTTTAATAAGTTGTGCTTGCGGAATGGAAGCAAAAGACGGAGCAAAAGGAGTCGGAAAAGCCACAACAAAAGCTGTTGTGTGGTCATTTGTTGCTATTGTAATACTGGATTTGCTGTTTGCGGCAGCATTTTTTTATTAAAAGGCGACTTGGTAATTAAGTGATAGGTCATATATTACAAAAAAGAAAGGATATTATAAGTTATAGCAAATATATAAAAATCATAGACTCACATAATTATTTGCAAACTTATTTACTAAAAAAATGAGTATAGAAGTAAAAAATTTAGTCAAATCTTTTGGAACAAAAGTTATATTAGATAATATTTCTTTTAGAGTTAATGACGGAGAGATATTATCAATTGTTGGTTTTAGCGGTTCGGGGAAAAGTACAGTACTAAAACTTATTAGCGGATTGTTAGAAAAAGACTCCGGGGAAATTATAACAACCGGTGGTGATGTTGCTATGGTATTCCAATACTCCGCATTATTTGATTCTTTGAATGTGTTTGATAATATTTCATTTGCGCTGCGGGAGAGAAAAGATTTGCGTAACAAATACACAAAAAAAGAATTGGAAAAAATTGTTGCCGAAAAGCTTGAGTTGGTCGGATTGTCTGGAATTGAAACAAAATATCCTTCCGAATTATCAGGCGGGATGCAAAAACGTGTAAGTTTTGCAAGAGCAATCGTAACCGAACCTAAAATAATTCTTTATGATGAACCAACTGCAGGTTTGGACCCTATATCTTCTACATTAATAGAAGATTATATTGTAAGATTAAAAAACGAAACAAATGCCGCTTCTATAGTCGTTACTCATCAAATGTCAACTATACGAAGGACGGCAGATTCTGTTTTAATGTTGTATAATGGACATGCTGTTTTTAAAGGGTCTCCCGAAGAATTATGCAAAGAGGATACTCCATACACAAAACAATTTGTGGAAGCATCATTAGACGGACCTATGAAAATGAATTAAAGGACAATTAGATATGAAAATTTCACCATCGTTAAAAGTAGGTATATTGACATTAGTATCTTTAACAATACTTTTATTTACTATTCTTTGGATAAAAGGGCGTTCTTTTTCTTCAGCAGAAAGGATAGAAATACAATTTAAAGATGTTAACGGCATGCGTCCCGGCTCCGGCGTACAAATGATGGGACTTAGAGTCGGACAAGTTGAAGAAATTACTCCGGTTGTAAACGGAGAATCAAGTTTTGTAAAAATGAAATTCGTTATAACAGAACCTGGCATAGAAATACCGACTGCATCTACAATTTCTATACAACAATCAGGACTTATCGGTGAACAATTTTTGGAAATAACTCCTCCAAAACTGAGATCAGTTTATATTCCTGCTAACAATAAAGACTTGATTCCAAGTGACTCTGATGTAGAGATAAAATTAGATGACAAGTACTACGATGTTGGTAAAGTAAAAAAATCTCAAATTATGACATCAAAATTAGTACCTTTGGAATTAAGCGAATTTGTAAAAACAGATTATGCAAATAAAATTGATTACGTAGTTAATCTCCCTGGACTTATATTACCAAGATTTATGACCGGACAAGTTGTAACGATTGATGGTGTAAAAAAACTTAGAATCGCTCCAATGGATAAAACAGCACTGCCTTATCCGAATCAAATTTCACCATACACAATAATTGAACCAATGAGAATTGCTGATTTCATGGATTTACAATATCAGGCAGCAGAATCCCTTACAGAAATGAGCCGCATGGTTAACGACTTAATGAACGATAGAATGGTTGCTGATATAAGACAGGCGGTAACAAATTTCAAAAATTTAACAGCTCAAGCAACTACTACATTAGCTAAGACAGAAAAACTTATTGAATCTTCGCAAAATGACATTGATGCAATACTTTGGATGATGAGTGATGTTGCAAATAACTTCAATAAATTGGCAACAAATGTTAACGGCATTATAGGAGATTCAAAATTCAAACCGACTATGTACCAAACTGCCGAATCTTTATCAAAATTATCAGAACAGCTGACTCCAATTGTCGGAGCAATTGATGCAAAAGGTTTTGCAGAAGATCTTAATGCCGTAATGAAAAATATGAATGAAATTTCGACATCAATAAATCAAATGACAAGTGATGACAAACTTAAACAAAAAATCTCAAGTTCTATTGATAATTTGAATACAACAATGTGCGAAGTATCTCAAGCTCTTCAAACAATTAACGGTAACAACAAGGATGAAGGCTTGAAACAAATTATTGAAGATACATCCCGCACCGTAGCAAATCTTAAAAAATTCTCAGAAAAACTTAATAAAAGATTCTTGTTATTCAGATTGTTATTTTAATTAATTATTCTTAACATCGCGCCTTAAGCATATTGACAATTATACTGTATGTATAATATGCTTAAAGTGTCATATCTAAAGAGAGGTTAATATGAAAGTTAATGCAATAAATAATTACACAAGAGTTATACAAAATAATAGCTCTTGCAATCTCAATAAAGCTAATATACCTGAAGAACCTGCTGACAGCTTTGAAAAAGAATGCGTAAAAACGAATTTCAAAGGATGGAAGTGGGGCGGTACATTAGGCAGTACAATAGGGACATTTGCAGGTATAGGTTTAGGGGCAGTAGCTACGTTAGCATCAGGAGGCTTAATGGCTCCGTTACTACTCGGTTGCGCCGGTTGCGCTGTAGGAGGTATAGCAGGTGATGTTTTACAAGCAAAAAATGATCCAAACTATCCACATGACAATGATTTTGATTATCCAACAGACTAGAGTCATTAAAGAATGTTAAAATTTGCTGTAGCCAATTTAACATTCTTTAATACTAACATAGGAGCAGATATAAGTGCATTGTAATTCCATACAATATCAACAAAACTTAAATTCAATAAATTTCCTACAAAGCAATTTAACAGACAAGAAGCAGCTTACTGATAAGAATGACTATACTCAAAATTATTTTAAGCGACATTTGGCAATAGAACAGAAACGAAATGATATGATTAACCGTGCAGGCTTTGGATTTGGAATACTGTTAACTATCATTGCCATGTCCAGCGGCCTGCGCTTTGTTGATGAACAATTACGATTTTTTGCTGAGAAAAATGCAAAAAAAAATAAAAAAAAGGTTGAACAAACTATTGGAAAAGAATTTCAATCATTAGTAAATAATTCAAAAATTCCTGTCCTGGACAAATGTAAAAGTTTAAATAAAAATTTAAAAGAATTTCTGCAAAATCAAATTGATATTTTATCTGCAGATAAAGAAATTATACAGGAAGTTGGCGCAAAAGCTCCAAATAGGTTGATAATATCAGGTCCGCCCGGAAGCGGGAAGTCATTTTTTGCAAAAGTCTTTGCAAAAACGCTTAATGCCGATTACATGGAAATTATTATTTCCGATACTAAGGCTGTTCACGCCGGAGAGGGTGTTCAAAATATAAAAAATGCATTTGAAAATGTGATAACACAAGCTAAAAAAACACCTGACAAGAAGTTTGTTTTGACTCTTAATGAAGTAGATGCATATATACAACCGGTAAACAGATATGCAAATCCTGCTTTTAACACAGGAACTCATTGGATATCGAAAATGGAAGAACGCGATACTTTTCTTAGCTGCATAGAAAAACTGCAAGAAGAAGCTCCGAATGTTACAATTATTGGTACTACAAATATTTCTCCAAAATGCAATGGTCTGGATGGTGCGGCTGTAAGCAGATTCCAAAACATTATAGAAATTTCTATGCCTGACAAGAATATGCTTTACGAAGGGCTAAAAATGAATTTGGGAAAAATAAAAGACGGAGAAAATTTCATAAAAGCCAATAAAAACAAACTAAAGGACATTGCTTCAAAAATGGAAAAAGACAAATATTCTTTTAGAGATTTGGATAATTTAATTGAAACTTCCAATAATTATTATCTTAAAGAAAAGTTAAAAAATAAAAATTCCGAATTTCGGTTTGAATTTTTAGAGCGAGCCCGTGAAAATCATGGGCTAACGGACGGCAATCTTTTGTAAGTTTTATATTTAGTTTTGTAAAAAATCCTTGTTTTTTTGTGAAAGGGATTTTTTTATTGTACAATACTTAGTGGGAGTTTACTGGGAGATTTTGATATGCTTAATGACGCCGTAAAATATATAAAAGAAAGAATTGGGGATTTTAATCCGGAAATAGGTATCATTCTTGGTTCCGGATTGGGAGAACTTGCCGATGAAAATTGCGATATTGCAATAAATTATGCTGATATTCCGGATTTTGAAGCTTCTACAGTTGTTGGCCATAAGGGTAGATTAGTTTTTGCAAAAATTAACGAAAAAAATGTAGTTATGATGCAAGGAAGATTTCACCTTTACGAAGGTTATTCCGCTCAAAAAGTAGGATTTCCTATAAAAGTGCTAAAAAAGCTCGGAATAAAAACTATAATTATAACAAACGCTGCAGGTGGAGTTAATCCGAATTTTCATCCTTCTGATTTAATGATAATAACCGATCATATAAATATGATGGGAACAAATCCTCTTATAGGTGCAAATGACACAGAAATGGGAGAGCGTTTTCCTGATATGAACGAAATCTATTCATCTGAATTAGTAGACCTGGTATGTAAAGTCGGGAACTCAATTGGAGTAGATTTACAAGAAGGAACTTATCTGGCATTTACCGGACCGTCATATGAAACTCCCGCTGAAATAAGGATGGCAAAAGCATTAGGTGCTGACGCTGTGGGAATGTCTACAGTTCCGGAAGCTATAGTCGCAAGTTGGGCTAATATTAATGTTATAGGAATAAGTTGTATATGTAACGCTGCTGCAGGCGTAGATATGGCTGTTCTTTCCCATGAAGATGTTATAAAAACTGCCCATAATGCTAAAGAAAAATTTAAAAAATTAATTAAAGAGGTTATTAAAAAACTCAAATGAGGCTTGATAAATTTTTAAAAGTATCCAGACTTATCAAAAGAAGAACTGTTGCCAACTCGGTTACCGAAATAGGAAAGGTTTTTGTTAACGGTCAATGCGCAAAACCTGCAAAACAATTAAAAGTAGGAGATATAATAGAAATTGAATACTCAAATAAAACTGAAAAGGTAGAAGTTCTTATTGTACCTGAAGGAAATGTGAGTATTCAGCAAGCACCTGAATTATATAGGATAATAAGTTAAAATGCATGAATTAATGATAAATATGAATAACTGGTTTCAGGCAATGGGTGTGGAAGGACTTGCAATTAATTCTTGTGTAGAAAGTTTTTTCCTTGTTCCTCCACCTGATTTCTTACTCATTGCAATGGATTTAGCAAAGCCAAAATTAGCTTTGTATTATGCACTGGTTTGCACATTAGCTTCAGCTATTGGCGGTATTATTGGTTATTTAATAGGTAAATTAGGAGGTAGACCTGTTTTTAAATTTTTATTTAAAAATAAAGCAGATAAATTAGATGCAGTTGAAGCTATGTACAAAGAATATGGTTCTTTTGCTGTTTTCTTTTCAGCATTCACACCAATACCTTATAAAGTTTTCACAATTGCAAGCGGTGTTTTAAATATGAATTTTATTAAGTTTTTTATAGCAAGTTTCTTTGGAAGAGGCGCAAGATTTTTTCTTGTCAGCATAGTTTTATTGTTATTCGGAGAAGCAATTAAAAAATATATAGAACTTGTAATTCTGGCTGTTACTGCTATTATTATTGTATTCTGTGTTATTGTTTATAAAAAAAGACATTCATTTGTCAAATCAGGAGATAAAAAAAATGCCGATAATCAATGAAAATTTTGTAGTTCAAACTAAAGGTAATACTGATGTTATCAATATCACAAAGCATGTACAGAATTGTGTTTATAAACATGAACTTAAGGATGCTCTTATATGTATTTCAATACAGGGAAGCACATCTGCTGTTACCACAATTGAGTACGAAGACGGATTGGTAAAAGATTTGAGGGAAGCATTGGAAAGAATTGCACCATCAGGAGCCAATTACCACCATGATGAAATTTGGCATGACGGTAACGGATATGCTCACGTACGCTCAGCTCTTGTCGGTAGCAGTGTAAATATCGCACTCAAAGATGGTCTTTTAAATTTAGGGACTTGGCAGCAAGTAGTTCTTTTGGATTTTGATAACAAAGAACGTTCAAGAAACATTACCGTACAGATTATTTACTAAATTTTTTATAAATGGTAATATCAACTTATGTTAAATCTATATATCACATCTCCACAAAAAAAAGAAGGTAAAACTTTTATATCTGCAGGAATTGCTGCGACAATGCAATCTCTTGGTTATAGTACTGCAGTATATAAACCTATTCAGACATCAGGTATAGAATATAATGGCTTTACTCAATCCACAGATCTGACATTCGTTAGAACTATTGATCCGTACATAAATACTCATTTTTCATATCTTTATAAATCAAATGAAGAACCTTTAATTGCAGCTGAATCTGAAAACGACGGAATAGATATTGAATTAATATACAGAGAGTATCAAAAAATAAAACGCTCATCAGATTGCACAATTATAGATGGAGATAGCGGTATTTTAAGTCCGATTGCTACAAATTTTCAATCTTGTGATTTGATAAAACGCCTCTCAATACCAGTACTAATGGTTTTAAAACCTGATGAAAATGCGATTAATAATTCTCTTTTAAATATTTATGCACTTAGAGAGAAAGGAATTGACTTAAGAGGAGTGGTAATAAATTCTATATCAAATGATTGTCCCAAAAACCTTTTAAACTCAATTACCAGAATAATTGAAGAATATTCCGACGTTAAAGTGCTAGGATTAGTACCTGCACTGGAACATCCGTTACAGCCCGAAGATATGATAACTGCCATATTAAATGGAATTGATATAGAAAGCGCTTTTGGTGTCAAAATCGAAAAATTGGAATTTTGTTAATGATTATCACAGGTGGTTTATATAAAGGCAGAAAAATAACTGCTCCGAATGAAAAGATTACACGACCTACTCTGTCAAAAATTCGAATGGGAGTATTTAATACCTTATATTCAATTATTGGAGATTTTCAGGGGCTATCTTTCTTAGATTTATTTGGAGGCTCAGGGATAATGGGACTGGAAGCGTTTTCAAGAGGGTTCGAGAATGTAACTGTTTTTGAAATAAATAAATCTGCTGCTGATATAATAAAAAAAAATTATCTTAATCTAAATATAAAACCGGATTTGAAAATTGGTGACAGTACTAAACTCATAAATAATGTTGCGGACATTTATGATGTAATATATATAGATCCACCATATGAAAGCAACATATATGAAGAAATTTTGCCAACCTTGATAAAAAGGGGTAAATACATAATTGTAGAACATTCTTCACCACAAACATTTGACCCATTTTATAAAATCAAAGAAAAATCATATGGCGGGAAAAATGTAACTTTTCTATATAATGCTTTTCTTTAGTCTTTCTGAACGGCTTTCACTTAATAAGCGTTTTAATTTCATGATTGCTTGCGCATGAAGTTGAGAAATTCTTGACTCAGATACATTTATAGCATCACCGATATCCTTTAACTTCATGTTTTCATGATAATAAAGCACCATTATTGTTCTTTCGCGTTCAGGTAAACACATTAATGCTTCTTCCAACTCTTTTTTTACGTCCTTCTCTTCTAGTCTGTCATGTGGATTCAAAGTCGTGGAATCTTGTATCGTATCAATAATTTCAATATCTCCGTCAGATGAACCTTTTTTTTCATATATTGACGTTACAGATGTATCATCTGATAAGATTTGTTCCACCTTTTCCTTTTCAATACCCAAATATTCAGCTATTTCAGTATTAGTGGCAACTCTTCCGAATTTTGATTTGAGTTCTTCCTGTGCTTCTTTTACATCTTTAATTTTACGTCTTACACTTCTTGGCAAAAAATCTTGAGAACGTATTTTATCAATAATATTTCCTCTTATTCTTACTAAGGCATATGTTTCAAATCTGGCACCAATTTTTGGGGAAAATTTTTCTACAGCATCAATCAAACCTTCTACACCATAACTTGAAATATCTTCATATGAAAACGTAGGAGGCAACGCAACTTTTACACGTCCCACGACATATTTTGTAAGATAAATATATTGTAAAATTAATTCATCACGCAATTGCTTATTTTCATGATCAGCAAAATAATGCTCCCACAATTCAGCGAGTTCTTCATTGCTAAGTTTTTTTATATTGTTGTATGATGCTGCGTTCCCTTGATCCATTCCTTGAACCCAAAATAATACCTATTTTATTGTAACGTTTTATTAAGAAATCGTTATCATACATTTAAATGAAATTGATTAACGCACAAAACATACAAATTGTTGTATAATAAATTCAAAGGAGTAAATAATGAGAAAAGAATGTTCCTCAGAAGCTGCTAAAAAAATAAAAATGCTGGTATTTGACGTCGATGGCGTTATGACCGATGGAAGTATTACATATGATGAAAACGGCACAGAATACAAAACCTTCAATGCCAAAGACGGCCACGGCATCGTCAGAATGAACAAAGCCGGATTTATAACAGCCGTGATTACAGCCCGCAACAACGGCACAGTCACTCATAGGGCTAGAAATTTAAATTTCACGGAACTTTATCAAGGTTATAAATACAAGTTACCGGCATTAGATGAGCTTTTAAAGAAATATAATTTAACATATGAAAATGTATCGTACATGGGTGATGATTTGCCTGATATTTGCATATTAGAAAAGGTAGGACTAGCTTGCTGCCCTAACGATGCCGTAAAAGAAGTTAAAGAAATATGTAATTTTAAATCAGCATACAATGGCGGTAAAGGTGCTGTAAGAGAGCTTTGTGACTTTATATTGGAATCCCAAAATATTGACAAAGAGTACATCATTTGCGAAGGCCACAACAGATAAATAATGTAAACTTTTCTAACAAAGGTATATACTTTATCTTGTTAATAATCCGTATAACCTGTATAATAGTGTACGGATTACACTTGGTTGAAGTATAGGGATTAAATCTTGAAAATAGCAGCTATTCAAACTAGTTCTCAAGCAACAATAACTCGCAAAGAGGATAATAGCAAAAACTTGCCTTTCAAATCAATGAAACTTGGCATACTTGGTGCCATGGGAGCTTTTATGCAAGGCATAGAAAACAGAGGGTACTTTGCATCTTTTCTGATTCAAGACGGTTTAGGAATGACTTTCCCAAGAGTAGCAACAGGTTTTCACAGAGATAAAGAAGTTACCGGAAAATATAATTTCAAAGAGGGCATCGAAGTTCTCCTAAGAGAAGGTTTAACCGGACCTTTCTTAATTTCTGTTGCTCCGGTAATGCTCGCAATTACTGGCAAGTTCTGTAAATCATCTAACACCAACACGAGATTAATAAAAATAATTGGTAATAATTTTAAAGAAATGCTTAAAAAACCTGAATTTAATCAAGCACTAAAATCCGATAAATCAGCTTTTGAAAAAGAATTTTTTAAATATAATTTGGAAAAATTTTATACAACTACTAATCCTGCCGATAAAGACTCTTCCGTACTAATCAACCAAGTTATGAAAGAGTTCAGTGATTTTGGGTCCGATAACAAAAAAGTTCGGGAAAAAGCATACAAAAATATGCTGAACGCAATAAATGAGCGAATAATAAAAACTTCTTCAAATTTAGATGAAATTTGCAGATTGTCAGCTAATGTTGACGGGAAAGTTAAAACATTCGCATCCGGAGATGTAATAAAAGCTATAAAAGATTTTGGTCATGATGCTATATATAAAAACGCTGATTCTGCTTTAATTAATGAAGCCTCAGCAGAAAACATTAAAAATAATTTGGCTGCTAAGCGTTTAGGCTTCAATATAGCAAGTATCGCAGCAACTTTAACAGGTCTTTCAATATTACCGAAGATTTATGCCAGAAATAAGGTTGCCCCCGGAGCAATGCATCTTGTTGAACAAAAAGAACAAGAAAATAATAACAATCCTTCGTTCAAAGGAAAAGGCATAAATTCTGAAAATATAATTTCAAAAATCGGTAAACTGATTACTCAAAGAGTTCCTGAATGGTTCCAAAGAGAATTTGAATATAACGGTTATAATTTCTCTCCAAGTTTAATGGCTTGCTTGTCATTATTTGGTTTACTTTTACCAAGAGGTTTAAAAGCATATAACAGAGCTTACATTGATGAAAACGGCAATAGAGATTGGTCAGAAGTTAAAGAGATACTTCTAAGGGATTCTGTTTCATCATTGGCTGTTGTATATACAGTACCTATTCTTACTAAGTGTATAGTAAGCGCATATGAAGACCACAAGGGATTTATTCTGACAAATAAAGCCTCACAAAACAAAGATTCGTGGCACAAATTTTTAGACATAATCAATCCTTACAGTGACTTAAAAGTTCTTACAAATACTGAGATACAGTCTTTATACGGCAATATTGATTCAAAAGAAAAAATGTTAAACTTTGCCGAATATATAGATAAAAAAGGCGGTAACTTGGCTAAAATTCTTTCCGAGTCAAAAAATGCATCAGAAGTATTTAATGAAAGAACATTCACATTAGAATCACAAAAGGGCATAAACAAAAAAGAAGCAAACGAAAAAATTATTAATTTCATAAAAGAACTTAAAGGTGGAAATGAAACAAATAAAATTATACAAAGATTAATGAAAGATTCCGGAAATATAAAACAAAGCACGATTACAAAGTTAGCAAGAGGACTAAACTCATTCCCCGGTTTCCTTGTAACAGTATTTATTTCTCCGATTATACTTGGCTGCTTCATTCCGCTTTTAACATACTCAAATACAAGAAAAGCTCATGCCAAAATGCTTGCAGAATCAGATGCAAGTAAAAAGATTTATGCTTAATTTTGATTACTTGAAATAACGTTACAAAATTTTACAAAAAACGAGCAAAATCGCTATGAAATGCTCTGTCTTTATGCTAGACTATTTTTGACAATAAAATGTATAAACATTTTTGAATTGACAAAAGTAGCAGTGCAGACATAGGTCTGCCAATAAAGAAGGAGAAATATAAAATGGCTGAAAAAAGAGTATGGCTATTCAAAGAAGGTAACGCTGATATGCGTGCGCTCCTCGGCGGTAAAGGTGCAAACCTTGCAGAAATGACTAATTTAGGTCTTCCTGTGCCTCCGGGACTTACTATCACAACTGAAACTTGTATGGATTACATTAACCACGGCAACAAAATGCCTGAAGGATTAATGGATGAAGTAAAATTTGCCCTAAAAACTGTTGAAGAACAAGCAGGTAAAAAATTCGGCGACTTGAATAATCCGTTATTAGTTTCTGTTCGCTCCGGTGCAAGAGTTTCTATGCCGGGTATGATGGAAACTATTTTGAACCTAGGTTTGAATGATGAAACTGTAGAAGCAATGGTTAAATTAACTAATAACCCTCGTTTTTGCTATGATTCATACAGAAGATTTTTAACAATGTTCGGTTCTGTTGCTTGGGAAATGGACAGACAACTTTACTTCGAATCAGAAGTTGAAAAAGTTAAAGCTCGTGAAGGTGTAACTTCTGATACAGAAATTTCTGCTGAAGGATGGAAATCATTGATTCCTATATATAAAGCAAAAATTAAAGAAGTAACAGGAAAAGAATTCCCTCAAGATCCATATGTACAACTTCAAGAAGCTATCGAAGCGGTATTCCGTTCTTGGAATATTCCTCGTGCTGTTGCTTACAGAAATATGAACAAAATTGATCACAATTTCGGAACAGCTGTTAACGTTCAAACAATGGTATTCGGTAATATGGGTAACGATTGTGCTACAG
>CAMZGT010000031.1 GCA_947306495.1 uncultured Acinetobacter sp.
GGCTGCTCGGAGAGCATCTCGTTTTAGTTTTGTTACAGGCTCGCCTTCAAATACAATTTTTTGACCTTTTTTAAATACAACTTCATAAGGTTTTACGGCATTTTGAGCATTCTTTTTTGCTATTTCAGTAGCAAATTCATCTACAACAAGATTTGGAACTATAACTTGATTTAATATTCCGGTTATAAGTGTTGCCTGATATCTCGGGACGTTGTTTGGTATATTTCTTCGGATAATATGTGTTACTGTATTATTTTCAAAATCTTTTGACGATATTCCAACATTTAATACAGAAGTTAATGCTATTTGTGATTTATCAAAAACGGCTCTCAAATCACTATCACTTGATTTTAGTAAAAAATCCACTAAGCCTTGCTTGTTAACTTCATCAAACAAAACATTTAATTCATCACGCTTAACACTCTCCGGAGCTTCTTTGTCACGAATTTTTATTACCGAATTACGAAGAGTTTCTAAATTTGTAGTAATAAATTCATCTTCAGCTTGAGTAAGAATAGGTTCTACACTTTGCACCACTTCTTTTTTGTGCAAGTCTGTTTTTTTTGTATCAATAACTTTGATATCTTTTTGTGCAATTATATCTTTTTTGCTGATACCGTTTTCTATAACTTTTTGGAAAAAGAAATTTTGTGAAGAAATTGTCACAGCCATAAGAAAAGTAAATAGAATGAAACAAGCTATGTTTCTAAACTTTTTTGATGATATAAAATCTAAAAATTTGTTCATATATTATTCCTTATTAATTTGTTTCCTTTGTTTTATAACAAACCCACACTTTGTGCAAGCTAAAACAGTTCCAGTACTATCTACCGGCATGAATTTGTGTTCACAACTCAATGCTTCATCTTCAGGTTCTTTATAATTTTCCTTAAGAATATTGTTTGGATTTGTGCTCTTACCTCGCTTATTTTTATTAAGCCATTTTATAAATAGTTCTATTATATACAACGATACCCCTCAATTTTAATTATATTTTAAAGCCGTACGGAAGATATTCACTAAGTTTTCTTACATTCAGCACCCCGGAGCTTTCTGTTATTATTTCAATTTCATTCTTACCTTGAAATTCATACATAACTTGCCTGCATGCTCCGCATGGATTACAGTCATCAGTATTGGGTGAATAAATGGCGACAGCCAAAATTTCTCTTTCACCTTCTGAAATAGCCTTAAAGATTGCACATCTTTCTGCGCAAATAGTCATGCCAAAAGAAGAATTTTCAACGTTGCATCCTTTGTATATTTTTCCGCTTGTTGCAAGTACACAAGCACCTACAGCAAATTTTGAAAAAGGTGAGTAAGAAGTTTTTGCGGCTTCTTTTGCATTGTCCATAAGTAATTTATAATCGTATTTCATAATAATCTCTCAGAAAGACAGTTTACCAAGTTAGTACTCTAATACTACTACTTTTGCCCATAAAGACATCATCTAATTGTATGATTGGAAAATATTAAAAAATATTTATTTAGTTAAAGCTACAGCGATTTTGTAAAAGTCTTCAATTTTTGACGGATTATTTTTTAGCATTAATAGAATTTGCTGTAGTAAATCTTCTTGAGAATTTTTATGTTCGAAATCAAAGATATCCAAGAAAGAGCAATTCAAAACATGCAAAATACTTTCAAGATTCCACAATGAAGGATAATTTTTACCATTTTCAATATTACTTATGGTTGTTGGATCAACATTAATTTCTTCTGCCAGTTTTTCTTGACTATATCCCTTGCACTTTCTTATATCTCGTAGACGTTTTCCCAGCAACTCTTTCTTTTTCATACTATTCTCAATCATAATCAAAAAAAATATAATGTTAATTGAATTAAAATCATTTTTCACATTGAAAAATGATTTTAATTCATATATTATTGTTTTAGATTATTTTTTAGGAATTTTTAAGGAGAGTATAAGTGCAGGAAGTAAAAACATATTTTAAAAATATAGATTTTTTAAGGTTTATGTTGTGTTTGGCAATTGTGTTGCGTCATATTAATAATGCATTAGAAGGGGTGCCAGAACGTTTAAATATACCTTTATATAACCATATTGTAGCGAATAATACTTTTGGAAATGTTCCTGTTGATTGTTTCTTTATAATAAGCGGTTTCTTTCTGTTCTTTACAACGGATTTTGCACAAAATTTCTATCAATTTGCTAAAAAAAAGCTGGTAAGGCTTCTTCCTGTTGCAATTTTTGGAACACTTTTGTACAAAATAATATATAGTGCGTTGATGCATGGAAGTTTTAAACTTTACAAAGATATATGGGTTGTATTTATGCTTCATAATGTCGGATTTACTAATCACGATTCGACTCTTGCAAATACATGGTATATATCTGTTTTATTTTGGGTTTCTTGTCTGTTCTTTTATTTATATAAAATTGTTGATAAAAAATGGTTTAATTTAATATTATCGGTTGTTCTGTTTATAGCGTATGCATTTTATGCAAACAGTTCCTTAGATAATCCGCTAAATGCTTATTACGTCATTAATAAAGGTGTTATGCGAGGTCTTGGTGGTATGGCGTTTGGTTATTTTATATTACAGTTTTACAACGATGTTTTAAAAAATATTAGGTTTGGGCAATGTAGCATTTTAACTAGGCTTATTTGTACAGGTCTGGAAGGCATGTTAATTGTTTTTATCTTTAACAATTTTTTTAGCATTCATTCGATGTCTTATGAAAATCGATTACTTTTGGTTTTGCTTTTTGCTGTTTTAATGATTTTATTCATAATAAAGCAAGGTTATATTTCAAAATTTTTAGAGAATAATTTTTCTGTTTTTGTTGGTAAATTTGCTTACTCAATCTTCGTAACTCATGTAATTTTCAGAAATATATGGGCGAAGTACGTTTATGTGCATCATCCTGAGATTGTTTTGAACTACCCTGTTTGGAATGTGGTAATAATTTATGTATGTTCAATTCTTTTTGGTGTAGCAACGTATTACCTTATAGAAAGGCCTGCTATAAAATTCTTTTCGAAAGCAAAATGATTCTGTTTAAGATTTTTTATTGACAGAATACTCAAATAAGTCATCAAAATTTTTGACTTGTTGTTCTTTTTGCAGCTTATTTGCTTTATGAAATGCAAAAGCACCCATCACTAAACCAAAAATACCGTTAAGTAAAAGAGATTGTTTTATTGAAGATTTTATTTTAAAAATTTTGTTCATTATCAAATAATCAAATCCTAAGCCGATACCGGTCCAGGTAACTGTATTTATAGCAGCAGCTTTAATTGGCATGCTTCGGTCATATTTTTTAGATTTATTTGGGACTTGAAAATTGTTAGTTGTAGCATTGAATGATATAGTCATACAGACACCTCCTTTGCACACTTTATATATAATAAAACGCTTGAATTGAAAATATTGCGTTACATTAGTTTTAGATTAACAAAAATTTACATATTAAAATTAGAATACAGAAGACAGAGATTACTAAAGACATACTTTTAGGTTTAAAAAGGCGAAAATTTATTATAAACCTATTCGTTTATAAATTTTTCAATGGATATTAAAAAAGTACAAGGGAAAATTATCCACTCGTACTTTTTGACTTTATTGTTTTGTAAAATCAACTGACCAAATTATTTCTTTTTTGTTCCGTTTTGTTGCATATACCATAAAATCCTGTAAGCTGGACGAGGGTCTTTCCCTTCATATGAGCATTCGTAAAAAATGTTATCATAATTACCTTCTTTATATTTTAAGGTACCATACCTTTTCATATAATATATAGGCAATTAGTATACGGCATGCAGAAACTTCTTTTCTGATGTTGCCTGCTCCATTAAAAACTTGATATTTAGTCAACTTTTTAATGGAGTCTTGGGAATGAGTCTGCCCCTGGAGTAAATATGTAAAGATGACTAAATGTCACGTTTTCCTGAGAGGGGCAGAACCCCACATCGCGAGTGCGATGGTGGGTTCAATTTCCAAAAAACAAAAAAGCCCTCAAAAGAGGACTTATTATTATCGGCGGTAAGGACTCTGCCGAAGAAAATCCGAACCGTTGAGGATTTTCTGAGAGGGGCGAACCCCTGTTTGGAGAATGAGAAACCCCTTACAGTGCCGTTTCTGTGGAAAATTATACCATAAACCGTAATAAAATCGTTAATATGTAAACTTATGTTATCACTCGTAAATATAAAACGGGTACATATAGGGTACACGATTTTCAAACTAATCAACGGCTTGGGTTACGATTATAATATTAAGTTACAGTCTGTGTAACAATATTTACATCATTTCAGTTAAATAGTAATACAATTCATTTGCTTTAGATTGTATGTGATATGCTTCATCTTCTATTGGCTGTAATTTATATCTCTTAAAGGCTTCTGGTGTAAATTCTTTAACACCCTCATAATTAAGAGTACCGTCTATATATGATACACCGTTTTTATACAACTCTGAGCTTTTATCAAGAGTACCATATTTACCTCTGATAAGTTGTAACTTTTCTGGGCCAATTCTTTTCGCAACAGCTTGAATAATTTCATTTATTGGTTTATCTTTAAACTTAGGTGTTTGTTGTAATCTTAAAGCAAGTGCTTTTACATAAGTGCCAAAATCTGCCGCTATTGCAATTTCTGTTTGTCTTGCGTGGCTAACTTCATGCATAATTAATCCGAACAATTTATGTCTATTTAGCGGATTATCTTTATTATAAGTTAATTTAAGATAATCCAAGTATTCTGAAGCCCCCCCGCGAATTGCAAATCCAACACCGTCTTGAACTTCTTGCCGTAGTTCGAATGGGATATATTCCAACCCAAAATCTTTCTTTGCTTGTAAAAATAATTTATCTACATACTTTGCTGTGTCTGGTTCTTGCAGAATGGCTTTATACTTAGCACATAACATACGCGCTTCTTCGTCTGTAAGATTTTTACCGAATACATCTTTGAATATATTGTTAGGAGATATGCTCTTGCCTTTGTAAATATCTCTGTAAAATTGTTGATACTTTGTTATGTATCGTTGAGTAACTTCCTTATCTAATTGTCCAGAAGTCAATAACTTATCTACATCGTGTTCTAATATTGTTAATTCATCTTCTGTACTGGCTTTAATAATCCGTTGTTCAATAGGAGAAAACTTACTTAATGGTTTTTCTAATTTAACAATATCTCCTGTTAAGGCACGTGAGTATCTTAATCCTTCAATATTTGGTATGTGAACAGGTTTTGTGTGCAATATACTAGACTTGCCGCATGCTTTGGCAAATCTAGTACATTGTTCAGCTAATGCTATACCCAGTTTCTGTAATCCCATAAGAAGTCCTTATTTCACCTATATTTATATAAAGTATTTTTGTTTACTGAAATTGCCTGATTGTAACAGACTTCTTTGATATTGTTACATTATATTTACTGCGGTAAGGACTCTGCCGAACAAAACGATTAAGTATCGTTTTGTGAGAGGGGCGAACCCCACATCACGAGAGTGATGGCGGGTTCAATTCCCCAAAAACAAAAAGCCCTCAAATGAGGACTATTATTGGCGGCGGTAAGGGGAATTGTCTTGAGTCGCTCGCATTAAACGTGTCTACGGATTTTCTTTTCAGAAACTTCGTTTCTTTCAAAGAAAAGTCCTTCGCACTCTGCTCGCTCCTCGCTGAACCCCTAGCAAACCGACTGTTTGCAGGGGTTCTTCACATACCTCATTACAAATCAAGCCAATAAAAAAGACACGACGAGCGTGTCCTTTTTATTGGCGGCGGTAAGGGGAATTGAACCCCTGTTTGGAGAATGAGAATCTCCCGTCCTAACCACTAGACGATACCGCTAAGCTTATGTAAATATACTACCATTAAAAATTTTTTTGTAAAATATTCAAACATTATGAGTATTTACCGTCAAATAAATATATGTTAATATACAATTATGGAAGGCGTCAATCAGGAATATCTTGATAATCTTAAGGTAAAAGTTCACAATCGAATACAAAATGTTGATTTGTATCAATATAAAGGCAGTGTATCAAAACTGTTAGGTTTGACTGTAGAAGTTAAGCTTCCGGGGTTAAAGATTGGAGATTTATGTTACATCGAAGCTGCCACCGGAGAGAAAAAACCTGCAGAAGTTGTTGCGTTTAAAGGTGATGTTGCTCAATTATTACTTTTATATGATGGTGCGGGTATAGGACAAGGAAGTTTGGTAACAACAACAGGAGCACCCATAACAATTCCTGTAGGAGATTTTTTGCTTGGAAGGCTTATAAATCCTATGGGAGAACCTATTGATGGCAAGCCTATGAATATAGAAGGAGCTTTGTGGAGAAATGTAGAAGGCCCTCCGCCCGGACCTTTTGAAAGACCTATTATTACAGAGATGTTTTCAACCGGAGTTAGAGCGATTGATTCTTGTATGACTTTCGGGTGCGGACAGCGTATGGGTTTGTTTGCCGGTTCGGGGGTAGGTAAAAGTACACTTCTAGGTATGATTGCAAGAAATTCTGACGCTGATGTTAACGTTGTAGCTTTGATAGGCGAGCGTGGGAGAGAAGTAAAAGAATTTGTTGAAGATGCGCTCGGACCTGAAGGTATGAAAAAATCTGTTATCGTTTGTTCAACAGGTGATCAGCCGCCATTAATCCGTCAAAAATGTTTATTAACTGCGACTTCTGTTTGTGAATATTTTCGTGACCAAGGAAAAAAAGTTTTCTTAATGACAGACACCATAACTCGTTGCGCAATGGCGGGGCGTGAAGTCGGGCTTTCTATCGGAGAACCTCCAACAATGAAAGGTTATCCGCCCTCTATATTTTCATGGTTGCAAAGAGCCTTGGAAAGAGCAGGTAACAGTCCTAAAGGTTCCATAACAGCTTTTTACACAGTGCTTATGGAAGGAGACGATATAAATGACCCGATTGTTGATACTGTTCGTGGTATTACTGATGGACATATTTTCTTATCAAGAAAGGTCGCTGAATCCAACCACTACCCAGCAATAGATATTTTAGGAAGTATTTCCCGTCTTATGTCTGCAATAGCATCGGAAGAGCATAAAACGGCGGCAGCCAAAATGAGAGCGTTAATGTCATTATACAGAGAAAACAAAGACCTTATAGATGTAGGTATGTACCAACAGGGAACAAATCCAAAATTGGATGTTGCGATAGAGATGATGCCTAAGATTAATGCTTTTTTACAACAAAGAACAACAGAGAGCGTTAATATGGAAAACACAATTAACACATTGATTGATATGATGTCAGGATTGGATATATAAAAACTATATGTTTATCGTTGTTTGTTGTATAAAATAATTGTGTGTATTAAAAGTGTAAATTTTTGTAAATATTTACATATTACATGCTGAAAAAAGAGCAAAAAATTTTATTTTCAACTCTTTATATTACCAGAAGGAGTCAGATGTGTTTGTAAATAAAGTAGGTTTTGTGCCCAATATAGGATTTAAAAGCCTCAACTATGGCAAAAACAGCGTAGGCGAGGATATTTTGAGATTTAATTTTCCTTATAATCCTCAAGAAGAAACTTGCGAAGTTCAAATTTTTAAGGTAACACCTACCGATAACTATAATTACAGACTATCCGATAATCCTATTGCAACAATCCCGCTTAAACCAGAGGGTATTAAAGTAAACCTGCAAGATATTACAAATCTCGATAAAAATGAACCATTCGCATACAATTACGTAAGAAAAGATAAAGAGGGTAATATTCTATCTGAAAATGCTGATACCGGCATGAAAATAAAACGTTCTGAAAATGGTGAGTATGTTTTTAAAGTAAGCAACGAAGAACCTTCTAGCAAGTACACCCACACTTTCGTTACAAGAAAAAGTACAACGCCGACTGTTAACGGAGCAGGATATTTAGCAATACCCGATTCTTTTGTTCCTGGAGCTCGGTACAGAGGATTTAACGATTCAAATACGGGCGAAATTTATTATGATAAAAATATACAAAAATCAGCCGAAGAGTCAATAAGGACGTTCTCTAATATATATGGAGGCGGAATAGCCGGACTTGAAGCAAAAATTCCATACCTGAAAGAAAACGGATATAAAATGTTATTTTCAACTCCGATTGCAAATGGAGATGACGTATCTTCTCATAGCTATTGGAATAAGAACAACATGCAAATAGCTTCCAGAATGGGAACGATAGAGAACTTTTCATCTTTTATGAGAGAAATGTATAAAAATGGCATGGGTTATGTTTACGACGGGACCTTTACTTCTGAAGGACTTGAAGGAATTCACTTCCAATATGCTCTAAGATGGGCGCAAAATAATCCTCAAACTTATTATTGGTTTAGGATGGATGGGATAAAGAACCAAAGTATAGGTCTTGGTGTAATTCCTGAAAATGCTAAAAACTTAAGACACAGAGTTATAAACTCTCCGTACAACTATGAACTTCAGTCCGGCGGAATTTATAAAAAAGTTACAAACCCGAATTACAAACCGAATAAAGAAACTATTTTTCAAATTTATGATGCATCACAGGTAAGTGAATCTAGCGTAAGTGATTTAGACAATATTATAAGAGTTTATGACAACATAAAATCTGATAAAAAAGAACTTGATATAAATACGCATAACGATACTTTGATTGGTTATGCTTTCCAAATAGACCCTAAAGAATATGATGACAGAATCAATACAATAAATCAGTTGAATAAAAACGGACACAAAATCAAACTGGATACTACAGAAGGAACAGCTTTAGCTGGTCAGTTTTCTAACTTCAAAATTGATAAAAAAACAGAAGGCGGTTTTGTTGCGTGGGATGCTAATACAGATATGGTTAAGATGAATTATGGGATATCAGGCTATGATTTAAAAGCCCTTCAAGCAATCCCTGATTCTGCACAGAGATATTTGGAACAACAAAAAATTGAACGTGCAACAAAAGAAGTTCAAGATATGGCAATTCAGGCCGGTAAATATTGGACACAAAAAGTAAAAGATATTCAAACAATTTACACGGCACAAACAATCGGAAAAACGAAGACTATAAGTGGTATTGAAAAATTAATTCAGGAAGGCAAACTCCCAAAAGAGGCAATTATTAATGAAGAAATCCTTGCAAATGTTATTAACGGAGAGTATTTACTTAGTCCGAAAGGGATATCAGACAAAGATTCCGTAACAGTTAAAGCGCTTATGCAATTGCCGTTGGATGCCCTTGAATTTGGGGAAAATACGGTTGGAGTGCTTTCAACTTCATATTTCTCTAATCGTGCAACAACGGACGAAACAATAGGGATGTCTCGCTACGAATTGTTGAAAAGCGGAAATCCGCATCTTGTAAAAGATTATGCTAATGTTTATAACAAGGTTAACGGGTTATTCACAAATGAACTTAAAAAATTCGCAGATGATATTATTAATCAAGTTAATAAAAATTCGAATGAAAAATTGTTAAACTCTGACGGCAGTTATACCGAATACGGTGAGTATATTATTGAACTAGCAGGTCAGGATATTGCTAAATATGCTTTAATGAAATCTCTTGCGGGCTCAACCTTTAAAGTGAAAGTTTTAGCAAATGGTGAACTAACATACGATTATGACAGTATAAAATCTGCAACAACTCTAAAATCATTAGGAATAAACGGATACAGTCCGGAAGATGAAGCTCAAAAACTTGAGCACAAAATCGCAAAAGGATTAAAAACTATATCATCAAGTGATATTAACTTTGTTGCAGATGCAATCAATAAAAGGATTGCCGGAACAGACATTTCAAGCTTCAGATTAGCAGAAGCTATTGTTAACCGTGCAGGGCTCGGCTTAAACTGGCGTCTTGATGCTGCAAAAGATGTTATGGATATGGATGCAATAAGAAATAGGGATGAAAGTTTCGATGATGTTTGGGATAAGGTTATAAAGTTCTGGGCAATGTATGTTCAAGCAGTAAAATCTCAAAATCCGAATTCATATATTGTTGCTGAAATAACAGATATTCCGGATTTAATCAGAGATACTTATGGTGAAAAATCTTGCCCTTATAATGGTGAAACTAATATAGGACAAAAATTTAACGGTGCACCTGATGCATTGGCAAAGTTCTTTAATGAAACCGGAATTAACTCTGAGGCAGGATATTCATATTTCTTTACAGATTTATTAAAAGTATTTGCACCTGAATTTGAAACAGGAACAGGTATTTCCAATGAACATGACAGTTTTAAAGGCAGATTTGATGAATTAATTAACACAAGAAGTGCGGATTATATAAGAAACTTATACACATTTATCGGCAATCACGATAAACCAAGAATGATACATGGTCTGGCTTTAGATATGAGATTATACCATTCAAAAATGTTAAATGATTATGTAAACTTCAGTGAAAATAGAAATCACAGAACAGATGCTATCAGAGTTCTTTCGGGCTCTAAAACCATTGATGAAATACCGATAGAATTAAGGTTGAATGTTGATAATAATGATTATTTCAAAACCGTAAGTCCAAGAGCTGTTGCGATGAGTAAATTATTGATGGATGTTGTCAATGAAGATATAGGCAGCATTGCAACAAATGCAGATAAAAATATTCTGATAAATGCTTTAAGAGATTTGGCAAACGGTAACTATCTTGGTGATAGTACTTCTTTATCAAGAATTAGCATTCCTGAACTTCAAAATATGGATAATGCATGTGCTGAAATCTTTAAATTAGCGGAGGCACACGGATTAAGGCTTATTGAATCCGAGAAGCAACGACTGATTACAGAAATTAAAAAGCAAGTTAACTCAAGCGATATAAGTGATTATTTGGTTCACGGAGATTTTGACTGGGCTGATAATGGAGTCGGTGAAAAAAATAGAAAATATTTAAATGATTTTATTGGAGAAACCTTAAATGCGCAAGAATACGATGTTTATACACTGCAGCTTGCCAGATTGATAAGCGATTCATATGCAAAAACACAAAATCCTAAATACACTGATATGATAAAAGCAGCTTCTGTTGATTTCGTTAAAAAATATAATCGTGAAAAAATCAGTTCGGCCAAGGATTATACGATGTCAGAGCCTTTAGTTACAACAATGAAGAAAAACGGTTATGCTGCAAGAGATATACATACCGCTATAGAGATGGCAATAAAACACGCAGAAGTTAAATACGGAAGAGCTATCCAAAATAAAGAACAGGTTGTTGAAAGTATTTATAAATATGCAACAGAACCGGCTGTCGCAAAAGCTTCTATGATTATGGAATTTATGAAGGGGCTTCCCGGTATTTATACAATGTATGCAGGTGACGAATTCGGAATGACCGGTTGGGAAGAAAAGGCAAAGAATGTATATCTTCAAAACAGAAATGCATTACCTTGGGAAAGTTTAACAGATTACAGAAAACGTATAGCTGAATCAATGAACGGAGCAATGCAAAACAGACCCCAAGCTCTCAATACAGGAACTCCATATGATATGGGTGTAGTGGTTAATAACAGAAACAGAATTCAAATTTGGGAAAGAATTCACGAAATTGATGAATTGCTTAAATCAAATCCTTCTGATAAAACGAGTTTAATGCGAGAAAAAGCTGAATTAAAGCAAAGTTTAGCAAAAGTTGCTTATATGATGTATTCTGCAGACGGCAATGCAGCTATTTCAATATTTGATGCAGGTGCTATAGATTTCGGTAACAGATATGATTATTTCAAAAAGTACGGTATAAGATCGCAAGCTGAGCTGCAGGATTTCTTAAGAAAAAATAATGCTCAAACTATTAATCCTGAAAACAGGTATGTTCCTTTAATTCCAAAATCAGAGATAGATGCAATCATACTTGCCGGAGGAATAGCTCTTCCTGTTGGAACCGTTTTTGTAAATTCAAATGCCAGAGATAAAGCAAGATATGTCGTACAGCAGGCAAAAGACGGTTTGAAGATTGTGAAGGAAGGCGGAGGAAAAATCATAATGGATTGCTTTACTTCCAAAAACGGAGTTATGATACTTAAACGTTTAGGCTTTAGAGGAAGCAAACGACCATTATTTAATAAGCAATTTAATATTTTCTCAAATCCGTATAAAATATCTGAAAGTGTTGAAGAAGGCAAGAATTTGTCAATACTTTTCCGTTAATCTTAACATTTTCTACTAAGCTTTAAATGTTAAGTCAGGCTGTCTTGCGGCAAGAGTTTCATCAACACGTTTAATTGGTGTTGTTTTAGGTGATTTTAAAACTTCTTCAGGGGTTTCTTCAATTTCTTTGGCAATTTTTAGCATAGTATCAATAAAACCGTCTAAAACCTCTTTAGATTCTGATTCTGTAGGTTCTATCATTATAGCCTCGTGAACAATTAGCGGGAAATAAACTGTAGGCGGATGATAATTGGAATCCATAAGACGCTTAGCTATTCCTAATGTTGAAACACCCTGATTATGTTGTTTTTCTCCAGATAAAACAAATTCATGCATACAAGGTTCGTCATATGGGAGTTCATAAGTACCTTTTAATTTTTCTTTAATATAATTAGCGTTCAATACGGCATCAGCACTTGCTTTTTTAAGATTATCTCCCATCATGAGAATGTATGCGTAAGCTCTTACCAGAACTCCGAAATTTCCGTAAAATCCCCTGACCTTCCCGATAGAGCGTTTAATGTTATAATTTCTATAGTATTTTTTACCATCAAAATCTATAATCGGGGATGGTAAATATTCTTTTAATTCTTCTGTAACGCAAACCGGACCTGCACCCGGTCCGCCTCCGCCGTGTGGCGTGGAAAATGTTTTATGCAGGTTTAAATGAACAACGTCAAAACCCATTAGCTTTGGGTTTGTCCAGCCCATAATGGCATTAAAGTTAGCTCCGTCATAATACAATAAAGAGCCGTTTTCATGCATTATTTTTGATATTTCAAGCACTTTTTCTTCAAAAATTCCTAAAGTATTAGGATTTGTCATCATAATGGCCGCAACGTTTTTATCAACAAGTTCTTTCAGAGCATTAACATCAACTTGACCTTTTTCGTCGGATTTAACTTCAACTATATCAAATCCGCACATTTTAGCACTCGCAGGATTTGTTCCGTGAGCTGAATCAGGGACGATAACTTTTTTACGATTTAATTCCCCTTTCGTTTCAAAATATTTTTTTACAATCATCATACCTGTTAGCTCACCGTGCGCGCCTGCTGCCGGTTGTAAGGTTACGGCATCCATACCTGTAATTTTCTTTAAAGCTTCTTGAAGCTTGTACATAAGTTCTAAAGCTCCTTGAGAATCTTCATCAGATTGCAACGGGTGCAAATTGGTAAATCCTTCCAAAGAAGCTAAGAACTCGTTGACTTTAGGATTATACTTCATAGTGCAGGAGCCCAGCGGATAAAACCCTTTTTCAATACAGAAATTACGGTCGCTTAATTCTTTATAATGGCGCATAACTTCCAATTCGCTCAATTGAGGCAGTCCAATAGAACCTTCCCTTAAAATTTCTTTTGGAAAAAAATCTCCTAAACAACAATCTTCAAATTCTACTCCTGAAACCCCATTACTTTTTTCAAATATTGTTTTCATCTAACTGTTCCTGCTTTAATAATTCTTTTTTAATTTTATCCAAAGCACCTTGTATAATTCTGGATATTCTAGACTGAGAAATGTTTAATTCAACAGAAATATCTTTTAACTTTTTATCATAAAAATATTTTGCTTCGATTAAATCTTGTTCACGCTGTGAAAGATTCTTCATAACTTCGCAGATTCTGTTTTTAAGCTCAACTATTTCGGCTTTTTCTTCAGGTGTTCTTCTAATATCTTTTATCTGTGTAGGATTTTCAGCTTCCGCAAGCTCATCAATAGAAAGAATCGTTTTATAAACAGCGTCTTTTATTTGCTCTTTTTCTGGAGCAGTTTCGTTTTTCATAACGTACCATTTATATCTGCGTCGCATTTCATTACGTAATGCCCATTTTATTGCTTTAGTAAGATACGCTGTATTATAAATTTCCTTGCTTTTAGAATTATTAACCAGATAATATACTGTATAATTTGCAAGAGCAATAACTTCTGACAACTCAATAAGACCTAAAGTTGATATTTTTTTGTATTCAACTTTTGATACAGTTTCGATTAAATCTTTATATTGTGAAAGATTAACCCTGCAGTTTCTCTCTTTGTTTATACTCTCCAAGTCTTTCATATATTATAATATTACTCAAAACTGCTTACAAATGCAAGATTGAATATAATACTTATAAATATTGTCTGCCAAAGGAAAGCATGTTAAAATGATATAAGAGAAGAGGGTATTATTATGAAGAAAATCGGATATATAAAATCATTGGCACTTATAGTAATTAGTGCAGGTATTTTAACAACAAGTAATTTTTATACAGAAAAGGCAATCGCGCACACAGCTCCGTCTGTTAAACAACAAACTTTACAAACAGTAGCAGTAAATTCGGCAAGTGCAAAACCGTTGGATATTGTTGCGAATCCTAAAGTGTATCTTAATAAAAATATACTTATGCAAGCAAAATTTGATAAATTTTCAACATTGGGTTTAGACTATAAACCTGCGTTCAAATCTTCGGAAGACTATATTTCATTTCTGATAAAGAGGGACGATACAAGTTTTGATATTCCTTTATCCGAAATGAAATTGTTTTTAAAACGCGATGTTGCAGAAAAATTTATTGATTTAAAAACTAATGATGAAATAGAAATAAAAGGAAATGTTTTTTCTGATGCTTTAGGTGATGCTTGGATTGATGTAAAAGAAATTAAGATATTGAAAAAAGCACCTGAAGAGGATAAAAAATAGTATCATACCGAAAGGAAAAACAAATGTCGGAATTGAAGAATGATAAAGACAAAGTATTTTTGGCAATACACGGGCATTTTTACCAGCCTCCAAGAGAAAATCCTTGGCTTGAAGCAATAGAAGAACAGGATAGCGCGCATCCTTATCATGACTGGAATGAGCGTATAAATGCTGAATGTTACAATCCGAATTCGGTTTCAAAAATAGTTACTTCAGACAATCAAATTTTAAATGTTGTGAATAACTATGAGTATATGAGTTATAATTTCGGTCCTACTCTTTTATCTTGGATGGAAGAGTATGCACCATTAGCTTACGAAAGAGTCATTAAAGCTGATATAAATTCGAGAAAAACTCATTCCGGGCATGGAAATGCAATGGCACAGGTTTACAATCATATGATAATGCCGTTAGCAAATGAAAGAGATAAACAAACACAGGTGAAATGGGGTATAAAAGACTTTGAATATCGTTACGGTCGTAAACCTGAGGGTATGTGGCTGGCTGAAACTGCGGTAGACGATGACACTCTTAGAGTGCTTGTTGAGAACGGGATTAAATTTACGATTCTTTCGCCATATCAAGCTCAAAGTATAAGAAAAGAGGGTGAAAGTACTTGGCAGGATGTAAGTTGGGGAAACATTGACCCTGCTCGTTCTTATAGATATCATATCAAATCAGCTCCGGGTAAATTTATTGACTTATTTTTCTATGACGGTGCTATTTCAAGGTCGGTAGCTTTTGATGAATTGCTTAAAGATGGTAACAAATTTGTAAACAGACTTAAAGACGGTGTATCAAAAGACAGAAACTATCCGCAACTTATAAATATTGCTACAGATGGAGAAAGTTACGGCCACCATACTAAGTTTGGAGACATGGCTTTATCCTATGCAGTTAAAGTCAAAGTAAAGGACTCGGGTTTTATTATCACAAATTATGCCGAATATTTGGAAAAATACAGAAGTAATTGGGAGGTTGAAATAAAGCCTGTTTCTTCTTGGAGTTGTTTTCACGGAGTCGGAAGATGGTGTGATGACTGCGGATGCTCAACCGGCGGTCATCCCGGTTGGAACCAAAAATGGCGTAAGCCGCTAAGAAAGGCATTGGACTTTCTTAGAGATGAAATGTCAGCTATCTATTCAAAACATGGTAAGAAATATTTTAAAAAACCTGATGAAGCCAGAAATAATTATATAGATGTAATTCTTGACAGGGGTGATATTTCGGTAAAGAATTATCAGGATAAATATTTTGTTGAAGGATTAAGTGATGAACAAAAAGTTCTAGCCATGGAACTATTAGAGATTCAAAGGCAGGCTATGTTAATGTATACAAGCTGCGGTTGGTTTTTCTCTGAAATTTCAGGTATAGAAACGGTACAAATTATGAAATATGCAGCCAGAGTGATGCAATTGGCAAAAAATTTCACTAAGAAAGATTTAGAAACACCATTCTTAGAAATACTTGATGAAGCAAAGAGCAATATTTTAGAATTCGGAACAGGAAAAGATGTTTTTAACAAATTTGTTAAGCCATCTGTAGTAACACCAAAACAGATAGTTTGTTTATGGGCAATTTCATCTTTGTATAATGATATTGAAGATGAGGAGAATGTTTATTGTTACAGAATAACAAAGAAATCATATAAACAAGTAAAAAAAGGTGATTCAAAGCTTGTTATCGGTCATATTGAAGTAGAATCAAAAGTTACGTTAGAAAAATCTAACTTAATCTTTTCAATGCTTCAATTCTCAGGAGGAGACTTCCACTGTGCAATAAAAGAATATCCCGAGAACTTTGTTGAAATGAAAAAAGAACTTATAAGAACATTTCTTGTATCACCTTTGACAGAGATTATCAGACAGATTGATAATTATTTTGGTAAGGAATATTTTACATTAAAAGATATATTTATAGAGGAAAGAAGAAAAATTCTTCAAACAATGTTAAAAGGGAAATTACAAATTTTCTCAAATACATATGAGTCAATGTACAATGAGGGCAAAGGTTCTATATATCAAATGCAGGGGCTTGGACTTGCAATTCCGGAAGAGTTTAAAATTTCTGCTCAATACGTTTTAACAAAGCAATTTAATGAATTATTTACGGAATCAAAAGGGTTTATCGACAGCGATATTATACAACAAGCTTCTGATATCAATTTTGAGGCAAAAAGAATTGGGATTGAAATTGATAAAAAGCCTACATCAAAGATATTTAGTAAAAAGATAGCTCAAAATATAAACAGACTGTCTTATGCGCTTGATATTCAACAAGTTGATGCAACTCTTGAACTTTTAGATTGCATTTCTAAACTTGAAATAGATGTAGATATTGCAGAAGCACAAAGTTATTTCTTCTCAAAAATAGTTACAAATATGGAAGCTTTGATTCAAGACATTACATGTCAAGCTGACAGGGATTTATTGACTATGCTTTTTGATATAGGTGAAAATTTAAATATTAATATGACATATTACAAGCAGTTATTTGATAGAGCATTGGTAAGCAAAAAATAGTCATTTATTTCAATGTTTTAAAGTTAAGGGCTCAGTCTGCATAAGCAGACTGAGCCCATAGCAAAACCCGCAAAAAAAAGCTTGAGCATAAGCCTCAAGCGGAAAAAGGGAAAAGG
>CAMZGT010000032.1 GCA_947306495.1 uncultured Acinetobacter sp.
TGGAATAATGTGCATGGCGGAGTTGTTGCAGGTATTGGCTTAATATTCCTATACTTTATTGGTTCAATATTAAAAAAATCCAAGTGGAAAAACTACGGATTAATTCTTTTATTTGCTTTTACCGTATTACCAATTAATCCATATGGAATAAAATACCTTAGCTTCCTTTTTAATGCCGCAACTATGACCAGAAAATACGTTGTGGAATGGTGGAACGTTTTTAATCCTTACCATTTCAAACAATACATTTTTGTTACTACCTATATAATTTTATTACCTATTCTAAGCATAATGAATTCATATAAAACAAAAAAATATGATTTGACTAAATATCTTATTATTTTAGCTACGCTTTTAGAAGGTCTCTCACACGTAAAGTTATTGTCTTTAGCCTTAATTGCAGTTTCAGCTCTCTGCTATAATGATATTTTCAAATTTATTAAAAAATATAAAAGCTTATTAGTAAAAACTGAAAAAGCTCTATACCCTTCCATTCTTTTTTTCACACTTATGATACCATTGTTTTCTCCAAACGTTCCAAGAGCTGATTTTACAAAATTTCCGCTGCTTGAAGTAGATTTTTTAAAAACGAATAACATTCAAGGGAATATCGTTACTCCTTTTGGATTCGGAAGCTATGTATCATATAAACTTTATCCGGACAATTTAATATATATGGACGGAAGGTACGAAGAAGTTTATAACAATAAAGAATTTCTCACACTGCGAGATTTTGAATTGGCAGAACCCAATTGGCAGGACATTATAAATAATTACGATACCCAAATACTTATGCCACTTAAGAGTATTGAAATATACGATACCCTAAAAGATAATAAAGATTGGTCTTTGATATTTGAAGGATATTTATGCGGGATTTTTGTTAAAAATAAAAACATTAAAACTTCCTATTCGAAGCCAAAATATGATATAAATTATTATAGGAAAACGCTTTTTACAAGAAATAAAAAGGAGAAAATTAATCTTTATGACTAATCCTTTAAAATATACTTGTTTATTCGGCGGCGGAGCTATCAGAGGTTTAGCATACGTTGGCACGATAAGAGCTCTTGAAGAACTAAATATAGAATATGATATTATTGGCGGTTCTTCAGTGGGAGCTGTTATAGCATCACTTGTTGCTTGTGGATATAAATCTTATGAAATCGAGAACTTTTTTATGAAAGTTAATTTTGATTTGTTCAAAGATATACATCTGGGATTTGGTAAATCTTTAGCAATAAGCAAGGGCCAAATTTTTCAAGAATGGCTCAACGAACTTCTTTTAAATAAAGTTGAAAATGCTAATGGAAAAATTGTAACTTTTAAAGATATAGAAAATAAACTTGTTATAATTACTACAGATTTAACAAAATTTAAAAGCCAAGAATTTTCAAATTTTGAAACACCTGATTTCGCAGTTGCCGATGCTATAAAAATATCATCGAGCATGCCGGGATTAATGGCACCGTATGAATACAATGGTGCATTTCTCGTAGACGGAGATTTACAAAAAGCTTCTCCTATGTGGAAATTATCAGAAAATATAAATAATTCGGAAAGCAGAATTCTGGAATTTAGATTGGAAGGCGATTATAACAAAGATGAGAAGAATCCCCTTTCATACATTAATACGATATACAGCTGCGTAACGGATGTAGCTACCAGATTTGTGACAGAAACTTACGGACAAAACGACAGATATGATTGCATAAATATAAATACAGGTGACATATTTTTTGCAGACTTTAATTTAAACAAAGAATCCAGAAGAAATCTTATTAATATAGGTTATAAACAAACTATGAAATACTTCAAAGAATTTCTTCCGAACAAAAAAGAGAAATTTATAAAGATATACAGTGACTTATCTTATTATCTAAAAAAAGCCAAACACGGTTTAAAAATAAAAAATGTAGAAGAATTACAATGGTGGTTTGGTGACATATTTACATTATTATGTGAACACAAAGAAATTATAGACCCTACAATATACACCAAAATTGCTATACTTAAAAATTTTGTTAATGAAAATATTACAAAATTTTTATTTTTCCATACTATGTTTAAGAATTCAAAAGAGATAGAAAATAAAATTATCGAAACTATACAAATATTGGAAACAAGAATCACAGATTTAAAATTATATATTCAAGAAATTAACACAGAAAACCGCATAAAAGCTTAGTATCATTTAATTTAAGGTCAACTTTTAAAGATTATAATTGTTAAGTTTTGTAAAAATTAGCTAAAAAAACAGCATTTTCTGTAATATTTCTTAACAAAACTATTGAGTTTTATATACTATTGATATATTATGTGTATATAAGGATTATTCCAGTTATGTGTTCGTCCCAATCCGAAAGACTATTAGGCTTGTAGTCATTAAACAAATCAAGTTAGAAAAATCGGTAGATTAAATTAGTAGATTCAAAAAATACATAAAATTAGTAGTTACAAAAAATCTAATTTACATTTACCCCCCCCTTAGGAGTTTAGCTATGAAAGATCAATTTATTAGAATGAAAAAAGTTGGTACAACAAACCCGGCAAGAGAAGGTTTCGTATCATTCACGTCAGCTTCTGATGATATTGGAGCTTATTTAAGAAAAGCAAACAGCTACAAAACTTTAAACGCTGAAGAAGAAAAAGTAATAGCACAAAAAGCTAAAAAAGGCGATAAAGAAGCTAAAAAAGTTTTAGTTCAATCCAATTTAAAATTAGTCTTAACGATTGCAAGAAAAGCTATACACGTTTCAAAACTTCCTATTGTAGATTTGATACAAGAAGGCAATTTAGGGCTTATAGTTGCAGTTGAAAAGTTTAATCCTGAATTAGGGTATAGATTTTCAACTTATGCGACATGGTGGATTAAACAAGCTATGTTTAAAGCAATTTCCGAACAATCTTACTGTATGAAAATACCTGTATATATCCAAGAAACATTATCTAAGTTTTCTAAAGTAAAAGCAGAAATGGAAAGAGCGTATAATTGTCAAGTTACAAACAAAGATGTTGCACAAAAAATGAACATAGAACCTGATAAAATAGACACCTTCCTGTCAGCATATTCTACAACAGTTTCAATCGAAGGGAATTTTGATGCTAACAACGGAAGTGAATTGTCAGTTGCAGATGTAATTGCTGACGAAAAATCCACTATCGAAGAAAATATAGAATACGAAGAATTAAAAAAAGAAATTAAACAAGTTATTTCTGTTTTAAAAGAACGTGAACAAACTGTTATCAAAATGAGATTTGGTTTGGAAAACTTTGCAAAAACAACTCTTGAAGACATTGGTAAAATTTTCGGTGTAACCAAAGAATGTATAAGACAAACAGAGTTACGAGCATTAAATAAATTAAGAAACAGTCTTTCTTCAAGCTGTTATGCTAACTAAGTAAATTTGTGTTAATAGCACGGTAATATTGCGGGGCAAAATTTCGAATAAATTTTGCCCCGTACCTCTTTTATAAACATTAAAAAAGTGCTAAAATAAACTTGCAAAGGTGGTCTTATATGGTAAATGGAATTAACAATATTTTGCCGACTAGTCCGTTTGGCAGTGTGCAGAGATTAGGCTTTTCCGAAAACGGAAGAGTTTTATATAACGTAGTTGATTCTAACGGAAAATCCGCAGGAAAACTAACAGTACCGTTTAATGAGGCAGATACATTTGAAAACGCCTATAATGACATTTTAGAATCCGCACCAAAAATACAAGAATACGTAACAACCCATTCCAAAGAAGATACATTAAGCAAAAGAAAAGCAGTATCACAAGCTTTAATCACTACAGGAGGTGTAATCGGTTTCGGGCTTCCTGTTATGTTTTCAAAGAGCAAATCTGCCTTAAAAAACATTCTAATGACCGGTACAGGAGTAATAATTGGTGTTCTTAGCGGATTTGTTGCCGCTTATGTAACAACATTACCTCCCGGTACTATTCAATTTGCTAAAGCATCAAGAAAAATAGGAAAACTTGATATACAATCTGTTAAAGATAATTAAATTTTACACAAATTTTATAAAATGAAAACAAATATTTTTCCTTTATAGTATAATTATCCATGAGAATTTGTATAACTTAATGGAAGCATACGGCTTTCGAGTAGCCGTAGAAAGAAGGAAAAAATGACAGTACCGGAAACAAAAAGTTTTCAGTTAGAAATCGGCGGTAAGACCGTCACTGTTGAAACTGGCAAGTATGCACAATCCACTAACGGAAGCGTTACAGTCAGATGTGGTGACACAATGTTATTTGTTCACTGCTGTGTAAGTAAAGAACCAAGAGTCGGAATCGACTTTTTCCCTTTACTGATTGATTATGAAGAAAGAATGTCTTCTATTGGACGTATCCCTGGAGGTTATAACCGTTCAGAAGGCAAGGCAAGCGACAAAGCTATTCTTATCTCACGTTTAATAGACAGACCAATAAGACCTTTGTTCCCAAAAGGATACAGAAATGATATTCAAATAGTAGCTCAATTATTCAGCTACGATCAAGAAAATCAACCTGATACATTGGCTATGCTCGGAGCTTCATGCGCCTTAATGTTATCCGGCGCACCTTTTGAGGGTCCTATCGGTGCAGTTAGAGTTTCTAAAGATGAAAACGGAAACTTGATTGCAAACCCAACACACAGACAGGCAGACGCATCTGACCTTGATATTGTAGTAGCAGGTACTCACGATTCAGTCATTATGGTCGAAGCCGGCTGCAAATTTGTTACAGAAGATGATATTATGAGTGCAGTTGAATTTGCGCAAGTTGAAATCAGAAAACAATGCGAAGTACAATTAGAATTTGCAAAAGCTTGCGGCGTAGTAAAAGAAGAGTTTGTAAACCCTTACGACACTACCGAACTAAAAAACATTATTAATGAAGTTGCCCATGATATGATTTTTGATGCATATCATAATTTTGACAGGACTTACAGACAAGAAAAATTAGAAGAAGCTAAAAAGCTTGTTAAAGAAAAAGTAGAAGCACTTCCTGAAGATCACTACATCAAACAAATAATTGAAGAAACAGGAATTGACTTCGTTGCGGAAGAATTTAAAAACGCAGAAAAGAAAATCATGCGAGCAATGATTCTTGACGAAGGCGTTAGAGCTGACGGAAGAAAACCAAACGAAGTTCGCCCAATTTGGTGCGAAGTTGGTGTTATTCCTCGTGCCCACGGTTCTGCTGTATTTACAAGAGGTCAAACACAGATACTTTCGGTTGCAACACTTGCAGGACCTGGTATGAAGCAAGAACTTGACGGAGTCGATCCGGAAACCGAAAAAACATACATGCACAAATACATTTTCCCTGGATTTTCAGTTGGTGAAGTTAAACCGTTGAGAGGTCCGGGCAGACGTGAAGTCGGTCACGGAAACTTAGCTGAAAGAGCAAACGTTCCAGCACTGCCTTCACAAGAAGAGTTTGGATACACAATCAGAGTAACATCTGACGTACTTGAATCCAACGGTTCAACATCGATGGGTTCAACATGTGGTTCGTCAATGGCATTAATGAATGCAGGCGTTCCCGTAAAATGTATGATTGGCGGCGTTGCAATGGGCATGATTACTGAAGAAGGAAAAGAGCCTGTAGTACTTACTGATATTCAAGGAATTGAGGATTTCCTTGGCGATATGGACTTCAAAGTAACAGGTAATGATGATGGTATTACTGCTCTTCAAATGGATATGAAGGCTAAAGGAATTGCTAATGATACATTAAGAAGAGCTTTGGCTCAGGCTAAAGAAGGAAGATTACATATCTTAGGCGAAATGAGAAAAGTTATCACTAAACCTGCTGATCATCTTTCACCGTTTGCACCAAGCATTTCTACAATGACAATTCCTGTGGAAGATATTGGGACAGTAATCGGACCAGGAGGAAAACAAATCAGAGCAATAATCGATGCATCAGGTGCTGAAATTGACATTCAGGACAATGGTGTTGTGACAATCACATCAAATGATCAAGAAGGTGCGGCTATTGCTAAGAAAATGATAAACGATTTAACATTTAAACCTGAAGTTGGTATGGTTATAAAAGGAAAAGTTGTCAGAATCATACCAATCGGAGCTTTCGTTGAATTAGGCGGCGGAAAAGACGGTATGGTTCACATCTCTCAAATATGTCAAGAAAGAATTGAAACTATTGAACCTCACGTTAATATCGGTGACGAAGTAGTAGTTAAGGTTATTAAAATTGATGACAAAGGAAGAATTAACCTTACAATCAAAGGTGTTACAGAAGAAGATAAAGCAAAACTTCAGTAATAATACACATTAAAAAAACAGAAGGCGGATTCTGTAGAATCCGCCTTCTGTTTTTGTTAATAAAAAAGCGCGGCAAAGCCACGCTACACTTTCATAAGTATTCGTTATTAATTAGAAATATTCAATTTTGCAAATTCATTTTTTACATCAAGACCATCTGAAAAAGAATTATTACCCATAACCAGACACTTAACAGCCGCCTGTACTCGATTTACAACACCTAATTTTCTGTAAATAGAAGCTATATGTGCTTTAGTTGTATGATTAGAAATATATAATTCCTCTGAAATTTTTTTATTGTTTAATCCTTTAAGAAGCAAATACAAAACATCCAGTTCTCTTTTTGTAAAACTATTCATTTTCATACCTTTCTAATACTATATAAAATATGTATAATACATTTTTTTTAAATACAACTGGCTAATTGGCTAGTTTTTTGTATAACTTTTGTAACAAATTAAACGCTTTTTGGAATTACCTACTTTTTCAATACTTTATATATATAAGATGGTATTATAGGAAGAAGTAAGATGACTCTTGGACTTTACACAAATTCTAACATTCAAGAACTGGCTCAGTTAAAGCAAATGCTTAACACCAACGGATTCTGCATCCCAAGTGGAGCTGAACCTTATATCAACAGCGTTTTTGGAGTAACTGAAGGCATTGGAGGCATTGTCTCAGGAGATGAAAATCAACGTGCACTAGGCATACAATCAATACTTAGCAATATCATGTCATTATTGGGTAACCTAGGAGAAGCTCAAGCCGCTAAACAAGATGTCGATAAAAACAATAAAGGAGTTAAAAGTGTTGAAAAATCAATTAACTTAACCGAAGAGGACATCACAAAGAACTTAAGTGCAATACAAGCGAATATTGAAACAGAACAAACAAATTTAAATAATGCAAATGATAAAATTGCAGAATCACAAAAAAAATTACAAGAAAAGCAAGAAGAGTTAAACAAAATTCTTGAAGCAATAGAGGAAAAACAAAATCTTCTTGCTTCTAAAACTAACCCTCAAGAACAAGCTGCTATTATATCTGAAATCCAAGGTCTTACAGGGCAATTGGTTGAAATAGCTGCTTTTATTACCGGCATACAAAACGATGTACAAACACAAAGTGAAGCAGTTGAAACTTCTTTTGAAATAATTGAAGATTTAAAAGGTGACGTAGTTGAAAAAACTCAAAATGGTGAAATTCAAATCACTCAGAACTACCAAAAAGCAGCATCTGAACTTCAAAATAATGTAAATACTAATATAAAAGGTGAGCAAAATAAATTAATCAGCGATGCGGAAAAAGAAGCCGCAAGCGCTGCATCAAGCAATATTTTTACGGGAGCATCAATTGCACCTAAATTATACAGAGCATCTATTGACCAAAGTATGGCATCAATGACAAGAAAAACCGGTGCCGGAATAAATTTAACACAGATAATGGATGGAATCGGTAGATTAAGCAACGTTAGCAACATCTTAACAAACTACAACACAGCAATTGGTTCATCTCTTGAAACAATAGATGGCATAATCGGTTCTTGGAATTCTAACATTGAACCTCTTATTAAAAGCATAGGTACTTTAACTCAAGATGGCGGAGTAAGCAATATTGCTGAATCCTTAAACAACGCCACTTCTCAAGATTTACAAGCACTTGGAGCAGATTCCAGCAACGAAAATAAAGAAAATTTTTCTCCGCTGAGAACTTATGCTGACGAAAATAACAATGACTCAATGAATTTATATAAAACCTCAAATAAACAACCTGGATACTATTTTGATCCAAACGAACTTATTACACCTAATGTAAAAGTTAAGCAGTTTGGTATTTAATACTAAATTATAACAAAAGTTAGCCATGTTGCAAAAATTTGAACAATGTATTATAATTAGTCATGTGAGTTTATTTAAACTCATAATTTTGATTTAATCTCATTATTTTAGAATTATTGGTAGGATATTTTAGTTGAAATTTATTTGTTAAGAGGCTTTTATTATGTATGTGAACAAGTGCATTAAGTGTGGTGCTGAATTTGAAACAAAGAACCCCAAAAGAGTTATTTGTCCTAGTTGTCTGTACGCAGACAAAGGAGCTGAACTAGCTGAAGAAAAACCTATGCAAAGTTATAGCTCATATTCAGCTGAGCCTCGTGAACAAAGAAGTTATAACAGATCCCAACAAGACGGATACAGAAACAATTATCGTGACAATGGAGGATACCAAAGACGTGACGATAACCGTAGAGAAGGCGGATATAACAGAGATAACCGAAACTCTCAGGGCGGATATCAACGTCGAGAAGGAGGATATAACAGGGATAACAACAGAGGCGGTTTTCAACAAAGACGTCCCGGCGGATTTAGAAATAATTACGCAAGCGGAGGAGGACGTCCTCAACAAAGCAAACGCCCACAACCTAAGAAACAGCATAAGCCAGCTAAACCTCTACTAGTAAGCAAGGAGCAATTGGAACAAATTGAACTTCTGTATAAGGCAATGTTACCGCTTCCTAATCCGGATGCACACGAGGTTATCGGAGCAAAAATCGGTGTTGAACCGCAAAAAGTATTTTTTGGAATAAATTTGGTACGTCAAAAAATGATGCTTCCTAAATTGCCTTTCCCTAAAAGAAAGCTTGCTATTTCACCTGATCAAATGATGGCAATAAAGGCTTTATATGAGCCCCTTTTGCCGCTTCCGCCAATTGGGTGCCACAAAATTATTGCAGCACAGTTAAAAATGGATGAATGGCGTGTTCACGTCGGTATCAAATTAATCCGTGCACAAATGGGATTAGACAGATGGAATGAAGAACGGACTGATAAACCTGCTGATTATTTAATTTCAAAACACCCTAAAGCAGAAGATACAGTTACAGTTCCTGCTGAAGTTCAAGCTCAAACAGAAACTATTGTAGAAGAAAAACCTAAACGCGGAAGAAAACCTAAGAAGAAGGATGATGAAGAACAATAGCTTTATTTCTGTAGGTAAGATTCTTAATTTTCACGGGGTGCAAGGAGAGGCTAAGCTCGGTTATTCAAAAAATCGAGAGGATTTTTTAGCTGAATTAAGAGAAGTTTATATTCAAGATGGAAATGACTATAAATCGTTAGAAATTTTGCGCCTGAGATTTACTCCTAAATGTGCTATTGTTAAATTTAAAGGAATTGATTCCCTTAACGATATATTAGAATACAAAAATAAGCTTATTTTTGTTAAAGAAGAAACTGCAAGAGAACATCTTCAAGAAGATGAGTATCTTATTGATGAACTTGTTGGTTTAGATGTTTATGACGGTGATAAAAAAGTCGGAGTTGTTGTAGGAGTTTCAAATAACGGTGCCAGCGATTTACTTTCCGTAAAAACAGAGGGTAAAAATGTTTCATTAGTACCTTTTGTAAAAGCAATTGTGCTGTCTGTTGATATTAACAATCGCAGAATTCAGATTAATAACATTGAGGGCCTGCTTTCATGAGGTTTGACGTTTTAACATTGTTTCCCGAGCTTATCCAATCGCATATGAATTTCAGCATTATGAAACGCGCTTCTGACGAAGGAATTATCAATGTTAATACTCATAATCCCAGAGATTATACACTTGATAAACATAAAAAAGTCGATGACACTCCATATGGCGGCGGTGCGGGGATGGTTTTAATGCCACAACCTTATGTGGAATGTTTTGAAGCTGTAAATAAGTTAGAAAATTCTATTACGTTAATGATGACTCCACAAGGTGAACCATTTACGGATAGTTTGTCAAATGAATTAGCAAAGTATAATCAAATTATTATTTTATGCGGGCATTATGAAGGTTTCGATGAAAGAATAAGAGATATTATTAAACCTCGCGAAATTTCACTTGGGGATTTTGTTGTGACAGGCGGTGAACTTCCTGCCTTGTGCATTATAGATAGCATTTCAAGAAAAATTGAAGGAACTTTAGGCAAAATAGAATCTGCTGAAGATGACAGTTTCTCTGACGGATTATTGGAGTATCCTCATTATACAAAACCGAGAAGCTACAGAGGATTAGAAGTTCCTGAAGTTTTGCTTAACGGAAATCATACTTTAATATATAAATATAGACAAGAGCAAAAAATAATTCGTACAATACAAAAACGCCCTGATTTATATCAAAAATGGAAAGAAAAACACAGTTAATGTTTTAAAAGTATCCCATATAAGCTTTTTATAACAATTTCCTGACTACTAAATAAAAAATCGGAACGACAGGATTTGAACCTGCGACCCCCACCACCCCAAGGTGGTGCGCTACCAAGCTGCGCTACGTCCCGATATACTAGCTAAAATACAATTCTTGAACAATTCCTATAATCTTATTTAAGAAGTTTTTATATTTTATTCTGTCAGCTGAGCCGGAAAGAACTATGTCAGCTTTTTCTTTGCATGGACGAATATAAATCGCCGCTTTTTCATTAGCATTAGCATATATGTGTTCAGCCGAATCTCCCAATCCACGTTCAGCTGCCCTTATAAAGAATCTATCCTTCTTTATATCTTCGGCAATATCAACATAAATCTTGAAATCAAATGCATCACGTACTTTTTCTGTAAGTGTAAACAATCCCTCTGAAATTATTACTTTAGAAGGCTTTGCAAGAGTATGATTATCATATCTTATTGCTGTGCCTGACATATCATACTTTGGCAAATATGTTGACTTACCCGCAAGAAGCTCTTTTATATGCTTACTCATAAGTTCCAGTTCCAAAGCTTGTGGCACGTCTAAATCATAATCCTTCGCAAATTCGGCAAAACTGCCTGCCGCCTTAACCATCTCTGACCTGTCATAATAATAGTCATCAGTGTTCACGCGAGTTATTGCATCTTCAAGATTAAATTCTGTCGCGAAAGACTCTATTGTGTCAATTAAATCCATCGTTATTGTTGATTTCCCACTCGCCGTCTCTCCTGCTATACCTATTGATGCAGGCATCTTTATTTTACCTGACAAATAACTCGCAATTTTCTTTATAACAAATGGATTATAACTTACAAGTATTCCGTTTTTATCACCAAGCTCTTTTTCAAATACATTACTCAAATATCGTTCAACTTCTTCATTTAAGCTTGTTGGTTTTGATATATATTCTTGCTTAGACGGACCAATAGTTTTTGTTTGTAATCGTTGGATCATATCTTTACTATTCTTTCTTGTTCTATTATACATAATCTAAAACAAATGAAAAGTTTTTTTGCGCCATTTTATAAATTTCTTTACATAATTTTACACACAGTATTGATAACTTCTAAAGTTATTAATTAAATATAATAGCAAATTTTATTTTTACGTGTATTTATATAAATACAATAGTAAAAAGAAAGGAGAAATTTAATGAATACAACTAACTCTGATTTATCATTTGGTAGAATACATTGTGTAAGTGGTGGAAAACAATTTCTTGAAAGAAATCTTAATAAAACACAAAGAGCTGAACTTTACAAGCTTATTCAATCACAAAAAGATAATCCGGTAAATATAACGTTAGCTCAATATACTAACAAAAGACTTTGTGGTTGGACGACGTTTGAAGAAAAGATAAACGGAGAATACCACAGAAAAGATTATACCCAAAGATTATTAATAGATTCGCCAATAAAGTTCATAAAAAGACTATGCAAGAAGGCAGATGAACTAAAAAATAAATTTCAAGACAACATAAATGAAATTGGAACAAAAGATTTTGAACTAAGCATATAAAATTGTATATAGAACTAAAAAAGGTTGCTATATAGCAACCTTTTTTACTTCATAACATTTGATTTTAACCATTGCTGCATTAACTCACACTTTTCTTCTCTGTTTGTTGCCGGAATAAATGCCTCAGATACTACTTTTTCCCTTTAGAGAAAATAAGTAAGTACTGAGGTCATAATAATGCTAAAAATTTTAAAAGGCATATTCGCTATTACCAATGGTATTAAGTATCTTTCATATCCAAGACCAAATAGATGCTCTTTACAAGTTTTGAATATATTAGAACCATTAAATAAGATTGAAAATTCCACAGGGAACATTCTTTTAGATAATATGGCGAATAGTATGGGTTTAAAACCTGATTTATCAGGTGAAAATGCAAAACTAACCTAAGAACTCATTGAGGCATTTAGTCATAAACAAACTGGTAGTAAGTTGCATTGTATATTAACAGTCGGTTTGAGAAGAAAGAACAGGGAGTTTGAGAAAGAAATAAATAGCAAATTATATTTTTACGTGTTTATTTAATATTATGAAAGTTTCTAGCATAAAAACATATAATTATACGGATAAAACACAGACAAATTTTACTGCCCATCCAGATTTGTATATTCTTAAAAGAAATTATCCTGAACGATATAAACATTCTCGCTGGTTTAGACATGGCTTAGAGATATTTGATGGTGAGAATTATCAAAGAGTAGTTAAATGCTTAGATTCAATAGACTGGTCTTTTAAAAATAGGATGCTTATTGCGGGTATTGGAGATTCTCAAGAACCATTTTCACATCTTGCGGTAATTAAGGACATAACAAAAAAAACTTTAAAAGAAGTCCTAGATATGCATATTGTTGATTTACAGGATAAACCAAATAATATAAAATTATATTTTCAGTCTTTTTATGATAGAAAACGAGCTCCCTTTTATGCATCTGATAGTTTCGTAGAAACTCAAAAATATAGGAAATATTTGGGGCTTAGCCCTAAATTTAGGGTAAATGATGAAATTTTTGAATATTTAAAATCAACTTACAATGACTCCAAAAAATCTTTATGGGAAACTCCTATTCAACAGGCGGTGAAAGAATATCCTGATAATTTTTTCAACATAATATCAATCAATAATGTATTTTGTTATATAAAAAGAGATTTGCTTCAGCCTACAGTAAATAATATTTCAAGAATATTAAAACGAGATGGAATTGTAATAACTGATACCTCAGACTCAATAAATGAGAAATTTCTCTCTCTTGGCTTTGATAAATTAGATGATGGTATATTTTGCAAATAATCGTAGTCGTCATGGGTGCATTTTTAGCCGCGAAAAATTTCAAATTACCTATTTTTGTCCATTCGTATGATTTAGATTTTGTTTATATTTGAGAGTATTTTTTTGCATTTTAAAAGTCTTATTACGGACATTTTCGTCCTAATAACCGGACATTTCGGACATTTTTAGTCAACAAAATTCCGACCTCATAAAATCGCTAAGATTTACTAGAATTAGTGTAAAAGAACAGTCGACTTGAGAAGAATGAACACCTATTTTGAGAAGGTGGAATTCAAATCTACGAATTAAGCAACTTTAAGTGTATAGCCTAGTTCTTTTATTATTTTTAAAGCAGTTGATAATTGCGGTTGTTGTTCTCCGTTAAAAATCGCATAAAGATTACTTCTTGATATGCCTGTCTTTTTAGACAATCCTAAAATTGAATCCTTTGCACGAACGGCATATTCTAATGCTTTTACAAAAGCATTCAAATCGTTGTCTTGTAAGAACTCCTCAAAACCGATATTTATCCATTCTTTTATATCTTCATCGGTTTTTAAATCTTTTAAAATATATTCGTTAAATGAACCTGTATTTTTCATTGATTTAACCTCCATTCATCAAGAAGTTTTTGAGCTTTTTCAATATCTTTCGATTGGTTTGACTTATCACCACCATTGATGAGCAGTACAACAACTCCGTTGATTTCTGTGTAATAAATTCTGTAACCTTTTCCAAAGTCAAAACGCAATTCCGAAATATTTTCAGATAACTTTTTATGGTCACCGAAGTTTCCTTCTTCTATGCGTAATATTCTTTGGTTTATACGTTTTCTAAAACTTCCGTCAAGAGAGCTTAACCATTCTGTAACCGGTGCTTTCCCGTTAGGAAGTTCTAAATATTTAATTTCGTATGTTTCCATAATTATATTGTACTGTGTACAGGACATATTGTCAAGATTTGTAAAAATTAAGCAATTTTTGAAAAGATAAATACTTTATATAAATATAAGGTTAGTTAAGGTTAATTAATATGATAATCAATGCTGCTACATGTAACAAAGTTTCAAAGTTGTTATCACCTAAAGTTAGTCAAGTTGTTAAGGGTGGTGAAAAACTGTTTGGTGAACATGGCTTATCTGTTTTCACACCAAATAATGCAACGGCTTGTGATGTTATACATGGTATAGGCAAAAGGGGGGAATTTCAATCATTTTTATTTAAAAATGATGAGGGTAAAGCAATCCAACATTATACAAGATATTTTAAAAATAATAACCATTATACTGATGTAATAACTGATATAGAAAATAATACAAACAATGGTACCGGATTATTTAATCTTACAAGAAAAACAGTAAGCGGTTTAAGAGGTAATAGTTATGTAGAAAAAATTGAACATAATTCAATGATGTGCTTTCCACTTAATAACAAAAAAATGGCTCAAAAATCATATATGACATTAACTCCGAATGGTGATTTTGGGGGAATGGAAATTTTGCAAAGCGGTAAAAGCCCTGTCGGTTTTAAATTTAATTATAATTGGGATGGAAAACCAACTAATATTGAATACAATAATACTCTTGGCAAAAAGTTGGATATAACTGAAACAGAAGCACAATATTTACCGTTTGTGAATAGAAGGTTAGTTATTGTAGAACAAAACGGACAATATGCGATTGGAAGTGAAGATTTTACAACAGATAGAGTTGCTGAAAAAATCGGTTTAGCACAAATAATTCAAGAAAGGTTACATGGCATAAAGGAAGGATTATTACCAAGAGCAAAAGAAATAAAACAAGATGATTTAGTTGCAGTAAAAATGACCAAAAAGACGACAAAGGAACTTGAAAAAGAAGGAAAATTTATACCTTTTGCAGAGGCTTTACCTAACGGTCAAATTCATGTAGCAACAAATGTTCCAAATGGTACTGATGGAAGATATATTTTAGATAGAGTAGCACATGAAATGCAACATGAATCAGATTTTATCAAAATGAATTGCGGTGGTACACAGGCATACGAAGAAGCATTATCGAACATTGGTAAAACTAGAGAACAAGTCATTAAAGATATGAGTAACGAAGAATTATCTTGCGATTATGCAGAGTTTCAAAAAAAATGCATAGAAAAAAATGGATTATTCAAAAAGGGTTCACCGAAATATGAAGAAGCCGTAAGATTAAATGAAATGAACTTAGGTGCGACAAATGTTAGAAACATAAAGGATAACATATTGCATGATGTTATGGATTTTGAAAGACGTGCCATAAAAACTGAAGGCGAACAAATGGGTATTTTAGAACAAGTAAGTCAAAAAATAGGAAACTTTATGAATCAGCTAATTTGTTAAATTTTTAATAAATAACAATTTTGGAGAAGAAAATACTTTATATGAATATAGTGTGCAGTAAATATAATAAGGAGGTTTTATGGTACAAGAAATGCAAATATTGAATCCTAGTTTTGTTAAACAATTGAAAACTTTGCCTAAAAGAGCTATTGAGATTCCAGATGTAAAGAAAATTGCAAATTCTTATGAGTTAAAATTACATGTTAAGGAATTAGAAAATTTTATAAAATACCTTGAAACAGGGAATTTAGCTCCTGAAACACTTGCACGATTTAATAATGTAGAACAAGTTTGTGAAGAAATAAGTTCAAATCCAGAATTAAAAAAATTATATGATGAATATTTAGAAAAAGCGTTTAGTAAAGCTCAAAAGTCATATTTCTTTAATAAATAAAGCTTGAGAATGTAATTTTTTGCAGGGGTAAATAAATATTCAAATTACTGGTTTTTGTCCTTTTGTGGGATTTAAGCGATGTCTATATTTGAGCCAAATATTTACCCTTTCAAAATTCTTAAAATGGAATTTTGGTGACACAAAATGGACATTTGGGGTAATTTGACACAGGCAATTTCCGACCATACAAAATCGCTAAAAGCTGGATTGCTTCGCTTCCGCTCGCAGTGACAGAATTCCCTTCCGACCAAATGTCCTGAAAAAAGTTATCGTTCCTAATGAAAAAGGAGCCGAAGCTCCTAATTCGATAAATGGTGCGTCTTGTGGGATTCCTCTTGCTCGTTCGCGTTTAACGGGAACTACGGTTTTTCTTTTCGTAAGCTTTCGCTTACTCCAAAGAAAAGACCTTCGCCCTCAGCTCACTCGCGCCGAACCCAGACAGACTCCGTCTGTGGTGGGTTCTCATATCTCATTAACTTTGCATAATAAAATACCCGATAACAAAAGTCATCGGGTATTTTATGGGGCGTCTTGTGGGATTCGAACCCACGCATATCGGAACCACAATCCGAGGTCTTAACCACTTGACGAAAGACGCCATATAGCAAGCATGTTTAGTATATCAAATCAAACTAATAAATCAAGTTCTATATTAATTTATTCGAATCCTATTATCCATGGGTAATGGGACTCGAACCTGAATTTATTAAAAAAAAAAAAAAAAAAAAAACGTATAAGGATGTAACTTATTTTATTTTTTCTAATTAAATTATAATTAATGATTTTGAAAATATAAAACATC
>CAMZGT010000033.1 GCA_947306495.1 uncultured Acinetobacter sp.
CCTGTACAAAGCACTTTTTCCAGAGAAGAAGATTCTTTCACTGCACTATCAACATCAGCTTTACTGGCAAAAAGTGCAGTTCCGTATTCACACAGAAGAATTGCAGATAATTATGTGATAATAAAGAAAATATACCGTTTTCAAGCTGTTCAAAGCAGAATCACAAGCCAAGAGTTACAACTTCTGAAAAAGTATGATTTCAACACCTTAGAATTTTCAACAATTAAACAAGTTAATGAAGAACTTTCTTATTTAAAAAAATGGTCAACATCAGGCAACGAGCTTTTACGTAAAGATGCGGATACAATTTTGCAAATTCGTTGCAAAGAACTAAAATACATTGTTGCCAGCAGGTACTCAACTGTTACAAATGAAATTTATAACGGATATAAAGCTTTAGAAAGATACTTTGAAGAAATATCCAAGTTCTACTCTCCTGTTTGTTAAGATTTTGTAACATATAGGCAAATTTTTACTTTTTCGCGTTTTACTATGAGCGAAAGGTAGTGTCATGAGCATTCAACAAGTAAATGCCAATATGAAATATAATCCGAGTTTTGGTCATAACAATCCTTGGGCAGACAGTCCGTATAACAAAAAAGAAAAAACAATAATAGCAACTACAACTGCTCTGGGAGTTATTGGAGGAATGGCTGTTAATGCAAAATATAAAGGCTATTCTCTTGCACCAAAAAAAATGTTCAGAAACATTAAAAATTCCTATATAAATAAAGTAAAATATGACGACGGACCTGTTATTACAATTGGTGCAGGTTCTTGTCTTGGCGGATTGGCAGGAGGCTTCCTCGTTGATAAAGATAAAGAGAACCGAAAAGCAAAACTTAGAGAGACTCTGCTGCAAATGACAAACATTTCTCTGCCTATAATATTTACAGTTTGGGCGTCAAGATTCGGACATAAAATCGGAAATAAATATTGGGACAAATGCCGCATAGAATCGGAAGAAACTTTCAGAACTAAGGTTGCTCAAGGAATAGCAGCATTGACCGGTCTTGTAGGTGGCGTCTATACTGCAAACATTGTAGCAAATAAAATCAATGAAAAGATTTTTCACCAGGGGAAAGGCAGACCTGTACAATTAACAGACTTTTCTGCTCACCTTGATGATTTATGTATAGCAGGTACTCAAATTACAAATTCAACATTTATTGACAGATTAGCAAGATTAGTACCGGCAGCACTAATGATTGCAGGAAATGAAGTAGGAAATACTTGTACTGCAAATGCGGATTCATAAATGCAATAATTTCTATCAAAAAAACGAGGCGATTTGCCATGCAAATCGCCTCGTTTACTAACCTTCACACAAACAAATTATCCTAAACCTAATGCTTTTCTATACCAAGAAAACGATTCAACTTCTGAACCGTTGAATGTAGTTTTAATTTGTTGTTTCTTTAAATAATTTTCAAACTCATCATTAAATGTAGATTTAACTGTTTTCTTTTCTTTTGAAACTAATTTCATTCCCTTTATCTCCTATATTAGTTACACACATTATATTAATCTAGCAACAAATCAGTTAAATTTTACATCTAATACGAGTATATTTTACCATAAAAATGCAGCTCCCGCAACTAATATGTAAAGAAATGTTATTGATTTACAACAAAATCATCCTTGCGAATAATATATTGGTTATTACAAAGAATTAAATTCTTGTAATTAGCTCATGTTTAGATTAAACTTTGTTAGTAGGCGGTAATTTAGGAGTATGGAGTATGTACAACGTCGCAATAATCGGAGCAGGACCTGCCGGAATTTTTTCTGCACTGGAAATAGTAAAGTTAAAACCGGATTGGAAAGTTATCCTAATAGAAAAAGGACAAAAAATTGAAAAACGTAAATGCCCAATAAGAGAAGGGGCTTTAAAATGCGTAAATTGCAACCGTTGCGGATTATTGTGCGGTTGGGGCGGAGCAGGAGCTTTTTCAGATGGCAAGCTTACTTTGACACCAGATGTAGGCGGTCACTTAGTTGATTATATGACAAGAGAAAAAGTAGAGGAACTTATAAAGTATGCTGATAATATGTACCTTGAACACGGTGCTACAGATGAAGTATTCGGAACAAATATGGAAGTTTTTCGAGAAATTGAGCGTCAAGCTTCTCTTGCCGAATTAAAATTAGTTCATTCTCCAGTAAGACACTTAGGAACAGAGCGCAGTCTTGATGTTCTTAAACATATGCAGGATTATTTGGATGAACGCATAACAATACTAAATAATGTACGAGCAGAAAGCCTAATCGTAGAATTAGAACAGGTTAAAGGAATTGTTCTTGACAACGGAGACACTATAAAAGCCGAATACACAATCATTGCACCGGGAAGAGAAGGTGCAGATTGGCTTACTCATGAATTTGCAAAAAATAAAATAGGGATGGTTAATAATGCTGTTGATGTAGGTGTGCGTGTAGAACTTCCTGCACCTGTGTTTGCTCCGCTAACAGACAAATTATATGAATCAAAACTGGTTTATTATTCTCCAACATTTGGGGATGAAGTTCGTACTTTCTGTATGAATCCAAACGGAGAGGTTGTACAGGAAAATTATAACGGAATAGCTACCGTTAACGGACACAGCTATGCAAATATAAAAACTAATAATACGAACTTTGCATTACTCGTAAGTAAAAAGTTTACAGAACCGTTCAAAGAGCCTATAGCTTACGGTCAACACATAGCAAGCCTTGCTAATATGCTTGCAGGGGGCATTTTGGTTCAGAGATTCGGAGATTTACTCGAAGGAAGAAGGTCAACTCCTGACAGAATTAAATCCAGTATATTAACTCCAACATTAAAGAGTGCCACACCGGGGGATTTAAGCTTAGTAATACCATACAGACAAATGAAAAGTATTATTGAAATGTTGTTTGCACTTGATAAGATTGCGCCAGGCACTGCATCAAGATATACTCTTCTTTACGGTATTGAAGTTAAATTTTATTCAGCTCGTGTAAAATTAACAAATGAACTTGAAACAGAAGGTGTCAAAAATCTATTCACAATAGGCGATGGCGCGGGTGTAACAAGAGGACTTATACAAGCTTCCGCATCAGGGGTTTATGTTGCCCAAACAATTTGTGCAAGGAAATAATATTATTCAAAACAAATCCAAATTTAATCTAAAAAAACCCCTTTTTAGAAAATTAAATAAAATTAACTAGAAAGGGGAAGGTTTGAGCGATGAGGATTCTCTACTATAATAACTTTATACCCGCTGACATTCATTGAACTTTATACTAATATATGTTCTAGGAGCTTCGTAGAATTTATGAATTATTCAAACTTATTCGATTGGGGCAGAAAATTTTATACTTCTTTTTCATACAACAATAAATCGGGAAGAGCTAAAATGCCTTTAAGGTATTTTTTAGAGTTGACATACAGATGTAACCTTGCTTGTCCATATTGTTATGTAGGCAGTGAAAGAAACAAAGAAGAACTTTCCACAAATGATTGGAAAAATGTTATTAATCAGTTACCATTTTATTCAATAGCAACATTGGTAGGCGGAGAGCCTCTTTTAAGAAAAGATTTTATAGATATTTTTTCATATGCTTCAAAAAAATTATTTAATAAAGTCCATATCGTTACAAACGGTACGTTGATTAACGATGACATAATTGATGCTTTCATAAAATACAAGCTTTTACTTTTATCGGTATCCCTTGACGGGTGGGAAGATACCCACGATAAAAACAGGGGCAAAGAAGGGCTTTTTAATACAGTTATATCAAACATAGAAAATTTAAAATCAAAAAAATATAACCGGATGTTGGATATAAAGACAATCGTATTAGAAAATAATTTAGATGATTTGGTAAAATTATACAAATACTGCTGCGACAATGATATAAATTTTTTATCAATATCTTTTTTAAGGAACAATCATTGGAAACAAAATTCTGTGTTACAAAGTTCTTTTGTCCCTGAATTTACTGAGAGTTATCCCATAAAAAGATATTTTGATTTAGAACATTTTAAGGAAGTTTATAAAGAAATCACCAGCATAAAAGGAAAAACAAAGGTCAGATTTTCACCAAAATTTGAATATTCAAGGACCCCGATTTCTGCGATTGAAAAGTTTTTCAATACGCCTGAAAATACTCCTACATACAAAATTTATAAACCTTGCACTTTTCCTTATAATAACGTATTTATAAACCCTGAAGGATATATTTACCCTTGCTTGTCACAAAAAATAGGCAATATAAAAGAAAAAACAATAAAAGAACTTTTCAATGATCCGCAATACTGCTGTTTCAGAAAAAATTTAAAAGCAAGCGGAGGAACTTTTGGCGCCTGCAACATGTGCTGTGAATTAGAATTAAAATAAAAATTTTTAGATATATTATTTTTGTAAAGTTTTTTTACATTTATTATAAATAATACCGTTTTGTTAGCAATTTTTTTAAGAAAATTTACTTTATATATTTGGTTAGGTTTATAAAGGTTTATTATAGTGACTACGGTTAATCAAAATCTGAATAACGGATACAATATACAAAATGAGCGTAGAATTCCGCCTGCGCCAATGCATCGTGTTCCTGCTCAACCGCAAGTGAGAATTCCTGCCTACTATCAAACGCCACCAGAACGATTAAGTATAAAAGAAGCGATGGAACAAAATCCGTTTATGATGATACCTTATCAAATGGCGATTAAACCATTTACAGAACATCCTGCAGCTATACTGGGAAGCTGGGTTGGCATAAGCTTAGCCATGGATCAATATACAAAAGCTTGCGGCGGAGAATATGAAAAAAGCTTACTAAAAAAAGCGGTAAAACTAGGCGATAGGATTGAAAGTTCACAGGTCATTCAAAACAAACCCGTTCAATCATTCTTAAGTAGCGTGAAAGGTTTGTTTAATAAATCAGGAAAAATAGCTGAAAAAAACAGCGTTTTAAGAGCAATAAAAAATACTCCTTCAAATCCTGAATGGGAAATGTGTACATCAGAAATGCTTCCGCAAAGGCAAAGAATTGTTCATGATTTCAGCCACATTATGAGTACACTTAAAATCGGCGAGGAAGGTTATGCAGGTTTACATAAGCTTGCTGTTTCCAAAGAAGAAAAAGCTATGCTCAAAAAAGTTTTTAACGTTTCGAGCTTGTCACAAATTCCGGAAAATAAAGCTTCTGTACAGATTCAATTAAAAAGATTAGGTTTAGAGCAAGATAAGATAAACATTATACTTAAAAACCACGATGGCGGTGTTGCAGAAACTAAAAATTTAATATTAAAAATTATAGGTAAAGACACCGAATGGATAAAAAAAATAAAAGAAGATTCATTAGGAAATTATACAGATGAAGTTCAAGCTGCATCCAAAAAGCTCAGCGGTAAAGTAAAAGTGGGATTTGCTAAATTTAAGCCATTGGGTATTAATCTCGGATGGCTGACTAAACCTATAGAAAGAACTCTCGGAATGGATGAAGTTCATAACAGACTGGCAAGTTTATCAAAAGAAGGGGCAAAAACCGCAACCGGCAGATTTATGGCAAAAACAATGCAAATGATTCACAGAGGTTTAACATTCGGTGGAGGTAAAGTCGGCCTGCTGTTATTTATCGCACCTGCACTTGTTGAATCAGCAATTAACGTAAAAAAAGCAGAAAATAATCAAAAAGTTTCAACCGGCATAAGCAGTTTTATTAACCACATTTCATGGGTAATAACTTTCCCTCTCGGATTAAAACTTATGCATCATTTGGGTGGTGCACAATACTCCGGACTTTCTAAAGATCAAGTTACAAAATGCAGAGAAATAAGAAATAAATTTAATGCAGAAAATAAAAAAGGTAAATACAAAAATAATGCTAAATTATATGCAAAAGAACTTGCCGCCGCTCAAAAAGAGATTGAAAAGATTACAAAACCAATATTTAAAAAACAAAATATTTTCACAAAAGGTATCAGAAAACTTGCAAGATTTATGTGCTGGGATTTGGAAAGATTTGACGGAAGAGATACAGGTAATTTCTTTAAAAACAAATTTACTAAAATCAGAAATCTTCCGAGAAACATCGTTGGCGTTCCTATGAGATTTTTAATTTGGGGTATGATAACAATGTTCGGACTGGAAGCTGTATTAAGTAAAGGACTTAAATTACTGCTTGGTGAATCATTTGATGCCGAAAAGGAGGAAGATCGTAAGTCTGCAGCAAAAGAACAGAAAAAATTCTTAAAAGAAGATTTAGAAAAAAGGTTATATGAAACTCAATTAAAAAAACAAATGACTGCTCAACAGTCTGCACAAGTAAACCCTCAAACTCAAATGCTGGCCCATAGAGGCGGAAATGCGCAGTATCAAACATACGCTGTCCCTAATAACATACAGCAGACCGGCAGCAAAAATTCTCAAAAGGCAGATAATTATACTTATATTCCTTCCCAAGAAAATAGTATAAAGGCAAGCAACAATAGTAAATCGAAAGTAGACAATTATACTTATATTCCTTCTCAAAACTGCACAATCCGAGCTAAAGACGGTTCAAGCGCAACCGAGACAAGAACATATATACCATCTCAAGAAGCTGCAAAAATCGAAAAATCTTGGGATAACTCAGGATTAAACGCAGCTTTATCACGTGCTGACAGAGCCGAAAATAAAGCACTACGAATTCTTGCAGGAAACTTTGACGGTATGTAAGCTATTATCTGTTGATTTTTGGTTTGGAATCAAATTTTAAATTGGATAAAATAACTGCGGTAATCATAAAAACACATCCGCAAATTTCTTTTATACTCAATGTTTCTCCAAGAATTAATACTCCGCCGATTACCGCAAATACCGATTCCAAACAAAGTATTAATGACGCAAGTACAGGCAGTGTGTTTTTTTGTCCGTATATTTGCAGGGTATATGCAATTCCGCAAGTTAAAATTCCGGCATAAAATAACGGCACTTTGCAAGCAAATATTGTTTCAATAGTGGGTGCTTCAAACAAAAGAACCAAGAATGCTGATAAAATAGCAACCACAAAAAATTGCAAACAAGATGCCTTAATAGCATGAACCTTTGACGAATAATAATTAACTACCATTATATGAACACCATAGAAAAATGCCGAAACAAGTATCAGAAGATCATAAACATCAAATCCGCTTGTTCCTCTATAACAAAGCAAGTACAAACCTATCAGAGAAAGAAAAACACTAATAATTATCGTTTTATTTAGTTTTTCACCATAAAGCACAGATAAAATCGGTACAAATACTATATATAACGCAGTAATAAAACCTGCTTTGCCTGCTCCTACATATTGCATACAATATTGCTGAATCGACATTGCAATAAAAAGAGCGACTCCACATCCTATACCTGCTCTTGCTAAGTTAACATGTTGAACTAATTTTTTACGTTTAGTTCTCATATCCGGAACAGAGATCTTAACCAGAAGAATCATAGGTATCAGGCTTAATCCTCCCAGTATACTTCTAACCATATTAAAAGTAAAAGGACCAATATATTCCATGCCTGCCCTTTGCGCAACAAAAGACAAACCCCATATCATAGCAGTGAGGAATAATGCTATATTTGCTGTTATTTTATTTCGCATAGCTGTTTCCTAGTACCTTCTGGTTATCCAAAGCAAATGATACCCGAATTGAGTTTTTACCGGACCCGTTATTTCACCTATCTTACCTGAAAAGGCAGCTTTTTCAAACGGTTTTACCATTTGACCATGCCCAAAACAGCCTAAGTATCCACCATTCCTTCCTGACGGGCATTCGGAATATATTTTTGCAAATTGTTGAAAATCTTCATAAGATTTGATCTGAGACTGAATTTTTAATGCTTCTGCTTCAGTAGGAACAAGAATATGACTTACACAAGCATTTACAGGAGTGTCAAAACTATTACCCATATATGCATAAGATGAAGTTATTGTTGTTAATAATACAAATATGATTCCTGCCAGTTTCTTCATAATCTCTCCTTCATTACTGTTTATTTAATTCTATCTTAGCACTTTTCCACAAATCATTAAATTCGTCATATGAGTACTCTTCAAGCGGTTTTGTCTTAATTTCTTCCATTTTTTTAAAACGCTTTATAAATTTTTTATTTGCTCTCAATAATGCCTGCTCTGCATCAATTTTGTACCACCTTGCCAAATTAACCGTTGCAAATAAAATATCACCCATTTCGTCTTCCATCAGATCCGCATTTCCGCTTTGAACGGCTTCTTCAAATTCTCTGTATTCGGAACAAATACACTCTTTCAAATCCTCAGCAGACTTCCACTCAAAGCCTACTTTTACTGCTTTTTTACTTATTTTTTGCGCAGACATTAACGCGGATTGGGCTCTTGATATACCATCAAGTATGGATTTTCTATACGTCTTTTCTTCTTTTTTAAGCTTATCCCAATTCTCTAAAACTTCTTCAGGAGAGTCAATTTTTTCATGACCAAATACATGAGGATGTCTGTGAATAAGTTTGGTACTAAGCTCTTTAGCTACATCTTCAATATCAAATTCACCGTTGTCTTTTGCTATCTGCGCATGCAAAACAACCTGCAAAAGTACATCACCCAATTCCTCTCTAAGATTTGGAATATCATTATCATCAATTGCATCAACTGCTTCATAAGCTTCTTCAAGCATATTTGGACGCAGCGTTTTATGCGTCTGTTCTCTATCCCAAGGACAACCACTTTCACTGCGCAATACTGCGATGATATCTACCAATTTTTCCAATTCAGGATACTTCATAGATTAATTATACAACAAATCATTTGAGTGACATGCAAAAAACTGAAAATAATAAAAAATAGATTTTACACAAATTTGACTCATATTGACTTTAATTTTTGATATAAGTATAATTCCGATATAATTTTATGAGGAGATTATAGAGAAATGAAAGTTAGCGTAAAAGTTCCGGCAACGTCTGCGAACATTGGCCCCGGATTTGATTGTCTGGGTTTAGCACTACCGATTTATAACACAATTACAATAGAAGAAACTGTACTGCCGGGAACAGGAATAGAAATAAATTTAATATCCGAAGAAGAAGATATTAATGAAATGATTTTTGATAATATTCCAAAAGACAGAAACAGCATCGTATATAAGGCAGTTGAATTACTATACAATTCGATAGGTCAGGTCCCTTCAGAATTAAAAATAAATATACAATCACAGATTCCTATAACCAGAGGTTTGGGAAGCTCTGCTGCTGTAATAGTAGGCGGACTTATTGCAGCTAACAAACTTTTAGGCTCTCCTGCAGATGAAACAGCACTGCTTTCTATCGCAACAGAAGTAGAAGGGCATCCTGACAATGTTGCTCCGGCTATATTGGGTGGTTTTGTACTTTCTTCACAAGAACAAGACGGTTCTATTGTATACCAAAAACTCAATTGGCCTGAGGAATGGGATATAACAGTTTGCATTCCCGATTTTGAACTTTCGACAAATATTGCACGTTCCGTTTTACCGGAAAATGTGCCGCTACAAGATGCTGTTTATAACGCAAAACACTTAGCAATGCTTATTCAAGCAGTTAATAATAAAGATGAAAAACTTATGAAGCTTGCGCTTCATGACAAGTTACACCAACCATACAGGGAAAAATTAGTTCCGGGAATGCATGAAATAATGGACGCATTCAGACATGAAGATGGTATTATTGGTTGTGTTTTGTCCGGCGCAGGTCCTTCTATGCTTGTAATTTCACATAAATATGATTTGGATAAAATAAAATCTACCGTACGCGAAATATGGGAAGGACAAAGCATAAAAACTGATATTAGGACTCTAAGAATAGAACCTAATGGTGCTCAAATAATAGAATAGTTTTTAATTAAATAAAAAAGGCGCGATGATAATTCACCGCGCCCTTTTTATTTTAGCAAATACTTATTTGTTAATATCTTTTACAGAAAGTGCAATTCTGTGTTCTTTCGGAGTGAATTTTTTAATTAAAACATCAACTTCATCACCAACTTTGAACAAATTAAACGGATTAACATTTTCATCAGACATTTCTGAAACAGGAAGCAATGCTTCTACTCCAGGGAAAATATTAATGAATGCACCAAATGTTGTAACTTTGTTTACAGTGCCTTTTACAACTTGACCTTCTTCAAATTGTCCTTCAATTTGCTGCCAAGGATTTTCACCCATTCTCTTAAGTGACAATGAAATTCTCTTGAGCTCATTATCAATCTTTATAATTTTAACTTCAATTGTATCGCCGAGAGTAATTACATCAGATGGGTGCTTAATTCTTTGCCAAGAAATTTCAGAAATAGGAAGCAATCCGTCGATACCATTGATATCAACAAAAGCCCCAAAATCAGTGATTCTTACAACATTACCGGAAACTACCTGACCTTCTTCAAGAGATGAAAGAACATTATCAACAACTTGATCTCTTTGTTCAGCAACAGCTTGCCTTTGAGATAAAATGAGTTTGTTTTTCTTAGGATCTGCTTCAAGAACCTTAACTTCAATTTTTGTATCAATAAGACCGTCAAATGGTGTTCCTGTTCTAAGTTGCGATGACGGAATAAATCCTTTCAAATCAGCTATGTCAACTAGAACTCCGCCTTTAACTGTTGAAACGACTTTTGCCAAAATTGTATCACCTTGAATTTTTGCATCATTAAGTTGAGCCCATGCTTGAGCATAAGCAATTCTCTTAAGTGATAACTGCATTGGATCATCATTGTTTTCTTCCTTAAGTACGTAGAATTCTCTTATATCACCAACTTCCAGAGATTCAATATCGCTTGACAGTTCTTTTTCAGGAAGAAAAGCTTCCATTTTAGCGCCTTTTACGCTTACTAAATAACCTTCTAATTCTTTTTTTATAACTGTACCTTCTACGATATCAGCTACTGTGTTAGATTTAGCAAAACTTTCCTCTAACAATTGTTCAAATTCATCAAGAACTTGTGTTGTCATAATTTAATCCTCCTTTTTTATATAATTAATAACATTGTCTATTATTGACTGAGGCGTAGACGCTCCTGCCGTAATGCCTATATTTATGGCATCTCTAAATAAATCTTTATATACGGATAGTTCTGTATCATTCTCTATATGTACTGTTTTTGTACAATTTTTTAGAATATCCGCAAGATGTGTTGTGTTTGCGCTTTTTTTTGAACCTACAACCAACATTAAATCGCTTTCAGAAGCCAACTCCTTAGCTTCTTTTTGACGCATTGCCGTCGACTGACATATTGTATTATGTATCAAAACCTCTTTAGCAATCGTATTAAGGTAATTGACTACTGTATTTAAAGAAGAAACCATTTGCGTAGTTTGAACAACCACTCCAACTCGTTTATGTGATTTGATTGTCTGTTCCCAAGGAGTTAATTCTTCAATTGTTGTTGCGACAACTACTTTGTCCGAATACAAATCTGCATTTGCTTTTATTGCCATTACCTCCGGATGATTCGGTTTTCCAACAATTACTACAAAGTAGTCTTCTTTTGCTAATTCTATAGCTCTTTGCTGTACTTTCTTCACATCCGGACATGTTAAGTCAACTAATTCAAAACCGGCTTTTTTAATCTTTTCAAACACCTCAGGAGCTTCGCCGTGACTTCTTACTATACAAATCCCATCCCCTTTTTCAGGAATGTCATATATAGTTTTAATCCCAAGCGACTCAAGCTCGTTGATGACATCGGTGTTGTGTATTAATTCACCCAGTATATAAACATTTCTATCAGGATTTTCACATCTCAATTTTTTCGCTGTTTCAACGGCTCTTTTTACACCGTAACAGAATCCTGCAAATTTTGCCAATTTTATATTTTGATTGCTCAAAAATTTATATTTCGCTTTCTAAGTGGACTAGAAGGAGGTAAATACATTACCTAATCACTTCAGTAACTACATTTAATAATAAACAAATATAAAAGTAAATACTTTAAATACTTACAGCTTGCTAAATGAATTAAAAATGTCTTTCTTTTGGGTTTAATAAAGTTTTTGCAAGCTTTTCAGCTCCTTTAAAGTTGCGTTTTGCAAGCTTTTGTGATGCAGTTATTTTATCATATTCTATAAATCTATGCTCAAATACACATCGTCCTTGCCAAACATCTACAACTAAATAACACGCTTTTGGTTCTTGTGTAAACGGTCGTCCCACACTGCCTGCGTTTACAACTGTTTTCTTGTTAGGAAGCTGAAAACCGCAAGGAATATGGGTGTGACCGCATAACACAGTATCTGCACCAACGCCTTCCAACATTTTTTCGACTTCTGCCATTGGTGTATTCGGCAAAATATCTTCATTGTTCTTTCTTGGAGAACCATGCACCAATAGAAATTTGACCCCTTCAAACTCCAATTCCATATTTGCAGGCAATGACTGTAAGAAATTTATTTGCGGTGATGAAAGATTTATAAAATCATTCTTAAACGCTTCTGCCATAACAGGTGCTTTTGCTTTTAATTCATCATACAGAGAATCTGTGTAATTTGATATCATCATATCCGTATTACCTTGAATCATATAAAAATTTTCATCCAAAATTTTTTCTCTAAAAAAATCGACAACAGCGTTCGGTTCGGGACCGGCCATTGCATAATCACCAAGGACAAAATATTTTTCACAGCCTTGTTCATTAATATCACTAAAAACTGCGTTTAACGCTTCCATATTACCATGTATATCCGAAATTACAGCAATTTTCATATCTGACTCCTTTGTGATACAATTTTATCATGATAATAAAAAGAAGAAAATCAAGACAAATTTCAATAGGTAACGTTAAAATTGGCGGAGATGCGCCTATTAGTGTACAATCAATGTGTAACACTGATACAAGAGATGTAATAAAAACTCTTGATCAGATTAGCGAATTAGCATCTGCCGGCTGTGAAATTGCCAGGTTGGCAGTACTAAATAAAGATGCTGCAGCTGCAATTAAAGACATTGTTAAGAAATCTCCGATTCCTTTGGTTGCAGATATTCATTTTGACTACAGACTCGCTTTAACATGCATAGAAAACGGAATTCATGCCTTGCGAATTAACCCAGGAAATATAGGTAAAAGGGAACATACCATAAAAGTTGTTGAAGCAGCAAAATCACACGGAATCCCTATAAGAATCGGAATTAATGCAGGTTCTTTAGAGAAAGAATTTTTAGAAAAGGACATTCCTTTACACGAAAAAATGGTTTTGAGCGCATTAAGGCATGTTGAAATTTTAGAAGATTTGAACTTTTATAATACTAAAATATCGTTAAAATCATCCGATGTTTTAACCACTATAGAAGGATATAAATCTATTGCTCAAAAAGTAGAATACCCTTTGCATATTGGTATTACAGAAGCCGGTACACTAAAATCAGGATTAATTAAATCTTCTGTCGGGTTGGGAACTCTTTTATACCAAGGAATTGGCGACACTATAAGAGTTTCACTAACCGAGCAACCGGTTGAAGAAGTCCACGCCGGATTTGGTATACTCAAAGCCCTAAATTTAAGACAAAAAGGAATAAATTTTATATCTTGTCCCACATGCGGCAGAACGCAAATCGATTTAATCGGACTTGCCAAGAAAGTTGAAGAACGATTTAAAAATATAAACTTACCTATTACTATTGCCGTCATGGGGTGTCCTGTAAATGGACCAGGTGAAGCCAGACACGCAGATTTCGGCATAGCAGGTGCTATAAACGAAGGGTACATTTTTAAAAAAGGTGAAATTGTAGCAAGAGTTCCTGAATCTGACTTGATTAATTCACTTGAAAATATTATAATGGAGACATATAGTTCAGTTAAATAAGAATGGATATTATGAAAAGAAATTTATTAATCACAGCATTATTTGCAGCTTTGTGCATTCAAGCAAATGCAGCTATAACAGTAGAACAGACAACCAATCCTGAATATTTGATCAACAGCGGATATTCTGAGGTTACTGCAGAAGAAGTATTAATCTTGAAAAACCGTGCAGCCGGCAAACCTATTGAACCATTGTACGAACAAAAAAATAACAAGTTTGTAAGATTCTTCAGAAATATTTTTGGTTATATAGACCCGGCACAAGATACAGATGAAAGACTACATCACGATATACACGTTTCACCAAGTTGGAAAGATTTATAATAAGAACTAAAAAAGCGTCTGTTATACAGGCGCTTTTTGTTATATAATACTTGATATGGAAAGATTCAGATTTTTAACATCAGGCGAAAGTCACGGAAAATGTCTTACCGCTATTATAGAGGGGGTTCCTGCAGGTTTTAGAATTAAAACAGCAGTGATAAACGAAGATTTAGCACGCCGCCAAATCGGTTACGGCAGAGGCGGAAGAATGCAAATTGAACACGATACAGTTGAAATAAAATCGGGTGTAAGATTCGGAAAATCAACCGGAGCACCGATTTGTCTTGAAATAAAAAATAAAGACTATGCCAATTGGCAAGACGTTATGAATACTGAAAAACAAGATTATCCTACAGAAGACGCGATAAGAAAAATAGAGGGAAAATCTTTTACTACAGTCCGTCCCGGGCACGCTGATTATGCCGGATTTGTAAAATATAATTTATCTGATTTACGCGACGTTCTTGAACGTTCCAGTGCCAGAAAAACCGCAATAGAGGTAGCTGTTGGTTCTGTTGCAAAACAGATACTAAAGGAATTTGGTATTGTGGGATTCTCACATGTCATTCAAATTGGCAATGTGAAACTTGATTTCTATCCTAAAACATACACTCTAATCAAGGAAAAGGCAGAAAAATCCGACGTTAGATGTGCAGACGAATTAACTTCTGACAGAATGAAAAATGCTATTGATGAAGCTTCTGAAGCCGGAGATACTCTTGGCGGTAAATTTGAAGTTATTTTCGGTAATTTACCGATAGGCCTAGGTTCATACTCTCACTGGGATAAAGCTTTAGATGGCAGATTAGCGCAAGCGGTTATGAGTATTCCTGCAATAAAAGCAGTAGAAGTAGGAGCAGGAGTTGATGCAGCTTTTCTCAAGGGGTCTCAAATGCACGATGAGCTCTTTGTGAAAAACAAAATTGTATACAGAAATACAAATAATGCAGGTGGCCTTGAAGGCGGAATGACCAACGGAGAAACACTCTTAATAAAAGGAACAATGAAAGCAATTCCTACCATGAGAAAAGCTCTTGCCACAGTAGATATTAAAGATTTAAGTCCTGCAAGTGCACATTTCGAACGTTCTGATACTTGCGCTGTTCCGGCTTGTGCTGTTGTTGCAGAAGCCAGAGTTGCTATAATTTTGACAGATGCTTTGCTTGAAAAAATCGGCGGTGACAGTTTAGAAGAAATGAAGAGGCATTTTAATGACTAACATTATTTTAGTTGGCATGCCTGCAAGCGGAAAAACCACTATTGGAAATATGCTTGCCGAAAAGCTTCCAAATTATATTCTTATTGATACCGATAGGGTCATTGAAAACACTCAGGGTATGAGTATCTCAGACATATTTAAAAAATACTCTGAAGATTATTTTAGAAATCTTGAGTACAAAACCATTAAACTTGTTTGCCAAGGTAAAAATAGAATTATATCTATAGGAGGCGGAGCTTTTGAAAACCCTTCTAACAGGGCAACTCTACTAAATTTTGGCAAGGTATTTTATTTAAAATCCGACCTTGATATACTATTTTATAGAATAAGCAAGGACAATTCCCGCCCGTTATTACAAAACGAAAATCCTAAAAAAGCATTAGAAAACCTTTTGAACAAGAGGGAAGAAAATTATAAAAAAGCACACTATACGATTGATACCAATGCACTGGATAAAAAAGAAATTGTAAGGTTTATATTAAATGAAACAAATTCTTAACGTAAAAATTGACAAAACTCATGAATACGATATAGAAATCACTGATTATAATTTAGAGAAACTCTATCAGGAAATATTAAGCTATACAGATAAACAAAAAAGAGTTGTTGTTATATCAAAAAAAGTATACAAACTTTATTCAAAAGATTTACCGTTTTCTAAGGAGGAACTTCTCATTCTTCCTGACGGAGAAAAAGAAAAGAATTTTAAAAACTACCTGAAAATTATTGAATTTGCTTTTAAACGAGGTTTAACAAGAAGCGATGTTATAATTGCGGTTGGTGGTGGTGTTGTTGGTGATATAGCAGGTTTTGCAGCATCAACGTACATGCGTGGTATTGACTTTATCCAAATCCCGACAACAATACTCGCTGCGGTCGATTCTTCAGTCGGCGGAAAAACTGCTATTGATCTTGTTGATGCAAAAAATATTCTTGGTACCTTTTATCAACCCAAAAAAGTTTTCATTAACATAAATTTCTTTAATACACTTGATGAAAGACAATTTAAATCCGGTTTAGGAGAAGTCATAAAATATGCGTTTATAGAAAACAGCTGTGGTTATAGTGTTCCGCAATACCTATTTGAATTTTTGACTCTAAGCTGCGAAAAAATTCTTCATAGAGAACCTCTTACTATTATCCGAATGATTGAATATTGTCTGAATTTAAAAATTTCTGTAGTA
>CAMZGT010000034.1 GCA_947306495.1 uncultured Acinetobacter sp.
AAGTCACTACCGCCACAGTAGTATATACAGTCGCATATATCAATAAAATTACAAATACTAACGAAAAGAAAACTGATAACAGATTCGGTTCATGCCCTATTGTTTGCGGAACTTGCGGCGCTGCATTTGTAGTTACGGAAGACGCTTGCACTGCAGCCAACGGTTCCGGCAAATCCGGCAATATATCAAATTTTTCTATTGCAAATGATGCTTCACCTAAAAGCATGTATATAAAGCTCAAAAATATCCCCAAAATCTTTTTCATCAAAATTACCTTATTTTTGGTATAATTATATCATAAAAATTTATAACTACAAGTTTAGCATTCTAACTTAATATATTATGGAAATAAATGGAGCATATTTTTGTACACAGAATTGATTACAGAAAATTTGAACAACATATTTGCTAACAGTAACTGGATTATTTTTATCCACATATTGAACTTATTTGTTTTAATAATACTAATTATGATTTTCATTGTTGCAAGAAGCACCGGAAAACAATGGTCAAAAATTAATGATTATCTTGGAATAGTCACTAAAACAATAAATTCCGTAAGATATGGCGATTTAAGCAAAAAAGTCGAAGACTTTGAACTCCCGAACTCGGAGCCACTTGCTCAAAGCGTAAACAGGATGATTGAAACGCTTTCAGACAGAGAAAAAATGATTGATGAATATCAAAACGAACTGCACAGGCAAAACAAATTACTTGAGGCTGTTTTGAACTCACTTTCAGACGGACTTATTGTGGTCGACGACAATTATAAAATCCTAAGGGCAACTCAGAAAATTAGTGAATGGTTTAATATTGACGGCAAAAAATTGATGGGAGAGTTTTTATCGGATTATGTGCAGCTTCCTTTAAATACAAATTATAATTCATTGTATGAAACAGAAATTACTATTGATAACGATAAAACATCAAACTTTATTGCTAGCAGTATAGAATTGAAGCTTGATGATAAGAAAAAACGATTTGTAATAATAATAAAAAACATTACAGATCAACTTGAACTTGAAAATCTAAAAGAAGATTTTGTTGCAACCTTAACTCATGACCTTAAAGTTCCGATTATTGCAGAAACAAATATGCTCGAACTTTTCCTTAATGAAAGTTTCGGAAAAATCTCTGAAAAACAAGAAATCGCTTTAAAAAATATGCAAGTTTCTAACAAGGAACTTCTTGATTTAGTACAAATTGTACTTGATACATATAAATTCAAAGGGAGCAATATACAATTATATAAAGAAAATATTATGCTAAAAGGGTTTCTTGAAGAAATTATATCCGAAATGATACCTATAGCGGAAAAATCTAATAACTCTTTTAATTTCAGTCCGGAAAGAGATATAAGAGTAATTGCCGACAAAATACAACTTAAAAGAGTTATTAAAAATTTAATTCAAAACGCAATATCTTATGGTTCTGCCGGCTCTCCAATAGAAATTTCAATAGGCGAAATTCCTAAATATATAGTTATAAAAGTAAAAGATTACGGAAAAGGAATTCCGGCCAATGATATAAATAAAATATTCAACAAATACTACACGACAGCAAAAAAATTCAGAAAAATAGGAACCGGATTAGGTTTGTATTTTGCTTTTCAAATGACAAAAGCACATGGCGGAGACTTGACAGTCGAAAGCATTGAAAATAAATATACTGAATTTTGCATTAAAATACCGGCATCTTCCGAACAAAGCCTTTACTATGGAGAGTAAAATGATTTTACATGACACAAAATATCTGCAATTAAAAAGTGCAAAATTAAATAATGATTGTTGTTGGGTATACGCACACAGGCCGAACGCGAAAGATGTTGTAGTGATTCTGCCGGTAATTGAAAAAGACAAGGTTCTGTTTTTAATAGAGCAAAGACCTCCTCTGCTAGCAGAAAATATTGCAAAATACACTATCGCCGTTCCAGCAGGTTTAGTCGGAGATGAAAGACAAGGTGAAAGCGTAGAAGATGCCATTCAAGCAGAGCTTCTCGAAGAAGCAGGTTTAAAAGCAGATAGAATTGAAATTAAAACCAGAAAAGTTGCAAGTTCACCCGGATGCATTTCTGAAACCGTGACAATTGCTTTAGCCTATATAGATAGATATAATATAATTTCAGAGCCTATTGATGACAACGGAGTCATTGTATCAAGAGAACTGGTAAAGATTGACAACATATATAGTTGGCTAAAAGAAAAAGAAAATAAGGGATATGCTCTGACAGCACAAACTCTTGCGGCACTTTTTTACTTAAAAGAAGGAGATTTATAAAATGATTACAAAAGGAATTAGGGGCGCAATAACAGTTGATGAAAACTCTTCGGAAGCTATAGGCAGTGCAACTATAAGACTGCTGAAAGAAATGGTTGCAAGGAACAACATTGAGATAGAATCAATCTCACACGCGATATTCTCTTTAACGCGAGACTTAAATGCAGATTTTCCTGCTAAATATGCAAGAATAAACTTGAAATGGACCGACGTTCCGATGATGTGCTTTAACGAGCTGGATGTTCCTAATAGCCTTAAAAAATGTCTGCGAGTACTAATTGTAGTAAATTGCGGGGAAAGTTTTGTACCTGAATTTGTATATTTGGAAGGAGCTAACGGACTGAGAAAATGAAAAAAGTACTTGTTGTAGATGATATTAACGGTTGGCGTGAATTTAATTCAAAAGTAATATACGAACTTCTAGGCAGTGATACTCAAATTGACAAATCTGAAAGTGCAACAGATGCTTACACAAAATTACTGGAGAACAATGATTCGCCATATGATATTATAATTACAGATTTACAAATGGAAGATGATTATGCACCAAAATACGCAGGAGAATGGCTTGTTGAAAAGATAAAAATGCTTCCGAAATATTTCAATACAAAAGTTATAATGATTTCAGCTTCATATAACATAAGGCATATTGCCGATTCATTAAATATATTTTGTATTCCAAAATCAACAGCAACAAAATGTTTAAGTGCATACAAAGAAATCCTTTTTTCAGAATGAACAAAAAAAAGTTTGTCACTTTTTGTGTGGCAAACATTAAATAAACACGAGGATATTAAGAGAGAGTATAAAAAGAAATTTTGTTTTTAAAATTTAGAGTTATGCTTCCAAATTTTATTTTTTACTTACTTATCTTTACCGCCTTTTTCCTAATTGCTTTACATTTATATAAAGTAATTTTGTTTTAAAAAATTGCTCTTTTTGTTTAATATTTTTGAAAATTGTTACAAGACTTAAAACATTATAGATAAGGGATTTATAGAATATATACTTTTGTAATATCGGCATGTGTTTTTGTTTATAAAGTTGCTTTACAGAAAATTTATTTTTATGCTACAATATTGATAAATGGGGAGTATTGATTAATTTAACCACCCAAAAGTCAAAAAGGGATAGAGGAGAAAGATTTTGAGTCAACAAAATATATTTTCAGACGGTAAAATAGTTCCTGTTAACATAAGGGACGAAATGAAAAAGTGCTACATCGATTACGCTATGTCCGTAATTGTAGGCCGTGCATTGCCTGATGTAAGAGATGGTTTAAAACCAGTTCACAGGCGCATTTTATACGCAATGAACGAACTCGGCATGACTCCTGACAAACCGTTTAAAAAATGTGCCCGTATCGTTGGTGAAGTACTTGGTAAGTACCACCCGCACGGTGACAGTTCCGTATATGAAGCTTTAGTCAGATTGGCTCAAGATTTTAATACAAGATATTTGGTTGTAGACGGACATGGAAACTTCGGCTCAGTAGATGGGGACGGAGCTGCTGCTATGCGTTATACAGAAGCCCGTATGCACAAAATTACAACATCTATGTTGGCTGATATTGACTGTGAAACAGTCGATTTTGAACCCAATTTTGACGGTTCGTTAGAAGAACCCTCTGTTCTTCCTGTAAGACTTCCAATGCTGCTTTTAAACGGTTCTTCCGGTATTGCTGTAGGTATGGCTACCAACGTACCTCCTCACAATTTGAGAGAGGTTGTAGACGGAACAATAGCTCTTATTGATAATCCGCAAATTACTGTTGCTGAACTTATGGAATATATTAAAGGACCTGATTTTCCTACTGCTGCAACTATTGTTGGTCTTAATGATATCAAACAAGCTTATGAAACAGGCAGAGGTTCTATAAAAATGTCAGCAGTTGCTACCATAGAGGAAATCCCCGGTGGCAACGGAAGGCAATCAAGAACTGCTATTATCGTTACAGAAATTCCGTACCAAGTTAATAAAGCAATGCTTATTCAAAAAATTGCAGACCTGGTTAAAGAACAAAAAATTAACGGCATTTCAGATTTAAGAGATGAATCCGACAGAGAAGGCATGAGAATAGTTATTGAGCTTAAGCGTGATGCCAAGCCAGAAGTTGTTAAAAATAACTTATTCAAATTTACCCAACTTTCTACAACATTCGGTTACAATATGGTAACTTTATGCGGTAAACAACCAAGATTACTTAATTTGTACGAAGTTCTTAATGAATTTGTGGAACACAGAGTTGAAATCGTTACAAGAAGAACAATATATTATTTAAAGAAAGCAAAAATTCGTGCTCATATTTTAGCAGGTTTATTGATTGCATTGGGTTCATTAGACGAAGTCATAGAACTAATTAAAAAATCAAAAACAACTGATGATGCAAGAGTTGGCTTAATGAGCAGGTTTGGTCTTGATGTTGATCAAGCAAATGCAATATTGGAAATGCAATTAAGACGTTTAACAGGATTGGAGCAAGACAAAATTAAAAACGAATACGATGAACTTCTTAAAAAGATTGCAGAGTATGAAGAAATTCTTGCTGATCGACAAAAAGTTCTTGATATCATAAAAGGTGAACTGCTTGAAGATAGAGAAAAATACGGAGATGAAAGGAGAACTCAAATCGTACCGGAACAAGGTGAAGTTACAATAGAAGATTTAACTCCAAACACTCCTATGGCAGTATTTATAACACACCAAGGTTATTTGAAGAGAATATCATTAGATACATTTGAACGACAAAATCGCGCAACAAGAGGCAAAGCAGGTATCAAAACAAAAGAAGACGACGATATTCAGCACTTCTTTACGGCGATGATGCATGATAAAGTTCTGTTCTTCTCTTCTAAAGGTATTGTATACAGCTTAAATGTATACGACTTCCCAGAAGGCGGCAGACAATCCAAGGGACTTCCGATTGTCAATGTTCTTCCTATTGAACAAGGTGAACAAATAACGGCTGTAGTTCCTGTAAGTAACTTCTCGCATGATCTAAACTTAATCATGTTAACTCAAAAAGGTTACATAAAGAGAATTGAACTTGATAATTTTGCTTCAATCAGAAGAAGCGGTATTATCGCAATTTCTCTTGAAGAAAATGACAGACTGAATTGGGTAAAACTCGCAAACCCTAACGATGAAATTATAATTGGAACATCCTGCGGTATGGCAATAAGATTCCCGATTGAAGATTTAAGACCGCTGGGAAGAAGTGCGCGCGGCGTAAACTCTATGAAATTGCGTGCTGCTGATACTATAATCGGTTGTGACATCGTACCAAGAAATTATGATGCAGATTTACTGGTTGTAACATCAGATGGATTTGGCAAACGTACTAAACTTTCTGAGTTCCGTTCTCAAAACAGAGGCGGAATCGGATTAATTGCAACCAAGTTTAAATCCAATACCTCAAGACTTGTTGCTTTAACAATAGTTGAAGAAAAAGACGAAATAATGCTTGTTACAGCAAATGGTATTGTAACGCGTATTAAAGCCGGTGATATTTCTTGTCAGGGCAGACCTGCTACAGGTGTTCGTGCACAAAACCTAATAGATAATGATACTGTTGTTTCTGTAAACAAAATTGTAAATTGTGATGACGATAATGAAGATGAAACACCTTCAGGAGGGTGCACTGTTGAAGAAATGAGTGCAGGTGAACAGACTTCTTTAATTGATGATACAAATTTATAAATAAGAGAGCTTATATTTATATAGAGAATAGATTAAATCTATGTTAATCTATTCTTTTTTTTATTATAATAGCTTCGGAGGACTTTATAATGAGTAATTTAAAAATTTATATGGATAAAGATATTAATTCTAATCTTATTAAAACAAAAAAAATTGCAATTATCGGGTTTGGCTCACAAGGGTACGGACAAAGTTTGAATTTAAGAGATTCCGGATGTAATGTTATATTAGGACTACGCGAAGGCGGAGCATCTTGGCAAAAAGCAAAAGATTACGGTCTAAAGGTAATGACAATACCTGAAGCCGTAAAATATGCTGATATTATTCAAATACTTATTCCTGATGAAGTTCAGGCAAAAGTCTACAAAGAAGAAATAGAGCCGTATTTACACGACGGTCGGTATTTAATGTTTTCACACGGTTTTAATATACACTACGAATTTATTAAACCAAAAGAAAGTATAGGCGTAATTATGGTTGCTCCGAAAGCTCCAGGACACACTGTCAGAAGCGAATATTTGGCAGGAAAAGGTGTGCCATCTCTTATTGCCATTCATAACGATATAAGCGGAGAAGGAAAAGATATTGCTTTATCATATGCCGCAGCAATCGGTTCCGGCAGAACTGGAATTATAGAAACTTCTTTCCGCGAAGAAACTGAAACAGATTTATTCGGCGAACAAGCTGTGCTTTGTGGGGGGTGTGATTTTCTTATAAAAAACGCTTTTGAAACACTTGTAGAGGCAGGATACTCCCCATATATGGCATATTTTGAAGTTTGCCATGAACTAAAATTGATAGTAGATTTAATTTACCAAGGCGGAATTGAGGACATGCACTACTCTGTATCAAATAATGCCGAATATGGGGATTATACAAGGGGAAGCAAAATAATAGACTCATCTGTTAAAGCCAAAATGAAAGAAATTTTGTCAGAAATTCAAGACGGAAGTTACGCAAGAGAATTTATGAACGACATGTCAAGTGGAGCAAAATATTTTAGTGAACTTCGTGAAAAATCAAAAAATCATTTGATAGAAAAAATTGGTTCCGAAATACGCTCATCATTTGCTTGGTGCAATAAAGACAAGCTAATTGACAAATCTAAGAACTAACACGGTACAGTTTTTAAATTTCCCCGATTAGGGAATACCGAAAATTTTTCCATTTCATACAATAAAAGTGTATTCAATAATACACGTTCGTTATTAATAACATAAGGAGTAAGAAATGAAAAAAACATTATCGGTTTTAGCCCTTTTAGGACTAATTGCAGTTACAAGCAATCAGTGCGCAAATGCAGCTTGGTCTTGGAATCCGTTAAATTGGTTCGGGCGCGGTTGCAGCAAATGCGAAACTCCAAAACCTGATTGCGGTTGTAAAAACACATACAATGAATGTCCATGTCCAACCGGAGCCGCTGCACCTTGCGACCCTTGCCAAAAACAAATTGTACAACCAAAACCTTGTGATGCTTGCGATAGATTGCAGCAACATATGGCTAAATAGCTTAATAAAAAGGACCTGAATTCAGTTTGCATTCAGGTCCTTTTTATATTAAACTTTTGTGAGCAAAATTTGAATGTGGTGAAGCAAATGTAACAATTCGTAAAATGCATATTTTAGCAGATGCCTTAGATGTTGAAATGAAAAAACTTTTGATTTTACGTTTTAAAGTATTATTTGTGTGATATATATCCATATCCTTCCATAAGTTCGTCATAGCTTATGGTTCGAAATTCAACCCGACAAAAACTTATTGTATAATAAGATTATAAATTATAGACGCTATTTAATACCAAATTCTATGGTCTTTATAACTATTGCTGTAAAACAATAGTCGGTTTTATAAGAAATAACAACGAGATTACAAATTATCCGGTGCAAAATTTGCAATTGAAAATTTATTCTATAAAATTATAAGCAGAGGTAGAGTATGCGTATAGAGATGTGTCCCACTAATAAATTAGGAATGAAATTATTGGATTCTTATGATGTTTTAAAAAAAGTTGTAAATAATGTTACATATAGTTCAGATAGTAAGAGTATTATTGGTAACTATGGAAACTGGAAGATTCATTATAAACGTAATAATATTGAGGGATTTGTTACTGCAAATGGTCTTATTGATAGAAATGGCAAACAAATTTCTATCAAACCAGGTTTTATAGTTGAAACAGAAGAGAAAAATGTTCAACCATTATTTGAAAATATTGTTAAAATGTTAACTGACATGACTGAAAATATACAAAATTCAACAATAGTGAATCGTGAGCACAATATGTTTAAGATAAATATACAACAAGCGCTTAGGGCAGGTAATGAAGCTTTAAAAAAAGCTTCTGAACGTATATATAAGTTAATTCCATAAAATTGTTTTACGATTCCTTGTAAAAAACAGCAGTATAGTACAAATTTTTCTGATGTAAATGATTATTCAAATAACCTATTTTCGTCCTTTTGCAAGATTTAGTCTGTAGATCGGGTGAAACCCAACAATAATTTTTGAGCGCAATTATGTGCAAAAATGTGCAAGAATCGTGCAAAAAATAAGTAAAAAGTGCAAAGAAGCGGATTTTGGCAAGAGTTAGCGTTAGCGAAACTCGTTCCCGTGAAACAGTTGTAATGAGCGGCAATTTTGCAAAGCAAAATTAAGCGAATACAAACGTGTGAACTGCCAATAATTCAAGAAAAGTCACTTTTGGAACAGTTTGAGTCAACTCATTTCCGACCTTTAAAAATCGGCAAAAGATTGGATTTTTCGGCACTATGTGCCTCAGAATGACGAAATAACTTCCAAGCAAAACGGACAAAAAAATACAAAAAGACAAATAAATGTAAAATAACAGTCGGTTTGATTACTTTTAACAGTCATTATGATAATTTTACCCGCAAGGGTGGATTCGAACCCACGGACTTATATTCCGTATTATATTTATATTTTAGAAACTATTTATCTAGCTACTTTATTAATCCTCCAAATATTATCTATTACACAATCAGATTAACTCTTGTCTGCAACAATATCAACTAGCCAACTGGCTAATTAGTTGTCTAATTTTTGGACAATTTTTTGTAAAACTTTTGTAATAAAAAGGCAATTTTTGAAAAAAAAAAAATACTTTATATAAATATATGGGAATTAAGATATGGTGTTATCAAGAATCAGTTCTATCATACGATTAAGTCCACAACTACGCAGCAGGATAATGTCTGCGGGAACAGAGGCTGAGCTTATTCGCCTAGGTGAAAGCTTACATTTGGGAAATGGTGATAATACTCAGTTGATTAATTTACTCAATAGCCGAATGAATGAAATTAGAGGTGTAGCCCAATCTGTACCACAATTAAGAGAACGTATTTCAGCCGCAACAAGTTTACAAGAAATGAACCAACTGCTTGTCGGCATAAGATTTTCACCTGAAGAAGCATCATCGCTGCTAGGTATAATAAATAGAAAAAGAGCTGAATTTTTAGGTAGCGTTGAAAAACTTTCGCACCCTGCTGTTGCGAATCTGGAACGTATACATATGACAATGGGACAAATTTTTGAAAGACCATATACATTAGAAGAAGCAAACGAAGCTGCAAGGGCATATAAAGATGCTTTTGCACAAACCGAAATTACTTCATTTATGACAAAGATGTATAGACAACTACTAAAAGATTATCGTTTTGGTATTAGCGATATTCCTGCACAAAGTGCTGATTGTGATGGAGCATTTGCTTCTTTTGGAATAATTAAAGGTTTAGAAATAGATCATAGTGCTATATTTAGAGATAATGTTAATAAATCACATGTATTTAAGTGTTTTGTACACGAATTAAAACATGCACTGCAACACAAAATAGAATGTGGTACCGATTTTGCTGAATATATAAGAGCAGAAGTAGAAAATAACTTTAGGAACATAGATATTTCGCCAATGGCACAAAGAATTTTAAGGCAAAATTGTGGAAATAAGCAACTTGCAATGGAACAGATGGAACTGGAACTTAAAGAATTAATACTGCCTTTTCTTAAAAATACAGAAAGTATACAACAATCATCACCTCTATATAGTAGGGGACTTGCTCTAATAGATAACACAAGAAATTATAAACATTATAGCAAAGTTCCATATGCCGAATATAAAGGACAAAAGATAGAAGAGGAAGCCTTTAGAGCAGGAGATTTAGCAGAAGAATTATATAACCTCTTGAGATGCTAAATTGTGCAAATTTTTTACATCAAAATTTTTAAAAGTAAATAGGACGGGTTTTAACCCGTCAAAAACTTAAAAATATGTGAGGTTGACTAAAGTCAATCCTACTATAGAGTGCAAATACATGGACAAAATGTGCAAATGAGCGGACATTTTTGTTACCAAAATCGGACATTTCGGACTTTTTGACTCTATCAAATTCCGACCTCACAAAATCGCTAATATTTACTAAAATCAGCAACTTTACCGATTAAATATATTTACCCCTTCCGACCAAATGTCCTGAAAAAAGGTAATAAAAAAAGAGCTTTGGGCTCTTTTTAAAATTCGCGCTTGGAGGGACTCGAACCCCCGACCTTTTGGTTCGTAGCCAAACGCTCTATCCAGCTGGGCTACAAGCGCTTACTTTTCTGTAGAAAAAGCAAGCAAAATAATTTCTCTTTCTTTTCTACTATTTCTGGCACTCTATTTCTAAAGTGACTTTTTAAAAACTCTTTACTTATAAAGAGTGCAAACAACAATAACAATGTCCGCAATCCTAATATAACAAGAACATAAAAAATATTCAACAAAAAACATTTAGGTAAATTTTCATTAAGATTTTATTGTTTGCCCAAATATTTTTATATAAAATTATTACATAAACTATCACGTTAAGGAGATATAATGAGAGAGAATTTTGGACGAAATCCTTATATGGACTACAGAAATGCTGTTCCGTTTATGGACTTATCAGGATTTGTTTTCAAACAATCCGATATTATTGATGAAACCCCAGCTGAATCATTACAACAACAACTTTTAAAAAAAAGATGCTCACATATGATTAACCTAAGAAGATTGCAGTACAGAGTTAAATGTGAGGAATATAAAAATGGCAAAAGATAGTTTTGTTGAAATTGCCCAAAAAGCAAAAACTGCAGCGAAAAAAGCCACAACCTTGACCACAAAAACTAAAAATTTCGCTCTTTTAAATATTGTCCAAAAACTGGAAGCTAACAAAAATAGAATATTTGATGCTAACCAAAAAGATTTAAACGCAGCTCAAAAATTATTATCGTCAGGAGAAATTTCTCAAGCATTATTTAACAGATTAAAACTTGATGAAAACAAAATGAGAGATATGATTCAAGGAGTAAAAGACATTGCCCAGTTGGATGATCCTATCGGAAAAGTCTTACTCAAAAGAGAGCTTGATGAAGGACTGATTTTGACAAAGGTTTCTTGTCCTATAGGAGTTCTTGGTATAATTTTTGAAGCCAGACCAGACGTAATCACTCAGATTTGCGCTCTTGCTATTAAATCCTCAAATGCAGTGATTTTAAAAGGCGGAAAAGAATCTATCAATACAAACAGGATGATTATGTCTGTAATTCAAGAAGCCCTCGATTTAACGGAAAGTTTTCCAAAAAATATGCTTAACCAAGTGTTTTCCAGAGATGATGTAAATGAAATGCTAAAACAAGACAAGTATATTGATTTAATAATACCAAGAGGCGGAAATAATTTAGTTAAGTTTATAAAAGAAAATACCAAGATTCCAGTACTTGGTCATGCCGATGGAATATGTCACATTTTTGTCGATAAATTTGCTGATTACGAAAAAGCCGAAAAAATCATTATTGATTCAAAAACTCAATACCCTAGTGCTTGCAATTCTGTAGAAACGCTTATTATACATAATGAATTTAAATATAAAGATAAATTGATAAAACATATACAAAATTCAGGAGTAGAAGTTAGATTCACACCTGAAAGCTGGCACAAAGAGTATTCTGACAAAATACTTGCGTGTAAATTTGTTAATTCATTGGAAGAAGCAATAGAGCATATTAACAACTTTTCTTCAGGTCACACAGAAGCTATAATTACAGAAGATACCATTAATGCTCAAATTTTTATGGATTCTGTTGATTCTGCAGGAGTATACCATAATGTATCTACAAGATTTGCAGACGGATTCAGGTACGGATTCGGAGCTGAAGTCGGAATTTCAACCAACAAAACACATGCCAGAGGACCTGTTGGTTTAGAAGGATTAACTATATATAAATATAATATTCAAGGAAACGGTAACATCGTAAAGGATTATGTTGAAGGTATAAAAACTTTTAAACATAAAGATTTATTTTAAGGGGTAAAAATGAAAATCGGGGTTGTAGGACTTGGCTTGATTGGCGGTTCAATTTTTAAGAATATTTTTGAATCAAAAAAACACGAAATAGTAGGCATATCGAGAAGCGTAAATGAATTTAATGTCAGCAAAGATTATAATAATCTAAAAGATTGCAATCTGATTTTTGTATGCACACCAATGAATGTTACCCTCGAAGTTTTAGACAGACTGAACGAAATTCTTGATCAAAATGTTATTGTCACAGACGTTTGTAGCTTAAAAGAATTTGTTTCAAAGAAAAAATACAATTTCAAGTTTATTCCGTCACATCCCATGGCAGGAACCGAACATAGCGGTTGGGAATACGCATTTCCTGACATGTTTGAAGGTGCTACGTGGGCAATTACACCTATTGGAAATCCCAATAGTGCCGATTTAAAATCCTTGGAATGTATCATATCAGAACTTGGCGCAAAGCCTTTGATAACTACTCCGGAGGAACACGACAAAGCTGTTGCACTGATTTCTCACGGACCTATGTTGATAGCACAAGCTCTTTGCAAAAATATTATAAACAATAAATTAGCTCAAGAACTTGCTTCTTCCGGCTTTAGAGATACAACTCGACTGGCTATGTCTAATGTTGAAATGGCAAATGATATGATTTGCATGAATAAAAATAACATAATGGACACAATAGATTTACTTAATGTAAATCTTAAAGAGCTGGTTTCTGAAAAGTACAAAGAACAATCCGTAAATATAAAAATTTTTAGAGAGAATCTATACAGTTAAACCCTCAAAAAATTCTTTATTTGCATCAAGAGTATCCTGAGTTGCAGTTACTGAATAAACAGGTTTACCGCTAAAGGCTTTCTTCGCAAAATTAATAATATCTTCTTTTGTTATATTATCAATTTCGTTATACAACTTATTTTCATAAGTAATTCCAAACTTAGAATCTAAACCGCAGGAAACAGAAGATACCTTAGAATAAATTCCTTCATTATCTAAGAGCATCGCCTTATAAGCTCGTTTTGCGTTTTCAAGATCTTGTTCGGTAAATTTACCGGAAATTAATTCTTCTATTTGACGGTGGAAACCGTTTATGGAACGTTGAACATTTTCGAAGTTTTGCTCACTAATATCTTTGTTGTCAGTAGTTGTTTGTATTTTTAATGTTATTTCACCGCTATTATGATCTCTGGTAATACAAGAACGAACCGAATATGCCAGATTTTCCTTTTCTCTTAAAGTATTAAAAAGTCCTATACTTGAATTAGATAATATTGAATTCATCAAATACCCTGTTGCAGTCTCTTTTAACGTATCACCGCATTCAAATCTGTAAGTTTGGTGAATATCAGCTTGAGAATTATTATTGGCCTTTTGTAACACTACAGGTTTTTCCTGCTCTGTGTACAAGTCCAAAACCTGACGATTATTCGGTTTTACACTATGTAATCTTTCTGCAAAATTTAAAACCTTACCTTTTACATTACTTTCTATTTTTTCTGGTAAATTTGCAGACACAATTCCTCTGCAATTATTTATTACATATTCATGAAATTCTTTTACATCATCAACTTTAATTGAATCCAAAGCTTGCAGAATCTCACTTTTTGAATTTAGATAAGGATTAAATTGAGCATAATAATCATTATATAGCGATGCAGCGGTTTCATCGGTTCTTTCTAATCTGTCTTTAATTCTGTTTTTCGCTTTTTCAAGTGTATCTTGTGTTATACGAGGGTTATAAAGCAAATTATTCGCCAGTTCCAAACCTTTTTCATAATTTGTTGTATTAGCATCTATATCAACACCTATTCCGAAAGTTCCTGAGTATGCATTAACAGATATGTTATTTTTTTGTACGTAATCCTTAAATTCGTCTTCTGTCATATTATTTGTACCCATAGTATAAATTTCATCCAGAACTTGACGAACACCCGCTTTTTTATTGTACGGAACATCTGTTCGAAAATCTACACTAGCGGTAAAATTATTTGATTTAGTTCTATATAAACCAAGATTAATATTATTGCCTAAAGTTATTTCAGATATTTTATCTTCTTTGATTGGCTTTCTGTTGCTTGTACCCTTAAAACTTACTTCTTTTTTATCTTGCGGATGAATTACAGTTATTGCGGTTTTATTTAAGTCAAAGATTCTTTTTATAGCCGCATTTACTTCATCTGGAGTAATTGTTTTCAATATATCATTATATTTTGTTACAAAATCAAGATTACCGTCAATAATTGCATTTCCTACAGAATTATTTATATATGACGAATGCTCAAAACAATCTTCTCTTGAATCTAATATTGATTGTTTTATACTTTTTAGATCTTCCTCTGTAATCGGCTTTGCATTATATATTGATTCATAAACAGAGTTTAATACTTTTTCGGTGTTAAAATCAGAACAGGTTATACCAAGCATTACTAATCTGTTCGAACTCGGATTGGTAGAAATCTTTTCAATATCAATTCCATATGACGCATTCAGGTCTTTTAATTTTTTTGATAAATTAACTGAATTTGATGTCAAATATTGTTGAGCAATATTAAACAAAATTCTTTCTTTTATATCATTTGTTTTTGGACCTGCAAAACCTAATACTATTTCTGCGGACTTAGCCTTATTTGAATAGAAATCTTTTCTTACCGTGTTTTGGATTGGATGCAGTTTTTCATCATATTTCTTACCTTTAGAAGTTTTATTTGATACAAAATTCTTGGATATAATTTGAATAATTTTCTCTGGATCGACATCCCCTGATACTACTATATTAATATTGTCAGGCGTATAATATTTGTTATAATAGTCCATAACGTCTTTTCTTGTTAGATTCTGAATATGATTAACACTTCCTCCGACAAGTTCATCAGCCGGATTTTTTATGTTAAACAATGTTCTTACAGTTTGATCCATTGCTACAGTTTGCGGATCATCTAATATCATATTAATTTCAGATGATACAGGCCCTTTTTCTTTTTCAATCATTTCATCTGAAAGTTTTAAATCTTCTGTCATAGCCGCAAGAATTTTAATTTGCGTTTCTATATCATTGTCATTAAGCATTGGCGTAGAATTTACATAATCAGTAAGTGCATAATTTGTACTTGCATTTGTCCAACCGCCAAGTGCATCTATTTTTTTGAAGGAATCTCCTGTTTCCATTTTGATATGTCCGTTATCACCATTAGTACCATTAAAAGCCATGTGCTCCAAAAAATGACTTATGCCTTTAATATCAGCAGTTTCATTCATGGAACCTACATTAACATATGTTTTTGCAACGGCAGGTGAGCCTTCCATAGGTGCAATTGTTACTTTATACCCGTTTGACAATCTGTATGAATACAGTTTATTCCCGTTTGGAAGTATATCTTCGGAAACTTTTTTATATGTTGTTGGAATTTTCACTTGAAAATCCGGAATTTGGTAGACAGGTTCAGAAATTTCTCTTTTAGTCGCAGGGAATATTGAAGCATTCGCCTGAATAGCATTCGGATTCGTGACAAAAGTCGGCGCCGCCTGATTTTGTACGCCGTGAAATATAAAATTATTTACACCTGAAACCTTCATTATCATACTATATTAAAAACAAAATCTTTTTCAAAATTGCTTCATTGTGAAGAAAAGTAAAGTTCCTACTGATAAAAAGATTTAAAAGCTATATAACATCCTTCTTTCATTAAATTATTATTTTCCATTAGGACAATAAGAAAATTGTACTCAGTCCACTTGAAAAGTTATAAACATGTGTTATAATACTTATATAAAAGTAGCGATGTGAAGTTCTATATAAGAACAGATAGTACAATCTCAGTCTAAGCAAATCAATATATCAAGGAATGTTGCCGCCATTTGCGGACAAGTAATATTCAATTTTACCCCTAAAAGGATTTAGACAAATGAGAACATTGCTGCACAAGTACAAAAAAGGACATAAGCAGTGAGCATATCATTCAGCGGATTAGCATCCGGATTAGATACTTCATCATGGGTTGAATCCTTAACAGCACTTAAGCGTGCTAAAGTTAACACGCTTCAAGAGGAAAAGCAAACTGCACAATTAACAAAAGAAACTCTAGACAATATAAAATCTTTTTTCAATTCTTTCCGCTCAATGTTGGAAAAAGTTACTGACAAGAATCTTCTTTCAAAGTCCATTTTTAAACA
>CAMZGT010000035.1 GCA_947306495.1 uncultured Acinetobacter sp.
CGTCCAAGTTAAGATGTGCGGTGTGTTAAATTTTGGGTGTAATTTCTGGAAAGAAACAGGTAAAAAATGATCACGACTCATTGCGTAAAGAATTCTTGTGGCAGCCATTTCCATTACCAAAAGTACTGAAGTTAAACCTGCTATAGCACCAACGGAAATCAACCCCGGAATACATCTTGCAATCCAACCATGGCTAACAGCCGTAATTGCATATGCCATAGGAGCATTTAAAAATGACGTGGATACGGACCCCTTATTTGTTGTGAAAATACCTGTTAAAACCAGTGCAACCAAAACATATACAACCGTCGTAACGGCTAAAGAACCGATTATACCTATTGGCAAATCTTTTTGAGGATTCTTACATTCTTCGGCTGCTGTTGCTAAGGCATCAAAGCCTATATATGCGAAAAAGATTATGAATGCTCCCATGAAAACGCCTTCAAAGCTGTTTGGAGCAAACGGTACCCAATTTTCAGGTTTTATGTAAAAAAGTCCGGCAAGGACAAACATTCCTATAACACCAAGTTTCACGACGACCATAATTGTTGCCATCTTAGCAGAATCTCGGGTTCCTTTTACAAGAATTAAGGTTGATAAAATTACTATAATCATTGCAGGAAGATTCACACAAACAGGAATTCCTAAAAATGTCGGAATTACATTATGCCAATCTATTCCTTGAGAGGAAAGAGCATGAACAGCATTTCTGAAATCTGTTACGAGCCAAATTGGCGGATTGACTATGCAAGCCGGTAAAATATGCCCAAACCCTTTAATAAATTGCATAAAATAGTTAGACCAAGCGCAAGCAACAGCAATAAAACCTATTGCATACTCTAACATCAATATCCACCCGACAAGCCAAGCTGCGAACTCGCCTAATGTAGCAAACGTATAAGTATAAGCACCACCGGCAACAGGTATCATTGTAGCAAATTCACTGTAACAAAGTGCTGAAAATACGCAAGCTATTGCTGCAACTACCATAGAAATAATTAAAGCCGGACCTGCCCCGGGAGTTGAACCGTCAGCCGAACCTGCAGCTGCAATTCCAACTACAGCAAAGATTCCTGAACCTATAATTGCTCCCACGCCAAGAATAATCAAATCCCAAACGCCTAAAGTTTTTTCTAAGCCGCCTTTTGCAGCTCCGGCAAGAGCGTCATCCGGATTTTTTCTTCTTAATAAATTCGGTATTATTTCGGTTAGTGCCATTCTTGTCCTTTCTTATCAGAGTCGGGTCTTGACCCGAAAAAAGTATCTTTATCGGGTTAATGCCCAATGTATATTATTTGGGTACTTTGATTCTTTAGTACCTAAGAATTTCTATTTACAAAGAGGAAAGCCCATTTTTTCACGTTGTTCTACGTACAATTTTGCAACAGCCGAAGCCATTGTACGAACTCTGTTAATAAAATTAATACGTTCATCTTTACTTATGACGCCTCTTGCATCTAATAAATTAAATGTGTGAGAACATTTTAGAACGTAGTCATATGCAGGTAATACCAACTCTGCATTAACACAGTTATCCACTTCTTTTTGATAAGCGTCAAATAATCCAAATAGCCTTTCAGCATCAGAGTATTCAAAGTTGTATTTAGATTGTTCTATTTCATTTTGGAGATAGATATCACCATATTTAAGCGAATTATTCCACATTATGTCAAATACGGACTCTTTGTTTTGAATATACATAGCGATTCTTTCCAAACCATATGTAATTTCAAGTGCAACGGGCTTAACTTCTAATCCTCCGACTTGTTGGAAGTACGTAAACTGGGTAATTTCCATACCGTCAAGCCATACTTCCCAACCTACACCAGCAGCCCCAAGAGTCGGAGATTCCCAATTATCTTCAACGAATCTCACATCGTGCTTGGTAAGATCAATACCCATTGCTTCAAGGCTTTTTAAATAGAGTTCTTGTGCATTATCGGGAGATGGTTTAAGAATAACCTGATATTGAAAATAATGCCCCAATCTGTTAGGGTTCTCTCCATATCTGGCATCTGTAGGACGTCTGCAAGGTTCTACCATGGCAGTTTGCCATGGTTCAGGCCCCAATGCTCTTAAGAATGTTGCAGGGTTCATTGTAGAAGCCCCTTTTTCTATATCATATGGCTGTTGAATAATACAGCCATATTCAGACCAAAATCTTGATAAATTGAGTATTAAATCTTGAAAATTAAGTGCCATCTTATATTTCCTTGTCTAATCTGTAAAGATATCTTACTATATTGTAAAATCTACACTTAATAAATTATACACATAATTACTGTAAATATCAAATTAAGAGCATTAATGCTGTAAAGTTTTGTAACAAAATATCGAGCTTGCACTTTAAATTTAAACCAAAGGATATTCTATCCTAATTAATCCATTCAAAACTTTTTACATAATCGTTGCCGTTAATATTTCCCTGAATTTCTGCGACAAATTTTCTGTATGCTTTACTTGAAAGTTCGATGCCTGGTATTTTGTTAATATTTTCTAAAATTCTTGAATCTTTTGTTAAATCAACTCCGGGAATAATATTAAACAAAGTGTTTACAGAAACGTTGCCCAAAGGGCCAAAAAGTGTGGAAATCTTTTTGGAAAGCATACCTAATACTTCCATTTCAGCATTAGCTGTTGAAAAATTATAAGTGCCTGATATGAATAAACTTAAATCTTTTCCTCTAGTAGAAATTTCTACGTCGCGAGCAATACCGTCTTTTATATCAATTATTCCATATATATCAGAAAATTCTCCTGTTTTCATTGGGGTAATTATATCTATAACACTGTTAATAGATAAATTGGTTAAGCCACCTTTGATAAGATTTCCTGCTTTAAGCAAATATTCTAAAGAACCTAGTTTCGGCATTCTGCCGTTTGTTACGTTGAATGATGACGTGCCGTTCAATGTTTCCATACATTTATTAAAATCTGAACCGTTGCATGAAAGATTCATATCTCCGGTTAAATCTCCGTAAATTTGATTACGCAAATCGAAAACTGCAAAAGATAGCATATTAGCATCAATATCCTTTGCTTTGAGAATTAATGATGTATTATTGTTTCCAAAATTGTAAACGTAATTCCCATTTATGCTGCCATTTGCAATATTAAATTTAAAACCTTGTATGTTTAATACTTGTTTTTCGTTAAGCGAAGCCTGTGCAAACACGTTTTCAGCATTAATATTTCTAAGTTTAATGCCGTTAGCTGTCAATTTAATATTCTTTATCACAAGGTTTGACAAATCCAGTTTTTCAAGTGGACTAAAGTTGTTCGATTCTTCTGTCAATGACAATTTTAATTTATTGGTAATATAATTTAAATCAACTAACTTGGTTTGAATTTCAGCATCTTCTATGTAGTATGGTTTTATAAGTTTGTTTTTAAATATTCCTTTAAACTTTATTTCGTTTCCAAAGACCTCTCCTACTGAAGAAATATTAATTGTTTTATCTCTGAATACCAGCGAAATGCTTTTCAATGATGTGTCCAGGAACGGGATATTAGTTTCAAATATGTGGAACGTACCGGTAATTTTTGGGTTGGATAATTTACCGTTATAAACTAAGTCGGAAGTAAACTGACCTTGTTTAATATTTGGTTTTCTGAATATTATATTAAAAATTCTTGCGTCAGTAGGATTTCCTGTTTTTATGCGTAAATCTTGAAATGCTAAATCATCTTTTAATATGTTAATTCCACCGCTTGCTTTAAGCATATTAAGTCGTGTTTTACGAGAATTAAGTGATTCAATGAGTTTATCATAAGAAAATTCTTTTATTTTAACGGTGTTTTTCTTAATAATATTCATATTAAGATTTAAAACTATTGCATTTTCGATATCGCCTATTATTGCTCCAAGGTAATATATATTTGAATCTTTTGCTAAATTAGCTTGAGATATGATTTCAATATCATCATTAGTGCCTTTAAGCTTTGTCCAATATACGATATCACCTTTTATTTTTAGCGGATATACGTGATTATTATTTATATATTTATCAATAAAATCTTGTTTAGGTTTTGAATTTATATATAAATCGAAATCAGGTTTTGTGAAAATATTATTAATTCTGCCATCAAAGAGAATTGGCATATCGTCAGCCATAAGATTAATTTTATCTAATCCTAAACAATTTTTATGTATGTATATACTGCCGTTAACTATTCGTATAGGTATCTGCATAGGAGTATATGTGAATGCAATTCCGCCTAAATTTGTTGAAGCATTGATATTGTTATTTTTTATTGTTGCATTTAAATTTATTTTCCCTTTGTCAAATTGAATTTGTTTTAATAATTTTCTTTTATTTTCGGGAATAAAGCTTAAATCATAGAAAGTATTTATTAAACATAAATCAAAATCAGCGAGTTGAATTTTGCCGTTAAAAACCGGATTTGCAGTCAGATCATCTGTACTTAAATTAATAATAAATCTACTTTTTGTGTCAACAAAATTACCTGCAAAATTATTAATTGTAAGTTTACCGCGTTTTAAAGATACTTCTCCATTATGGATTTGCAACTTGTTATTTTTAGCTGCAGAAAGGATTTTTGCAGAAAAATCCACCTTATCGTATTCTACTTTATCAATTTTACCTTTATATCTTGCATTAACACTAACGAAAATATTTTCTATATTTTTTTGTAAATTTTCTTTTGCTATATCCTTTAAATTTAGTTTTGGTATTGATAAAGACACATCTGCAAGATTTTCTTTTGCAACAGCTTTTAATATTAGAGGAGAATGCCCTATTTTAGAACTTATATCTATACTTGCGTTCGTTGAATCAAAGGAGGCTTTTCCCTTGGCTTCGGTTATCTTTACACCGTTAAAAGATAAGATATTTTTAAGAAAATCTATTTGACCCTTTACAAACAAATTTTCATTATATTTCAAGTCTTCAATATATTTTAAATTTCCGTATACTTTGAGTTTTAAGTTTATTAGTCCTTCCGCTAAATCAAGTTTTGGTATCATTTTTTTTGCATCTTCAACTAAAGGGCCGGAAGATTCCAGTGCTTTATAGAAATATGCTAAATCTTGGTTATTTGAATTAACGTCAAAATCAAATTTCCCGTCAAGTGTGCAAGTCCCGTTTACATCAAATTTCTTACCGTCTACATCTCCCCGTTTAAGTTTGAAAACAGCTTTTTCATCATCAAAAGTTAATACTGCATCTGCATTTTTTAGAACCATATCCGGAATATCATTAAATTTTGCAGTCACATTGTTTAAGTTTAAAGCTCCCCAAATATGCGGATCTTTGCGATTCCCTTTTATTGTTATATCTATGTTTCCATCTCCATGAACATCCATTATCGGAACAGGACCTATTACAAAATTTAATATTTCATGAATAGGGTTCACTTTTTCTTCCGCAAGAGCCAAATCAACTTTGTTTGTGCTCCAGACTCGCATATCTGAGTATTTTACGTTATAAAGTTCGACACCGCCTTTTACCCAAACTTTTTCGCTTATGCTTGCGGGAACAAAAACATCAAAATTTAAGTATTTCCCCAGAAAATCAAGTTTTACGGTTGCTCCTTTAGTATTCGGGATAGGTTTTGTTAAAATACCATTGTTTATAAAAATTTCACCATTTATTGATGGCTCCAAATTGTCGCCTTTTATTGTGAAATTTCCTAATATATCACCATAAAATTTGTATTTTTTAAGCTTATAAGCATCAATATCTTCTGTCTTAATAGGCGGCATCATGTTTATGAAATCTTCTATTTTTGATTTGTTTAATCTCACATTTATATCAAATTCAGGTAACGGTTTATCAAGGTAATTTGATATTTTTCCGCTTAAATGAGTATCAGTATTTTTAGATTTGATTTCTGCAGATTTTATATCTATTGTTTTTCTGGTTAAATCAAATTTTGATGTTAGTTGTATAATTTCCGGAAATAAAATAGATTTAGCGTCATCCTGCATGATTATTGCGCAATTGTTTAAAACGCCGTTCATATTATTTTTGTTTACATCAATATCAATTATTCCGTATGAATTTACAAAATCTTTAGGCAAATAATTTCGAAAAAAATCTCCTATAGGATTTATATTCAAATTTGAAATTTTTATATCAATTTTATTTTTTCTAACATCGTTGTTTCTCGGCAAAAACAGATTAATTTTTATTTCTGATATTTTGTCCTGAACCCTGATTTCTGTATTAGCATTAAAAGTTAAGTATCTTCGATTTTTTTTGTATATAATATTTTTCCCTGAGTATAAAACTGTAGAATCTTGGTTTGACTGTCGAAATACCATATTAAATTTTTCTAATTTGAGATTGTCACAAGATACTCTGCTTTTGCTTAAGTTATAGAAAAAGTCTTTATCCAGTTCATGCTTAGATTTTATTTTTGATGTAACTTGCAAATTTGAGGCAGAAATTTTATTGATATGCATCTTGCCTGAAAACAGTGGCAACAACCTTATGCTAAAAACAGGATTATTAATATCTATAACATTTTCGCTGCTATCGTCAGCAATATTAAACTTATCTGCTTTTACCGTAACAATCGGTAAAATGCTAAGTTTAATTTTTGGATTTTTTACATTTATATTAAATTGAGTGTTATGTGTTAAATTTTCGCACACCACAGGTAGCGACTTAGATAAAACTACCGGTAATACCAATAACCAAAGCACATAAAACCCTACTATAAAAAATATATATTTATTAAAATTTTGATTCATTTTATATACGTATATAATAACAATAACGTTATTAAAAGTAAATCTGTTAATTAAGGCAAATATTCAAATAAAAAACAGAACCATAAAGGTTCTGTTTTTTCTCTTAACCTATTTAATTAAGCACGTTTGCTTCCTGTAACAGCAATCTGATGACGACCTTTTGCTCTGCGTCTGTTCAACACTTCTTGACCGCCCGGAGTTGCCATTCTTGCTCTGAATCCGCTAACGTGTTGTCTTTTTAATTTTGTTCCTTCTAATGTACGTTTCATTTTTCTATTTCCTTTTCAGCCAGTTTTACTTATAATGGTTTTATAGTATACAAAACATAATTTTTAGTCAAATATATTATAAAGTTTGATTAAGTAATATGAAGGGCAAGCGTAAATATATTCGAATGGTATTAAGTTAAAATGCACGCTTATTTCTATATAATATAAAGTTGTAAATAATGGGAGATTATACGTATGACAAAATACACTAATGTCGGTTTTATAGGTTCAGGAAAAATGGCAGGTGCTATAATAAAAGGACTTATCAAAACCGGGTTTACTGTTCCTGAAAATATTATGGCTACTCAAGCAGAGCTTGATGGTATCGAAGAAAAACAACAAGCATTAAGAGTAAAGATAATTAACGACAACAAAGAATTAGCTTCTTGGGCAGATGTTATATTTATTGCTACAAAGCCTAACCAAGTGCTTGGGGTTTTAGAAGAAATTAGTCCGATTGTTAATAAGGAAAAACTTATTGTATCAATTGCCGCAGGAATCAGTACAAAAAAACTTGAAGCCAATTTACCTCCTAAAACCAGAGTTATAAGGGTTATGCCAAATACCCCAGCTCTTGTCGGCGAAGGTATGAGCGGGATGGTTGGCGGTCAGGAAGCAAAAAACGATGACATTAGTTTTATTAAAACATTACTTTCTACAATCGGAAAATGCATAGTTGTTGATGATGAAAATCAAATAGATATCGTTACAGCAATTTCCGGTTCAGGTCCTGCTTTTTTCTATAAAGTTATTAACGAAATTGCTCGTGCCGGAGAAAAACTCGGAATGGATTATGAGAAAGCATTGTTATTAAGTATTCAAACGGCAATAGGTTCCGCAAAAATGGCTTTAAATAGAGATATAACAATGGAACAGTTGATTTCAAATGTTGCTACTAAAGGCGGATGTACGGCTGTTGGTGTAGACTGTATGAACGAAAAGGATACAGAAAAACTTTTCTACGATGTTATAAAGTACACAACAGAAAAAGCTCGCGCTCTCGGCGGCGATTAGGGGGGATTTATATCGGCCCATCTCAGGACCTTAAAACCGGCGTACTTTGTGGTAATCATTTATTGATACAAGTTTAAGTTACAAAAGTCCGCTATACATAGCCAAATATTTTTTAGCACTTTCTTTCCAGCTAAAATCAGCGCTCATCGCGGATTTTCTCATTGCATCGAATGTATATTTGTCTTTGTATACGTTCATGGCGCAGCAAATAGCATCTTTCATTGCCCAGCCGTCATATCCCCAGAATTTGAAACCATTAGAATTATTAAGAGGATACCCTGTAACAGTATCTTCCAAGCCTCCTGTCGCACGAACTATTGGTAATGAGCCAAATCTCATTGCAATAAGTTGAGAAAGACCGCAAGGCTCAAACTTTGATGGCATCAAAAAGAAATCGCTTCCTGCATAAATTTGGTTTGCCAAGTCACCTCTATATCCAACGTAAGCTCGAATATTTGGTGTATTATTTGAAAGCCATATGAACAAGTTCTCGTACGACTTGTCACCAGTACCTAAGAATATGAAATCTGCATTAAGGTTCCTCAAATCGTTTTCAACTTGTCTAATTAAATCGACGCCCTTTTGGTCAACAAGGCGGGAAATCATAGCAATAAGAGGCCTATCAGGATTATATTTCAGCCCGAAATACTCAAGTATATGCTTCTTGCAATCTTCTTTATTTTTAATAGTTTTGTAATCATAATTTTTTACCAGAGTCTTATCAGTTTTAGGATTGAATGCATCGTAGTCTATACCGTTAACAATTCCGTACAACCTGTCAGTTTTACCACGAAGCGTATAGTCCATACCTTCACCGTATTCGGCTGTTAGAATTTCTCTTGCGTAGTTAGGTGAAACTGCAACAATTCTGTCTGAATAATTTATTGCGCCTTTCATCCAATTAACTCTTCCGTAGTGTTCGCATCCCCATTCATTGTATACAATATCTTTACGCATGTTTGCAAAGTCTAAAATATCCTCGAACCAAACTCCTTGGTAAGCAAGGTTGTGAATTTCAAAAACATTTTTTGTTTTAGACCAGAATTCATCAAACTTGTAATTAGCTTTTATATATAACGGTATCATAGCTGTATGCCAATCATTTGAGTGAATAATATCGGCTCTGAAATTTAATTGTTTTGCGTATTCCAACGTTGCAAGAGAAAAAGCAATATACCTTTCGTGTTCATATCTTGGGTCAAGCCAACGCGGATATACCTCTTTAAAACAAGAAAAATACCAGTCATTTTGAACGAAAAATACATTTATATCAGTCCCAGGAAGTTTTGCCATGTGGAGTTTAAATTTTTGCGGACTGTATCCGAATGTTATCCACATTTCAGAATTTTCTAATTCTTTTAGGTTCCACTTATTATAATCAATTGAACCGTGTAAAGGTGTAAATATAGCAATCTCAGCATCTTTTTCTAATGCTTTTGGAAGACTTCCGACTACATCAGATAACCCGCCTGCTTTTGAAAATGGGGCAACTTCAGAGGCTGCAAATAAAATTTTCATACAAAACTCCTAATCTCTCTTCTGATTTGCGACAAATTTATTATAAATTGATATAGTTTTAAAATCAACAATTTTTCTATGATATAATCGTTATAGTAAATAGTTTTTGAAAGGATTAATGTATGCTTAGAGCAGGAATTGTAGGGCTTCCAAATGTAGGTAAATCAACTTTGTTTAATGCACTTACTGCGACAAAAAACGCACAGAGCGCAAATTATCCGTTTTGTACTATTGAACCGAATGTAGGTGTTGTAACGGTTCCGGATGAAAGACTTAAGATTCTTGCTGATTTATGCAAATCAAAAGAAATTATTCCTACAGTAATTGAATTTGTTGACATAGCTGGTTTAGTAAAGGGTGCCAGTCAAGGTGAAGGCTTAGGAAACCAATTTTTGCACAATATTAGAGAAGTTGATGCCATTATCCAAGTTGTCAGATGCTTTGATGATGAAAATACTATTCACGTCGAAGGAAAAGTCGACCCTATAAGCGATATTGAAACAATTAACACAGAACTGGCGTTAGCCGATATAGCATCTATAGAAAGACGTTTGGCAAGAATTTCTAAACAAGCAAAAGGCGGTGATAAAGCGGCTGTATCGGAAAACAATGCACTTACTAAACTCAATGAACTTCTTCAAGAAGGTTATTTCATAAATCTTAACGACCATTTTAATGAAGACGAAATAGAAGTTATTAAGCCGCTAAATTTAATGTCAGTAAAACCTGTTATATATTGCGCAAACGTTTCAGAATTCGACCTAAAGGATGGTAATGATTACACAAAACGCGTCGAAGAATATGCTAAAAAACAAGGTGCTCAAACCGTTATTATATGTGCAAGAATAGAAGAAGAACTTGTGGAACTCGGTGAGGATGGTGCTAAGGAATATCTTGCTGAGCTGGGAATTTCCGATAGCGGTATTGATAAGATGATTAAATCTGTTTACGCACTTCTTAATTTAATCACGTTTATAACAGCAGGTGAAAAAGAAACTCGAGCTTGGACATGTGCAAATGGTACAAAAGCTCCGCAAGCAGCGGGGGTAATTCATACTGATTTTGAAAAAGGTTTCATTAGGGCAGAAGTTACAAGTTACAAAGATTTTGTAGAGAATGGCTCTTATGCTGCTTGCAAAGATAAAGGTGTTACAAGGCTTGAAGGAAAAGATTATGTAGTTCAAGACGGCGATATCGTACATTTCAGATTTGCTGTATAGCTTTCCTATTATATAAAAAAGCGAAAAACTACCCTTCTCTATATGCGACCAAAATTCCACCCGGAACTTCTACAATTTCATACTGAAATTCGTTATCAGCATCAACTGCGTCAATAAAAGTTTGAACTTTTTGGGCATGTGAAATTATATTATCAGCTACAATCAAAGCCTTTGGTATTAAATGAGGTTTAATAAGGTTAAAGTATTCAACGTACTCTCTTTTATTTGCGTCAATAAATACAAAATCAAATTTTTCTGACTCATCAAAGTTTTTTATTATGTCACATGCAGAACCTTGAAGCGGTCTTACAATATCTATTACTCCGCAGGTTTTAAAATTTTCAATAGCAATACTTTGGCGTTTTTCGTAAAATTCGATTGTTGTGAGTTTTCCGCCTGTTTGCTTCAAAGCTTTTGCCAGCCATAAACCGGAATATCCGTTAGAAGTTCCTATCTCTAATGCATTTTTTACACTCATCATCTTAATAAAGGTGTTCAGTAAAACACCTGTTTTTCTAGGTACATTCCAAAATTCTTTTTGAGTCTTTTCAAGCTCTGCAAGAACTCTTGCAGTAACTTCGTCCATTACAATATCCATCGTTTATTTAAATAACCTTACTTTGTTTGCTATAATAACATCTTTTAGCGGAATATTTAAGGAATATGTTTTAACAAGTTTAGCTGATGATAAATCAAAAATCGAGAAGTAATTGTTTTTTAAATCATTTATTGTAGCATAGTTTGTATCATCGATTCTTTTTAGTCCGGTAGAAAATCCGCCTGTGCCTAAATCTACTTTTCCTGTGATTTTATTATTTTCTGTATTTATAAGCTGTATTTCATTATTTTGTGAACCTAATACAAATAATGTATGGTCATTCACAAGCATTGCAAGAGGCTTATTTACAGTAGTAAATTCTGAAACCAAACCTAATGTATTATAATCTATAACGGCAATTCTGCTTTTTGTTCTGCTTGATATGAACAGTTTATTATCGGCAAATGCTAATGCTGAAACATTAGGAAATTTTCCAATGTCTTTTAATATGTATTCGTTATTAAGTTCTATTGCCCAAATTTCGTTATTTAACTTATCTGCGTAAAATAACTTATCAGAAGCCAAAATCATGTGCTCACAGTATCCGTTAACTTTTATTTTTTGCACTAACGACATTGTTTTTATATCAATTACAAAAACAGTAGAAGCAGAAGGTGAAACAACATAAACTTTGTCAGAAGCTCTATCCATAATCATTTGTTCGGGATTAGCTCCAAGTTCAATTTGTTTAATAAATCTTGAATCAGCAACAGAAACAACATCTACAAAAGGTCTGTCACAAGAAGTAACCAATAAAAATTTTCCGTTATTTACAGCCAAAGCGTCAATAGGAACTGAATGTTGAGCAAGAGAATAACTTGGTGCCGAATTTCCGGGCTCCAGAATTTGAATGTTTTTTGAATAATTGGTTGTTACAAAAATTGTTTTATTCTTTAGGAAAGGAATAATGGCTTGAGTTGTATTAGGATTATCTTTTGCTAAAAATTCTTCAAAAGAATCTTTGTTCTCAACTCTTATAATATCTTCGTTTTTTGTATCTATTTTAAGATTTCCTATAATGCCTTTAATGTTTTCAGGAATTATCAATCCACTTGGGACAAGCATGTCTTGAGGTAAAAGACCTGTTCTGACTTGGAGCGGCGGATTTGTAAGGTGTGCTACAGTCTTATGTCCTTGCCCGTCAGAAAGAACTTTTAGTAATACAAAGTCATTGTTAAATATAACGATATCCGGTTCTTGCGTTAACGATTTAACCTCAGGAAAAGTTTGTTTGATTTCTAAAGTTTTTATATCTGAGAACAAAGACGGGTAGAGAGGCAAATAAACAGTATTTGAAGGGAAAATGATTACACCGTCAAATCTTATATCTGCATTAGGAATTTGCTGGTAGACATAATTTTTAACATCTTCCGGTATTTTTGCCGCAAAAACGCTTGTACAACCAAGAAATATAATTCCTAATATTAACAAAAACTTGCGCATTCTATCTCCAACTTAGTTTCTCTTATACATATTTTATCACAAGTTTTTTTATTTAAAAACACCCTTTACACGGTCTTTTATTGAACTCTTAAAGTCACGTCCTGTTTGTATTTCATATAATTTTTGGTAAAGTGCTTTTTCTTCATTTGAAATGTGAGTTGGGGTTTTTACATTAACAACAATTATATGATCGCCTCTCATAGAAGGTTTAGACAAATTAGGTACACCGGCTCCTCTAACTTTGACGTTTTCTCCGTTTTGAATTCCTGCAGGGATAGAGACATCTCGCTCACCGTCAAGGGTCTTTATTTTAATAGTATCGCCTAAAACTGCTTGTGCAGGAGTTATCTCAAGTTTTGTATATATATTTATTCCATCCCTTTGATAATATGGTGAAGGATTAACGTGGATTACAATGTACAAATCACCTGCAATACCACCATTTATACCTGCATCTCCTTCGTGGGAAAGTCGCATTTTTGACCCTGTATCAACTCCGGCCGGTATTTTAAGCTCGACTTTCTTTTCAATATTTTTTCTGCCTTCTCCATGGCAATCAGGGCAAGGATCTGTTAATACTGAGCCTTTGCCGTGACAATGAGGGCAAGTAACAACTTGTGTGAAATGTCCTAAAACAGTTCTTGTTGTCTGCTGAATTCTTCCCGAACCACCGCAAGTTTTGCATGTCTGTGGTTTTGATCCTTCTTTTGCACCTGTACCGCTGCATGTATGACATGTTTCTAAATGGTCTATTTTAACTTCTTTTGTAATTCCAAAGACGGCTTCTTCAAAATCCAGATTTATATCAAGTCTTAAGTCATCTCCCCTTTGAGGTGCATTAGGATCTTGACGCCTGCTGCCTCCAAAGCCAAAATTCCCAAATCCGCCTCCAAAAAATGAATTAAAGACTTCTTCCAAATCTCCGAAACCTGCAGCAAAAGGCCCCTGCGTATTAAATCCTGCATCACGAAGCCCGTCTTCGCCATATCTATCGTATGTGGCACGCTTTTCGTCATCCATTAATGTTTCGTACGCTTTGCCAAGCTCTTTAAACTTAGCTTCTGCTTCAGGAGTCTTGTTTACGTCAGGGTGCCACTTACGTGCCATTTTTCTGAATGCACTTTTTATTTCATCTTTTGTTGCGTTCTTTTCAATGCCTAATATTTCATAATAATCACTCATTGCTATTCCTGTCTTTTACGTTGGCCTGTTAAATGCCACATTAACCAAAGTAGGTCTTAAAACCTTATCACCAATTTTATATCCTTTTTGCAGTTCAGTTATAACTGTATTTTCTTCGTGCTCGGAAGAAGGTGTTTGCATAACAGCCTCATGAAAATTCGGGTCAAAAGTTTCACCTTCGGCCTTGATTGTTTCCAACCCCGCTTTTGAAAGAACATCTGTGAAGTTTTTGTATGCGAGGTTGTAGCATTCTTTAACTTTTTCACAATCATCTACTGTTTCAATTGCTTTCATTCCTCGTTCAAAGTTATCTAAAACTTCTAACATCTTTTTTAATGTGTTTTCTGCACCGTATTTTAATAGAGCTTCACGTTCTTGCTCCGTGCGTTTTCTAAAGTTATCAAAATCAGCAGCCAGTCTTATGTACTGATTATTCAGTTGTTCGTATTTTTCCTGAAGCGGATTATCTTTTTCAGTTATTTCTTCAGAATTTTCATTAACACATTCATCTTCTGCATTTTCTTTATTGTTTTCTTCTACTGAAGATTCTTCAACATCTTCTATTTCAATGTTAGCATTGTTGTCTGTTTTTTTCTTGAATGGATTTTCCATAACTAACCTCTCCTATACATGATTATATATGATAATTATAGGTTATCAAATCGGAATATGTGAGAATATTCATTTTTTTTTAATAATTGTGACAGTTAAATATATTTTTGATCGTAATGCGGCTGAAGATAATGTTTATAACGATATATTAACGAAGTTAAATATTATAAAGTTAAAGCGAGAAAATCTAGAAATTAAATGTATAATATTAAACAAATTATTATAAAAATTTGAAAGTGGTATAAAAAATTTAATAAAGTTTATATATGAACAAGCACTTAATGTAAAAAATGTGAATAAATCGGGTCGTATTCGACTTATTTGTATTTGTTAATCGAACTTATCAATAATTTTATCAATATATTTTTCTGTATTTTGTAATATTTTTTCAATCTCTGCTCCTGCAATATCGAGGCCTTCAGCCTTTATATACTCAACATTTTCTATGCCGTGAAAAACTTTAGCTAATTTTTTAATATACCCAAATCCAAAATCATCAGATATTATTTTCCCGCCGGATGTTGTTATATATATTAAGTTTTTTGCCTTACACAATCCTTCAACGTCTCCCTTTTCTGTGTAACGGAATACAATTCCGTTAACATTAATTGTTTCAATATAGTTTTTTAATAAAGCAGGAAAAGATAAATCCCAATATGGGGCAACAATTATAATTGTATCAGCGTTTGCATAATCTTTTGCATAATGAAATATAGCATGATCGAAATTCTTTTCATTTGAGAGCCTTTTGCGAAGCTCTAAAAGTTCATTATTTAGGGGTTTTATATTTTCATCCGTAAGATTGATTATTTTTTTCTCTCCGTCAATTCTATCTAGCAGGTATCTCGCAATCCTTTTTGTTCTTGAATCAGGTCTTACCGTTGCATCAACATATAGTATATTCATAGTTTACTCCTATTTTGGAATTACATAGTAAAACATAATTAAAAAAATTTAAATTATACAGGTGGTACAAAAGAACTACATTATAGCTATATTAAAAAATTATACTCTACAAACTCTCTTCAAGCAACGCGGACTGTAAAATAATGTAAAATAACAGTCGGTTTGGGAAGAAAGAACAGAGATTTTGAGAATTTCTAATATAAAAATATCACTTTGTCCTGTTATTGTTGGGTTTCACCCAACCTACGAACTAAATTTTTTCTAATTTCCTTTGCATCATCGATTGTCAAAATAACTCCAATTTTATCATATTCCTTTTGCCAACTTTTTTGTATGTTTTCTAATATTTCTAGTTCTTTATCTTCATTATTCTGACTATACATACCAATATTATATAATATTTTACTTCTTATTCAATATTAACAATATATTGAGGTATAAAAATGAGTTTTAAGAGCTTAAATACACTAAATTTTAGGTTTAGATGTAAAATTTTCTTAACAATCATAAGGTAAAATTTGAAAATGTGTATAATAAAAAATATATTCGCCTTGAAACAGCGGATTTTCGGTAGGGCGACGGCTGTGCCTAGCCCGTAAGTTTG
>CAMZGT010000036.1 GCA_947306495.1 uncultured Acinetobacter sp.
AATCTTGCCGAAAATATGGCATATATGATAAAAGCAATCAGCGATGCAAAAGAAAAATACGGATTGCCACCAATAGAAAAAGGTGCATATACAAGTTTTCCCGATGGGAAATAATATTAACTATCAGCTCAACTCAAATTATATGAGTTGAGCTGATAGACTTAAATATTTTCTGCAATTATTTTATAAATGACGTTCAATATTTGTTATAATTGAACTTTTAGGCATTAGACCAACCATACGTTCAACAACTTCACCATTTTTAAAAACTAATAGAGTAGGCAAACCGCTGACTTGATACTCTTTTGCTACATCTATATTGTCATCGGTGTCGATTTTAGTAAATTTAACATTATCACCAATCTCATTTTGAACTTCTTCTAAAATAGGCGATAGCTTTCTGCAAGGACCACACCAATTAGCAAAAAAGTCCACAATAGTTAATTTATCTGAATCAATTACCTCAGATTTGAAATTTGATGTATTAATTTCCGCAACCATATATACCCCCTTTATATTTACAATAATTTTAATATTACCATATCTTATATATTTATGCTATTATTCTGTTGAGGGAGGGTAAAGTAAGTTTACTCAAATTTTAATAAGGGATATTATAATGCCAAGAAAAAAAGAAATAGAGATAGTTTTAGATACAGAAACCACAGGTCTTGACTATACAAGAGAACGAATTATTGAATTTGCAGCAGTAAGGTTAGAAAACGGAAAAATTAAAGATGAGTTTCAAACCTTAATTAACCCGAAACAACATATAAGAAAATCCAGCATTGCCGTCCACGGTATAACTCAAGATATGGTACAAGATGCCCCGACAGAGGAAGAAATTTTACCTAATATTTTAGAATTTATAGGAGATTATCCTATCGTAGCGCACAATGCAATATTTGATTATTCTTTTTTAAATGAGGCTAAAATAAGAGTTTTAGGTTCAAAATTCGAAAATCCTAGAATTGATACTCAGATGATGTTTAAGGAAATAGCTCCCGATTTGGAATCTCACGGACTTGAAGCTTTAACAACAAGATTTAATGTAGGGTTAAATAATCATCACAGAGCAATGGCAGACACAATGGGTTTAGCTCTTGCTTACCCTAAATTAAAAAAGCTGTACCTGCAACGATTAGACTGGCAGCGCAAACAGCTTATGAATGTAGACTACCTATTCGACAGGTATCTTAGAATACAACAAAGCATTGCAACAATGCAAGCAGAACTACAAGATTTGAAATCTGTATTTAAGCTTCATTTTGATTTAGGCGGAGAACCTTTAATAGCTGAAACCGGCGAAATGATGGTTTACCAATCTAAACAGTCTTTCGGATACGAATTTGCAGATGTTAAAGATGTACTTGAACATGTCGGAGCTTTAGAAAAGGCAGTTAAACTTAATAACGGGTTTATTGACAGACTCTGTAACGGACTGAGCCTTTCTGAAGAATACAAAGAAATCATAAGGGATGCTCGACAGGAAATTTCCGAAACGAGAAATATTCAAGTTATTAAGCCATGCAAATAGTCGAAAAAGATAATATACCAAACATTCTAGAAATTAGAATTGACAGATTATCTAATCTGGGATTTGGGATTGCTAAGTTAAACGGATATGTTATATTTGTTCCAAACACATGCCCTGAAGATGTCGTAAGAGTCAAAGTTGATAAGCGAAATAAAAATTATGCCTATGGCTCGATTATAGAAATTATAACTCCTTCCCCACATAGAGTTCAGCCATTTTGCAAAATGCAAAATGTATGTGGTGCTTGTCAACTTCAGTTTATTGACTATCATTCACAATTAAAATACAAAAAAGAAATTGTAGAAGATACTATGCGGAAGATTTTTGGCAGTGAAATTGAGGTTCGAGATGTTGTACCCTCTCCACAGATAAAAGAATATCGGCACAAAATTCAATATCCGATAAGTCAAACGAAAGAATCAAAAAGAATAATCGCTGGCTATTATAAACCATCTTCTCATGATTTAATAAACATAAAATATTGTCCGATACAACCGGAATATTGTGATAAAATTATTGATTTTATAAGAGAAAATGCACAAAAATTAAATGTAAGCGGATACATTGAAAAAGAACATAAGGGACTGCTAAGACATGTCGTAATAAGAACATCGTCTTTAAATAAAAAAAGTTTAGTAGTATTAGTGATTAATTCATGCAGCAAAAATGCAAATGTAGAGAACTTTGCCAAACTTCTTTTTAATAATTTAGATAACATTTCAGGCGTATGTGTTAATTACAATTCTAATAAAACAAACCTCATATTAGGAGAAAAAACTGATTTAATAATCGGCAAAGATTATGTTGAGGAAGCTCTTTGTGATAAAGTATTTAAAATTGGTGTAAAAACTTTTTTTCAAGTTAATCCCAAAAGTGCAAATAATATTTTTAACTACATAAAAAATTATATCAAAACCAATTGCCCAAATTCATCAATAATTGATGCATACGCCGGGATTTCAGCATTTGGCATCTGCTTAAGTGATATAGCATCAAATGTTACTACTGTTGAAGAAACAAAAGAATCTGTAGATATTGCGAACACTCTTTTGAAAGAAAATAATATTAATAACGTTAGCGCATACTGTGAAGATGCAGGAAGTTTTCTTCAAAAGCTTGCAACAAGCGGCACTAAATTTGATATAACAGTTGTTGATCCTCCAAGAAAAGGCTGTACTAAAGAAAGTTTGGATTACGCATTAAAACTTACAAAAAGAAAAATAATTTATGTATCATGCAATCCTGCAACTCTTGCAAGAGATTTAAAGTACTTAAAAGATCAAGGAGCTACAATTGAATACATTCAGCCATTTGATATGTTCCCACATACTTATCACATTGAAAATATAGCTATAATTTCCTTATAAAATCTTCTAAAAGCTCAACAAATAATTTTTTGTCTATATCAGGTAATATTTCCTTTACAGTAGTTATTCCTTTTATTTCTTCATGAAAAATCAATTCAAGCAGCTCTTTATCATACCCGAAGAGAATAGAGCCATGTTGCAGTATATAGCCGTTTTTACGACATTGTGCAGAGCCTATAATTTTCTTCCCTTGATAACAAACATCCGCACCGGTTGAAAGGAGCATACAATAATCAAAATGAGTAGACACTTTTTTATTTTCACCGTAATCCAAATTAACTCCAAGAGATTTAAAAAAGTTTATTAAAATTCCTGAGATATATTTATAAGAATCTATAACACTTTCTCCTTTTGGAATTGTATCAACCGGAGCAACAAAACTATAAGTCACTTCATCATCATGCAACAAAGCTCTTCCACCGGTAAGACGTCGTACGCAATCAATTTGTGCAGTATCAAAATCTGTTTTTTGATTTCTACCGACAGATATACATTTAGGTAACCATCCGTATAGTCTAAAAACAGGCTTATCTAAACATTCTGATATAGATTTCTCCAAAATATCAGAATCGATCTGCATATTTTCTTTACCGGTATGAACAGAATAATTAATTAATTTCATCTATTGTTCCCGTATCTTCTTAAGCAGTGCATCATCATTTGTATGCTCAGCTAAAGGTTTTGGGACAAATAAATCCATATACCTTCTGATTGCATATTGATCAGTCATCCCGGAAATATAATCAGTTACAACTTGAGGAATTTCTTCTTTATTATAGTAGGGCTTTAACATTTCCATATAGTATTCAAACAAGGACTTTATAATATTTTTAGCCTTCTTTTCTTCCGCCTTTGCGATAGGATCAAGGTAAACATTTTCAAACATCCAAGATCTCAACTTTTTGACAAAAAACCAACCTTCTTCAGACATCGCTACAATAGGAGAATCTTTTGATGTAACAATAACATCAGTTATCATTTTTCCCAAACGTTCGGATTGGTTAGCCGAAAAGTATTCCATGCAATCAGACGGTAAATCTTTTTCAGAAATAATACCTGCTCTTACAGAATCTTCAATGTCATGATTAATGTATGCTATTTTATCAGCATATTGAACTATTTGTGCTTCCGGAGTTTTCGGTTTGTACCCCCAAGTATGAGTTAAAATACCGTCAATTGTTTCCTGACACAAGTTCATATCTTCAAGAACTTCAACAACTCTTACACTCTGTAAATTATGATGAAAACCGTTTGGTAAAAGTTCATTTAGAGTTCCTTCTCCGCAGTGTCCGAAAGCAGTGTGACCCAAATCATGTCCTAGAGCTATAGCTTCTACTAAATCCTCATTAAGATTGAGTGCTCTTGCCATAGTTCTTCCTATTTGAGAAACTTCAAGAGTATGAGTTAATCTTGTCCTGAAGTGATCGTTATAAGGCGATAAAAATACCTGAGTTTTATGCTTAAGCCTTCTAAAAGACTTAGAATGCAAAATTTTATCCCTGTCCCTTTGAAATTCTGTACGAATTTCAAATTTTTCAAACCTTTCATTTTTTCTGCCGGCAGAATTCTTACACTTTGTCGCATAAGGACTAAGAAGCTTAAATTCACGTTCTTCCAACTGTTCTTTTATTGTTTTTAATTCAGTATTCATAATTTTATTATACATTACACATATTTGTTAAAACTACTATAAAAGTTGTATTTTTGTTGCATATAGTGTATCATATACCTATCAAAAGGGAGAGAAAAATGGGATATTTTAATATAGATTTTGCCATAAGTTTATCAGTTGCACTGCTTATGGGTTTTGCATTAGGTCTTGAGCGGGAATTAACAAATAAATATGCAGGATTAAGGACACATATACTTGTTTGCATGGGTGCATGCGTATTCACGCTGATTTCTATTCACGGTTTCCCGACTTTTGCAGACGGTGATAACGTTATTATAAATCAAGCAACAGGTATAAGAGATACTGCCAGAGTCGCTGCACAGATAGTAACAGGTATAGGTTTTATAGGTGCTGGTACAGTTCTGAGAAACGGTCCAATGGTTTTCGGATTGACTACTGCTGCAACTTTGTGGATTGCTGCTAGCATAGGTATGGCATGCGGTGCAGGTATGTATGATGTTGCGTTAATTTCTACAATTTTGAGCATTGTTGTATTAACTCTTATAAGAGTTTTCGAAAGACAATTTTTGCCTGCAAATTTAAAACAAACAAAGCGATTTAAAGTAACTGTGTATTGCAAAGGTGAAGATGCTAAAAAGATATATGACTACTTAATTAACACAGTTGAAGATATAAAAGACTTCACAGTAAAAAAATTAATTGAAAATTCGGAAAAATCAAAATTATCTTCATCATTTGAAATATGTAATAAAAAAGTAATAGATGATATTTACAATACACTTAATGAAATTACTGACGCAGATTCATTTAGTATACAGGAATTAAATGATTAAAGGAACAAAAAAAAGCAATAATACTGAAGTAAAAAAGACTATTGTGCAAATTCTATTAGAATACATTCGCACGATAGTAATAACTTTTTTAGTTGCGATTGTTTTTACCACAATGCTAACTATACACGCCAGAAATGAGATGATAAAAAATCTATACGCAAATGACAGTGTAAGGCAAAAAATTGATGAACAAATAGCAAAACAAATAGTCGCTCAATCAGACTTAACAGAATCGTTGCAAGATAAAGATTTTGCGATTTGTATGCAAGTAGGAAACATTTATGAATCTGCTCATGACTACATGAATGCAGAATATGCATATCATTTGGCATTAAAAAAGGCAAAACGCGGCAATTATAAACCATATTATAAACTTGCGACAGTACTAATTGCGCAAGAAAAATTTGATGATGCATTGGAACTTATAGAATCTGTTCCTGATGAAAAAAACATAGATTTAGTCAAGTTTAAGACAAAAGCATATTTAAACATGGGAGACAAATACTATTCAATAGGTAAATTTTTAAGCGCTGCCAAAAATTTTGAAAAGTCTAAATTTTACTACGAAAAATTTACAAAAAGAGATAGAATTGTAGATGAATCACTAATTAACAGGCTTGTACACTCGTACGTAAATGCTGCAGATATAATTGTAAAAAACGGTTATAATTCAGATGCCATAAGATTCTTAAAAAAAGCATTGGAATACGCTCCAAATGATTACAAAATTAATTACAAAATGGCAATAATTTATACGGATCTTGACCCGTTACTGGCTGTTGAATATTTTGAACCTTTATTAAAGAAAATCCCTCAAAAAATTGATTATAGCACATATAATAAAGCACTTATGAAAGCTGCAAACATATATGATTTACAAGGTGAACCAACAAAGGCAAAGTACTATAGGTATAAAATTCACTCAATTGATATTTTTGTTAACAATAAAGTTGTATACAAAAATGACTTAGAAACAAAAATGACTGCTTTTAAAATAAGCCATGTATTATTCAGATACGGATTCAAAGCCAATTTTATAATTAAAAATATTTCTTCTACAGATATTTTGAATATGACAGCCGATTTTGTACTCAAACAAGGCAACAAAATCAAAGAAACAATAAGCGTTAACTGCGTTAATAAGGATAACCCACTTCTGTCAAATGGAGGAGAAAGTGACGTAATTGAAGTTAACTTCAAAAAGAAATTATTAACCAGAAATGAAATGGAACAATATCATATTGATATGTACCTATACAAAGACGAAAAATTTAAAACACATGCAGCAACGTTTGAACTTCCGTTAAAATCATTCGGACAAATTAAATAGCCAATTTGGGAGATGAATGCAACAATGTCTTTGTATATTCTTCCTTTGGAAAATTAAATATATCAGATACATTATTTTCTTCAACAAGTTTCCCAAAGTACATTATTCCGACCCTATCTGCGACATACCTTATAACATTTAAATCATGTGATATAAATAAAATAGTTAAATTCATTTTTTCTTTTAAATCTTTGAGTAAATTAATTATTTGGGCTTGAATACTCGCATCTAAGGCACTTACAGGCTCGTCGGCAATCAATAGTTTCGGCTGCAAGATTAAAGCTCTTGCTATTGCAATTCTTTGTCTTTGCCCTCCTGAGAATTCGTGCGGATACAACTCTAAAACCGAATCTGTAAGTCCAACATCATCCAATATATTAGATATTAGTGCTTTTTTATGAATTTTTGAAAATGATGTGTTAATATCCAAAGGTTCTTTTAATATATCATTAATTTTCATTTTTGGATTTAAACTTGAATATGGGTTTTGAAAAACCATTTGAACACACTTTGGATATTCCTTTTTTTGATCTTTTTTTTGATTAAAAATACTCTTCCCTTCGAATAGAATATCGCCTGATGATGGAAAAACCAGCTTAGTTATGGCTTTCGATAAAGTAGATTTTCCGCAGCCTGACTCACCGGCAAGGGCATAAATTTCTCCTGATTTAATACAAAAAGAAACATTATCAACAGCACGAATAACCTTTTCATTATTACCGCTAAAATATTCAACCGTAAGATTTTTTATTTCTAATATATTACCCATACGTTCATTTTAGCACCTTTTTTTGTCGAATTGAATATATAATCAGACTATTTTATGCTAATATTGAGAAAAAGTTAGAGGAGCATAATGTGATAAATATGATTAAAAAAAACTTTACGGAGAAGAATATTCTCTTTTTTATTATAACTGTTTTATGTTTAATTTTTATTACAAGAATAAAAGATATAGCAATTTTATTTTTTGCATCATATGTTATATCTTGCTCGCTTAATCCTTTTGTAGACAAATTATCAGCAAAAATGAACAGAGCATTTGCATCTGCAATATTGCTTGTATTAACGTTAATATTGTTTCTTATATTTTTTGTACCAATTGTCGCTACAGGCGGATATCAAATAAAGTCATTTGTTGCGCAACTACCGGTACATTTTGAATATATAAAGTCCTTTTTGTTAAACTTACCTTATGTATCGGCAAGCAGTTTAAAGCATATCAGTTGGAGCGATGTAGCTACAGCTGCTTCAGGGTTTACAGGTAATTTTTTAAGTAAATCTATAGACATAAGTAAACATATGGCTACAGCAGTAATATATTTTTTGGCAGCATGCCTTATCATATATTATTTTCTAACAGACAAAAAACAGATAAGAAATACATATATAAGTTTATTCCCAAGTAACCTTAAAGACAAAGCAAATGAGATTATAACTTCTATTTCTCAAAAAATAGGAGGATATGTTATCGCTCAAATTGCGACTATGGCGAGTGTAGGCATTATCATATTTATTGGATTACTTTTAATAAAAGTTGATTATTCAATAGTTTTAGCACTTATTACTGCCATTCTTGATATAGTTCCGGTTGTAGGACCTGCGATAGCGCTTGTAATAATTTTAATTAGCGTATATAAATTGGGGGCAGTAAAGATTGGTCTTACAATTCTTATATTTGCATTTGCACAATGGGCTGAAAATAATATAGTGAGACCTTATATATTCAGCAAACTATTAAATATTCACCCTCTGATAATATATTTCTTCCTATTTTTAACTGCTCAATATTTAGGCATTTTAGGAGTAATCTTTGCTCCAGCAATTGCAGCTACTGTATGCGTTTTAATAGAAGAACTTTATATTAAAAATATTAATGATTAACAGAATAAAAAAAAAACTTCTCGGTTGAAGAGAAGCTGGGAAATTAATTAGGAAGGGATTTAGGGGTTTAAAATCTTCTATTTTACATCTTACATATATATAAAGTATTTATTTTTTATTTAATTTCATATTCTTATATTATTGTTACAAAACTTTACAAGTTTAATAAAACTCTGTAAAGATTTGTAACAATTTTAGTAAAATTTTTTAATTTTACTAAAGTTTTAATAAAAAATGCCGATATATATAGTAAGAATACGGGTTAAATCCTATCAATTCGAACCTCAAAAGAGGAACATACAATTCAAAGGAAACATAAAGGAAAATTGTCATCATGGGAATGGGTGCATCTCAAGCCAGATTATTATCAATTACTTCTGAAATACACAATATTGAGTATAAAGCTCAAAATACAGAAAGCCAGAAGTTACAGCTTGCAATGCAGAAAGACGAAGTATATGAAACCTATATGGCAGCCTTAGATAAGAAAAAAATCCAAGTTGCATATAAAAATTCAACAACAGGTGGGGTAAGGTATGTAGATGCAAACTTTAATACAGTATGTACTTACCAAGAAGGACGTTCAAGGCAGTACGCACTTAAAGATTCAAAAACAGGAAAACTTATTGTAGATAGAGAAACATATAATGCATACAATAATTGGTGTGTTGATAAATACTCATTTGCTTGGGCAATGCTTGGTCTGGAAACATTTGGTACTTCAAGAGCAAACGGAGGTAATGCGGATAGAGCAGATGATGGATTATATATCGGCAGGGTCCATAATGATATTGAAAACGAAATGCTTCTTATGACAGAAATTGAAGAAGCCGTCTTTAATTCATTTTATAAGCAAGATGGTTTTGATATGTCATATCCAAAACTCAGCTCAGCATATAAAAACTGGGAAGAGATAAATAATAACGAAGAATCCACTAATGCACAAAAAAGAGAAGCTCTCAATGCATTCAGAAAAGAGCTCTATTCCGCAAATTCAACACCTATAAAAAATCGTATTTTCCAAGTAATGTCATACGCAGCAGACGGCGGGCTTGACAAATATCAAAGTGTAGAAGATGCACTTCAATATATACCAAATGATACAAAAGAACTTGATAGTTATGATGAATTTAATTACTACGTTAATTTATTTGAGAATATTCATTCTTCAGGCGGATGCATACCACTTGACAGCATATGCGAAGATGGTGAAAACGGAAATGACTGGTTTAATAACATGGTAGATTCAGGGCAAGCAATTATTGAAATGTACGTTACAAAAGGAACAAAGCAAGAATGGATAGAAACCAGTCCGGCAACTTCTACTAACGAAAACTTCCTTCAAAAAGTAGAAGATGACGCTGAACTAAAAAAAGCAGAAGCAATCTATGAACACGAACTTAGCATTATTAACAACAAAGATAAAAAATTTGACACAGAATTAGATAAGCTTGATACAAGAAGAAATGCTTTAAAAAATGAAATGGACTCACTAAAATCGATTATTAAAGATAATACTGATAAAAATTTTGGTATATTTAGCTAATGCTGAAGCATTCACAATAACTAAATAAAATCATATAAAAGTTTCCCCTTTTCCTTTTCCCTGCCACTTGAAATGAGTGGTTTTTCTTTTTTTACCGACTAAGTAATAGATAAAGCTGAGAATTTATATGCTTCAAAAGATTTTGAAAAATAATTAGAAGGAAGTCCTGCTTTTTCCTTCAAAGAATTTAAGAATATTTCTCTATCCGGCAATTGTTCCCATACTACAGGAAGGTAAACCGCACGACGGTTTCTATCAGAAATTATAATTCCGTATGGAAATATTTTTGACAATAAATCCTTTTCATCTTTAAAATCGATTCTTTCAATAGCTGATAGTAAAGAAACTGTTATTTCTACATTTTCCAATTCCTCAGGCAGAAGAGGATTAAACCGAGGATCTTGAAATGCAGCATTTTGTGCATTATCAATTACATCTACAATAAGAGGTTTTGTAGGATACACAGAACCAATGCATCCTCTTAACGTTCCTTGTATTTTTAAAGTCACAAATGAAGCACCAAACTGAGTCAAAACAGATGGAATATTTCTCGGGACATAGGTTTCATTATTCATCACAGACAAAATACTTTTCTTAACAGTTTCTAAAACATACTCTCTGCAATTTTCTTCAATAAATTCATTCTTTGAACCAGTGTACATAAACCAGGATCCATAGCCGACAACTTTATTTTTATCTGTGCTTATATCACCTGAGTTATACATCTCAGCACGAATTAATGAACAAGAATTTTTATTTGCAAAATCAACCAGTCCTTTAATACCCACTATTCCGCAAGCTTGTTCAGATTCAAAGAATTCCAGCCTGCCTGTTTCAATAATAGTTGCAGTATAAGTATCAATCTGTCTGCATTGTTCATGTGTGTAATAATGACTCAAATCAGAAGAAATAATAAAAGAAGAATTTTCCCAATAGGTCGCAATTAAATCAGATATTAGACGATAATCACATTTACCGACCAAAATAGGCACAATACGGATTTTACGTCCAATCTTTTTCAAATTTTTTACAAAATCAACAGCACTTTGTTTTGGAGGATATACAATATTTTGTAAAAAAGGTAACTGAACTTCTATTGCGTGCTCTTTTTCAAACACATCATTATTAATTAAACTCGGGAATTTTTCAGAAATTTCTTTTATTAATCTATTGTTTACTTCCAAACTTCCCAATGGAGTTTCAAAATATGAATATTTGGGCAAAGCTATATTATTAAATACTGCCTGATGTGACGGAGCTATTATAAAAATATTTTCACTTACTTCCAAATGCAAGAAACCTGCCATCGCAGCGTGACCTGAATACACATATCCTGCATGCGGAACAATAATCGCTTTTGAATAAAAGTTGCTTTGAGCCCCAACTTTATACGATTCTAGTAAATTCGTTAACTCTTCCGGATTTTCCGGATAAAATGTTCCTGCAAAAACAGCCTTTTTGTCCATAGTTTTATTATAAAATAATATACATAAGATAGCAAAAAATTTTTTTACAGGTTTTTAACATAGTATGAAAATAGAAAACATAAAAAATACCAACTTTAATGGTTATAAAAATATTATTTCATACCAAACCGACAGCATTGGCAATAAATTTATCCACTTGTCAGGTCAGTTAGACAATGTAGGTCATCCTGACCTAAATATATATAAAGAATTAATGAAAAAATTAGGCTGTAGTATTTCTGATAATACATTTAGTTTAACAATTATGAACGGAACACATGGAGATTTTTGTTTTATAAATGATAAATACATTTTTCCAGGAGACATTTTAAAAGGTCTGAGCAATAGCTGTATAAATGACTATGATAAAATATCTTACAAAAAAATTGAATGTATTGCGTTGAAATTTTATACATTGTTTGGAAGCATTACGAAGCGTATGGCAAATGACAATTCAGAAATTCAAGATAAAGAAATGTATAAAGTTGGAATTAATGCAATAAAAGCTTTAGATAGAATTACAAAAGATGCAAAATTTGCCAATGATTTCGTTTTACATATGATGCGTTTTAACAAACCATACCAAGAAACTGCAAAATCAATCAACAATTTTATAACAAAAACAATGGAAGGCTTTTTCGATTAAAGGAGAAAAACATGGGAATTGAAAATCATCAAAATATCAACTTCAAAGGATGCAAGAATGTTATAGGTTTCTGCATAAAATCACCTGATGGAAAATTTAGTGCAAAATATGTGGCAGGTCAACTAACAAATGAAACAATTCCTGATTTGGAGCTATTCAAGCAAGCTAAAAAATCACTAAAAATTAACAGTAAACTCCCTGATGATGTATTTGTAATAAGCCATATTGAACATGACGCTAATTCAAATTTTTATGTAAATAATCGCCATTTAAACTTAAGAAGCATACCAAAATTAAATGCTATAGGAAAAGAACTTTTAGGCCCGAATTTTTCACTGATGGGAACTTTAGACGAAGTAAAGCCATTTTTTTACTTGCAAAAATTACTTAAAATGATATCAAAACATAAACATTTTGAGCAAGACGGTAATATTGCTAAAGTTGTGCAAGGAACAATAAATACGCTAGACCATATATTTGTAAACCACCCCGATCATAATGAAATTGCTAATGGATTTGTCTATTCGGGTCTTAATGATAAAAGCAGCATAAATGTGGCTTGTAAGGAATTATATAAATATATTTCAGATTTTTTAAAAACAAACATTAGTTCTTATTAGTATTTAGCACATTTTTTAAATACTGCCTTATTGCCGATGTAATAAGCAATTCCGGATTAGCCTGACATATTTCATCTAAAATAATTACCCCCCGCTTTTGCTCTCCGGTTTTAATGTATAAAATACCCAATAATATCTTATCGTATACACTTTCGGAAGCAGTGAGTTCATTAATTTTTGAGTTTGTAATATTTAATAAAGCATAACAATCAGCAAGATTCATATAATATTTCAAATTTAACCCATAAAGTTTTATAGCATCTTCAAAACAAACTCTGGCCATATCAGGATAACCTATAAAAATATATGTTTCACCTAAGTTATTCTTAAAAATTGCAGTTGCTTGAGTATTAGGACTTAAATTAATAGCAATTTTAAACTCTTGAATAGCAGCATAATAAATTCTGTCCTGTAAATAATTAATACCAATATTATTATGCAAAAAAGCATCTTTCTCAGCATCAACCTTATAACTGTATGGTTTTCTGTATGCTGATGTAAAAATAACTGTTATAAATAAAAATAATAAGGCAAATCTTTTCATAATTTAAAATTAATGATTATTCCATCAAATTCAACTCTAAACCTTCATACGCAAAAATAGCATTTTCGGATGCATACTCTTCTGCCAATGTATCGAGTTTTTCATCAGTATAACTTGGGTCATAATGGAAGAATACCATTTTCTTTGCGCCTACTTGCTGTTTACATTCCAATGCCATTTCAAAAGTAGAATGTCCGAATCCTTGTTTTGGGACATAAATACTTAAATAATCTTCAGTAGAATACTGTGCGTCATGTATAATTAAATCACACCCTTTGGCGAACTTAACCAATTTTTTATCACCACCGGGATAACTTTCTTTATCAGTTGCATAAACAAGAACTTTACCTTTATATGCAATTCTATAAACTAAAACGCCGTTTTGAGGATGAGCATAAGATTTATAACAAGTAATAACTACATCTTCATCAGTATAATCACCTTCTTTTAGTTCATTTACTCTGATAACATGCGGAAATTCTTCATTAGGTTTAAATATTATGTAATTAGTTTCATTTAAGTCTAATATTCTTAAATCAGCAGCAATATCACCTAAATCAAGAGGAAATGATTTTGTAAATAATAATTTTGCCAATTCTTGTTCTAAAGTTTCATTATAATTAACTCCACCCAACATACTCATTCTTGTTGAAGATAAATGCGACGGCCTAAAGAAAGGAAAACCTTGAATATGATCCAAATGAATATGACTTAAAAGAATTGAGCATTTCACTGGAGTACGATCAGTTATAGTGGTTCCTGATTCAATGTATTTTTGCATTAATTCATTACCTAAACTAATCAAACCGGTACCGGCATCCAGTATAATCAAATGCCCGCCGACACGAACTTCAACACAAGCAGTATTACCGCCATACTTAAGAAAATCCTTATCTGCAACAGGATAACTTCCTCTAACACCTCTAAATTTTATCTTAAATTCTTCCATTTAATCTTCCCTTCTTAAAACAAAACTTCCGTTTCTGTCAGACTCTTCTCCATATAACATCTGTGTACCCATTAATCTAACCTTAGAACGAGTCTGTATATCTTTCAAATTAGTTTCTTTTAAAAATACATCCACATTAACTTTATTTTTATGAGTATTTATATTAATAACTCTGAACGCATTCGGAAAAGTTACTAACGACGGGCAAGACACGATTAATGCATTATCATCTTGTTTAAGTCTTGCCGCATGATAATGCCCTTGTAACACTATAACCGGATTTCTATGTGATTTTAAAAGTCTTTTAAGTTCATACTCATTTATCAATTTATGATTTGAGCTTGAAAAAGGCTCATATATAGGAATATGAGTACAGATAATGATAGTCTCTTTTTTGTACTTGTTTAATTCACCTTCTAACCAAGCAAGTTGTTCTGATGAAATTTCTCCGTTAGTTGTTATTTTATAATCAATAATAGAATCCAAACAGATCACTCTGTAACCCTTTTTGGGTGTAAATGAATAATATATATTTTTTTGATTCATTTTGGAATTATATTTTGAAAGTTCATTAATAAAAACAGACTTAGTTAGTTTCCCGTCGATATCAATATCATGATTCCCGTCTAATGCATACCACGGATAAATAAGCTTATTTGCATGCTGAGCAAATAATTGTAGTTCAGAAGACTTAGGCTTATTAATCAAGTCTCCAGTGAACATTACAAAATCATACGGTCCTGATGTATTTACCTGTAGTATAGCGTCATCCAATAAATCGCCAGATTTTTCAAGGAATTTATAAGATGTATTTTTTTCAAAAGAAGAAAAATGCACATCACTAACTTGAGCTATACGTAAATTATTATTTGCAGCGGTGCACATTTGAGCACCAATTAAATAAGCAATAAAAAGAGTTAATACACAATTAACAAACTTTGAAAATAACGATTCTTGTTTCCTTTTTTTATATCCGTTTTTTGCCATAACTCTTTTATAATAATCTATTTTAAGCTGTTAAGTCAATAATAGAAAAGTAAAATAGCCCCGTTCAGCACAACAGCCTAAGGGTCCATTTAACACGAAGTAAATATCATTTAACAGAATAACTTTATTTACAGTGCGCCTAACAGGCGAAGTGTTAGTGATGGAGTTTGATTTGCAGTCGCAAGAAGTGTTGCAGAAGCT
>CAMZGT010000037.1 GCA_947306495.1 uncultured Acinetobacter sp.
ACATTTCAATTGTCGTCTACTACTGTATTTGAAATAGTTTTTTGATGGACCATCAAAATGCCGGAAAGAGACTTTGGGGGAAATATATCTTATTTTTGGTAAAAATTCTCTTTTTACGAGTCTCTCTTTTCCTGAAACCTCGCTGCAGTTGTAAAATAACAGTCGGTTTGAGAAGAAACAACAGAGATATTGAGATGGTGGGATTCGCACCCACTAAAATACAAATTTATACCACTTATTATACTAGTTGGCTAGTACAAAAAGTGTAAATTTTTGTAACAATTTGTCCAAAAACCCTAAAGTTTTCAAAAAATGTACCGATATATATATTAAAAATTGGTATGTTTTATTTACTTTTAATAATTAATCATTAAATAGCTTTATTATAAACAGAAAGGAGAATTTATATGAGTTTTAATCCAGCAGGTTCACTAAATGGACAAAGTTTTTCAAGTACAAACAGAACAAATAATATTAATGGTGTGCAAAAAACAGATACACAAACACAAACTCGTCAAGCACTAAGACAATTCTTGGAGAATTATACCAGTGATATGGGTATACCAAGTGAAACAGAACTACGAAATGCTTTATTAAATGCCGGTGGAAAAGATAGAGATGGTAATTATTTGATGACAAATATACAGATAACTATAAATAGATATCAAGAAAATGGCAAAGAAGTTGCAGACGTACATATTACTTTTACTTGGGGCGGAGAGAATTTTGACCAAAGTCGCAGATTTGAACTAACACCAACAGGTCAAACTCTACAACCGACTTTTTCAAGTGGTGATAAAGAAGTTACTGGAGAACCTCAAAACGTAAATTCACAAGATTTTTATAAAAATATTGATGCTCAAGCAACAACTACTAGTGATAAAATTAATGCGTATAAATATTTTAATCGTTTGTAAGTTTTATTTTAAAGAAAGGATACATTATGAATGTAAATAATAATACAAATGTAAACACCAATTATGGTTTTAGAGCTAATGATTATGACCCTAAGGAAGCAGAAGTAGCAAGAAAACTTGGTATGTCAGTAGAAGATTTTTCTGTATTGTCGGAATCAGAAAAATCAGAAAAAGTGCACAAATACAATGAAACACACCCAAATGACCCAATTGAGGATAAAGGTATGCCACCACAACCACCACAAAATCCTGAAGTGGATAAATTTCGTAATGATATAGATTGGGATAAAATAAAATTACAATAAAAATTAATTATACTTAGAATCAATTAAATTTATAATATTGAAATATAGATCAATCTTTTCGTTCCCACCGGAGCGGAGTTTTTCTACTATTATATTGAGTTTATCTTCATCAATCTCATCTTTATCTTCTACATCAAGCAAAGCTTTAGGTGGGATATTGAAAATTTCGCTTAATTTACATAGGACATCAGCAGTAACAAAAGAATGACCATTTTCTATTTTACCCAATGTTCTAACATGAATGTCCAATTTCTCAGCCAAAACTTCCTGAGATATTTTAAGAGCTTTTCGTTGTTTTACAATTAAATTCCCGACTTTTTTCTTTAAAGTTTTTTCATCTAAATTATGCATATTTTCATGCTATGAAATATGTATAATTTATTCTATACACTTTTTAGCATGATTGATACGGTAAAATATACTAGTTATTGCAAAAATCACAAAAAATCAAAAGTCCTATTTTTGTTCTTTTGTATGATTTAGAGATAATCTATATTTGAGCCGAATATGTACCCATTCAAAATTCCGAAAAAGGAATTTTGAGGGCTTAAAATGGACTTTTGGGGTACTTTGAATTTTTCATTTCCAACCTCGCACAATCGCTAAAACCGGCTGGACTGCCACGCTTCCGCTGGCAGTAATAAATTCTACTTCCAAGCAAACTCCATATTAAAAGGTACTACCTGCACGGCTCAAAATGGACTTAAATATACAATAATCAAACTAATCAAAAAAATACAACAGAATCTAAGCGTTAGACGACACTCAATTTTCGGCTTAAAACCAGAGGGGATGGGATTCGAACCCACGGTGGAGTTACCCCCACACGACCCTTCCAAGATCGCACCTTAAACCGCTCGGACACCCCTCTATGTATTTTCTATTATACTTAAGAGATAATTTGATGTAAAGTTTACTAATTTCCAACTTTAGTTATAGAAAAATTTTACAATTATCCTCTATTCTTATGATTTTTTTTTGAAAAATTATTGTTATTCTGTATGTGTGAATTAATCGATACAAAAAGAAAGGAATATATATGTCAAAGATACAGAAATTAGATTTGAATCTGGGACAAAAAATTGTTAATCCGTTTAAAACACAACGTACTTCAATGACAAATCCATTCAAGTATTCAAACTTTGAAGGGAATACTTTGCAATTTGCAGATGTTTTTGAAGGTTTTGAACCTAAAAAAGTTAACAAATTGAAAATGATTACGGCTTCTGTAATGGGAAGTATGACAAAAATAGGTTCTGTTTTCGAACCAATTACAAAATTTGTTAACAGAGTCAGAGGTGGTATTGTTAGTGCGTGGGATTATGCAAAGAATACAAATATCTCTGACATAAAAGGTATAAAAGAATTCAATGAAATTATGCGCATGGATGTTGCTGATATAGGAAAAGGAATCTCAGGTTCAATATCAGAAAGTTTGTCAGGTATAAAGACTAATCTGTCTTACAGGCTGTCTTCTATAAACTCTAATGTAACAGAACTTGGCAGCGAAATTTCTTCAAGATGGTCTGCTTTGATTGGCAGAATTCATCACAGCAGAATATCAAAAGATACAACAGTTGATGAACTAAGAGCAATGTGGGAAGCTGAAATTGCATCAGCAAAGGAGGCGGCATAATGAATAAAAATGTTATGGAAATTATTGATGCACTTGCAGCACACGAAGATCATTCTTCAATTAATGTTTTAGAAGAAATCGGGACTAATTCTCCTGATAATGAAGTTAGAGAATATACTTCTCGTGCGTTGGTGAGAAAGAATGTTCACGATTCTTTGGCGGTAGTGATTATTAATCAAGGTAAAGGTATAAATGACCTTTCTCCGTCTGTTGCGATGAGTACAATAAATGAAATTTTATCTTTAAAGGATAAAACTGAAGTTTTGCGAATTTTGGATGATACAATCAATATGCATTCAGATGAATCTGTTAAGGAAAATGCACGTTCAGTGAAATCTTTGTTAGCACTTAGCTAATTGTGAAAAACAAAATATATAACCCTTCAGAAAATTTTCTGAAGGGTTTTTCGTATTATTAAAATCTTTCGCAATATTGTCTGAAATATTCTTGCGGGTGGTCACAAACAGGACATTTGCAAGGTGCTTCTTTTCCGATGTGTGTGTGTCCGCATTTTGTGCAAATCCACTGTGCAACTTCTGTTTTTTTGTAAAAAGTTTCTTTTTTTATTTCTTCTGCAGCGTTTAAGAATCTATATGAATGTCTTTTTTCTATTTCGCTTATATTACGGAACAATACGGAAATTTCATCAAAGCCTTCTGCTTTTGCGGTTTGAGAAGCGTATTTGTAAATATTCTCCCATTCATCTTTTTCGGCATTACTTGCTGATACCAGATTTTCATAGGTGCACCCGTAGAAAAAAGGGTAAATAGCATTGGGTGTGTATGTTCCGTTAGGGATTTCTTTATAAAATAATTTAGCATGCTCTTTTTCATTCTCGGCAGTTTCCATAAATACATCATAAATTATTTTATATCCTTCGCTTTTTGCAGCCTTAGCGTAAAATGTGTACTTATTTCTTGCTTGTGACTCTCCGACAAAAGCATTAATTAAACATTGCAGAGTTTCCGAGTTTCCAAGTTTCATAAAAATCCCTCCTTGAACTAATATTATCTAAAATCCTCGAAAATCTTATTACTCAACTTCTCTAGCCTAATAAGGTTATTTTGTTTCTACACCATTTGGGGGATTCTCCAACTAAAGTTGTAAAGTTCTCCAACTTTATGTCGATATACTGTTTGAAAGGCAATTTATATTTATTGAAAGGAAAAAGATTATGACAGGAACAGCAGCAATTACAATTAATACCAATCTTGCATCTTTAACTTGTCAAAGGTACTTAAAGGATGCAACAAAGGGTATGAATACCGCAATGGAAAGATTGTCAACAGGTTTTCGTATCAACTCTGCAAAGGATGATGCAGCAGGATATTCTGTAGCAGCAAACATGCAGGCAAAAATTAACGGTTACGATATCATTGAAATGAACTGCCAAATGGGTACTGATATGTTAACTACCCAAGAAGGTATTCTTGATATCATCAACTCGTACTTGCAAAGAATTCGTGACTTGACCATGCAAGCTGCGAACGGAACGTATGGTTCTTCTTCATTAGAGGCTATTAAGGAAGAAGTTATACAAAGAATGGATGAGATTACACGTCTTTGCGATATCACAGATTTTAACGGAACTTATTTATTGGATGGTTCACGAACAACTGATATAAACCTTCAAGTTGGTTTATATTCTGACCACAGATGTGTTGTAACAATGGATAAATCATTGTTTGCCAGTGCAAAATCGCCGGTAATAATGGGCTTCAAATCCAAAGCTGACAACGGGTATATAGTAACAGATTTCAAAACAGGCTCAAGTCAACCAGATCCTGCTACATATCCCGGATATGATTATGCCGTAACAGACAGAACATCAGGTAATGTTGTAGGTTGGTGTAAATCTGCAATTATGGCTGAAATGATTATGTCAGGTTATGCTACCGGTTCAACAATTAACGCATCATCTTTAGACGCTGATGGTTGGGTCAAAACAGATATAATGTGCAACGCAGTCTATCATGATGACGGAACTGCACGTGACTTTATCCAATTTATAGATAAAGCAATTGAAAACATTTCTATAAGATGTACAAAAATAGGTGCATATTCAAACAGACTTAATTCTGCAGTTGATTCAACTGACGTGCAAAGAGCAAATTTAACAGAAGCTGTTTCGACTATAAAGGATGCTGATGTAGCTGAAGTATCATCTGACTATATTAGATACCAAATTTTACAACAATCAGCAGCAACCCTATTAGCTACAGCAAACCAAATGCCTCAAATAGCATTAAACTTGCTGTAAGAATAATAAAATTAATTAACAATCCTATCAATATCTCCCTGCTATAAACAGGGAGTTTGCCTTTTAGCGTGGGAGGGTAAATTTAAAAGTTATATTAGGTCCTTTGGTGGTAAATGTAAATTTTATTTATTAACTGCAATATCTTTCCCTCAGAACGACGAAATATACTCTATACATTTTGTTAATTTTTGTAACGATTTCTCAATTTGCTCTAAAGTTTTTCCAAAAAATGCCGTTAACATTCTTAAGATAATGTAAGTTTTTAAAATAGGAGTGGCAAAAATGGGAAATCTCAAAATTATCAAAACAACCGCAAATTGGGCTTATTGCCAAAATGCTAAAGGTGAAATGAGGTATTACAAAAGGAGATCTGACGGAAAACTTGAGTCAGTACTAAAGCAAGATGAAGCCAAGAGTCTTTTTGAAAAAGAATCAACCGCTCAAGCAAAGAATCCGGGTAAAAAGATATATATAAAAGGTTCAGGTTCCGGTCGTTATTATATAGGTGATGGCGCACAACGCCAGTATTTTGCTGCAAACGGTTCTCCTATTAATGAAGCATATTTTATGAAAATGGAAGGCGTAACAAAACGTGCTGACGGAAAGTTCATAAAAGCTTCGAGCAATCCAAAGAATCTTCCTCACAAAACCGTATACGGTTCAAAGAGTGGAAGATATTACACTGTTGATTCTAACGGTAAAAAACGTTTCTTTGCTGCAAACGGTAAAGAATTAACTGCACAATATTTTTTGAAACAAGAGCAAGCATTTATAAATGATGATGGTGAAGTAGAAAAAGTTAATGCATGGTCTGTTGCAAAAAACTTTGTAAAAGGAATGACTACAGACTTTGTTTTGGATATGTTTACAACACATGAACCCGTTAAAGATAAAAATGGTAATACTGTATATGATGAAGAAGGTAAGCCAAAAACGGAACGCAAGTTTAGTTGGGCTCAAACTGGGAAAACAGTTGGTATTGCTGTGGTAGCTATTGCTGCAGATGCATTTACTGGTGGTGCGGCAACTCCTTTTATATTGGCAGGTTTTGGCTTTATGGCTGTTAAACAAGGATATGATTCATTTAAAGTTGGTGCTGATGAAAACTTATCATATGGTGAGAGAATGCAGGGAGCTCGAGGTCTCGGATCTGCAATAACAGGTGTTGGTCTGGCTGCATTTGGAGTTAGAGGTTCTATGAAATCTCTTCCGACAAGAGTTAATACAGTGACTAATTCTTACAAAGCAAATTGTGCTGTTACAAGAGCAACAACCGGCAAGGTAGGCTTAAGGTCGGCATATAGAAACTGGTCAAAAGCTGCGGTAGAGAATTCCCCTTACAATGGTGCTGTTCAATATATGAAGAATACTTCAAAAACACAGATGGCATTAGATGCAGCGGGTGCACTTTACAGAGCTCCTAAAAAAGTAGTGAGAGCAGCAAAGAATGCTGCAAGCAACACTATGGACGCAGCGGGCAGAGTATATGGACGTTTAAGAGGAAGAAAACCTGTAAGTCCTGTTGCACCGGAAGTTATGCCATTAGAAACCTTGAGAACAGCAGGGAAAGTTGGCGGTAAGAAAGCACAAACAGGATTGGAAAATACTCCTTATGAAGAACTTCAAACAAAATTAAATGATTATATGGAACGTAGTGAGAATCTTAATACTGCAGAAAGATTGGATGCAGAAAATATTCTTCAAGAAATGTTACAACGTGAAGTATCTGAGACAGTTCCAACTGATGCTCCTGTAAGACAAACGATTCTTGAAGCTTCAGAAAAAGGACTTAAACCACGTGCGGAGGTCGCATATAATGAGGCATTAAAGAATTCTACTAATATAAAAGAATTAAAAGCAGAACTTAAGAAAAATAAACACTTAACAGAAGAACAAAGATCTGTAATTGAAGAAAGAATTTCCGAACTAGAAAAAGCTGAAAAAACTGCAAAAAGAGAGGCAAAAGCGAAAAAATCTTTTGAAGGTAAAATAAACAAAAAGCTTAATAAAGAAAAAATAGAAGCTTTACGTAAAGAAATTGATGAAAGTATAGAGCTTACTGATGCTCAAAAAGCTTCTTTGAAGAAGAAATTGGATATTGAAGAGCAGTTACTTGATATCAAGTCAAAATCTGTTGAAGAACGCATAAACGCGTACGAAGAAATGATAGAAAATGCTGATGAAATAGGTCTTGAACAGCTTGATATGAATTTACGCAGCGGTAAGAGCGGCTTGAAAGCTGTTGATAAAGCAGGCTTGTACAGAAAAATTTATCAAAGACAATATAATATTAATCCTGAAAAATATGTTGATATAAATGCAGGTTTAGCAGCGCAGACAGAAGCTTCTGTCGCAGAAGTTAATGAACTTAAAACTACTAAGAAAATGAAAAAATGGGCTAAAAGGCATGAAGCTGAACTGCAATCTGACCCGGTATTAAAAGAAGCTTATGATACGAGATTTGCAGAACTTGAAGCCGAAGAAGCTGCTCATCCGTCATTGATGCGACGTATCGGAAGATCTGCAAAAAGAATACTAAGAAATGGTTGGGAAAGAGTAACCAGCAACTCAAGGAGAAGTGCAACTGCAGAAACACCGACTCGTACTTATGAAACGACAGAAGAAATTCTTCCATCAGATAATTTCAATGTTGCTTTGAATAAAACTTCTATGTATAGAACTCGCAGACGTGGTGGATTTGATGAAACCGAACTAAATAATTTTGAAGCAGACGTTAATGCTTTGATAGAAAAAGCAAAACGTGAAAGCAATCCTAAAATAGCGAATGAAGAATTTAATATGATTAACAGACAGCTAGACCGACTAAAAGGTGATGCAGCTGTTTCATATGACTCAGCTTCGATAGAAGCTATTGAGAGAATGCAAGCAAAAGTAAACAAAGCAAAACAAGATTTTGTGCCAGCAGAAGAACCTACTGTCCCTGCAGCAGAAGAACCAACTGTTACTGCAGCAGAAGAATCACCTGTTCCTGCAGCAGAAGAGTCTGTTATTAATCAACCTTCTCCGGAGTTTACCGAAGCATTCAACAAATCAAATTTGAAGAAAACAGGTGCTAACGGAGGCAGACTCAGCAATGGCACGATTCAAAAAATCAGTAAAGATGTTAATGGTTTACTTGAGCGTGCAAAAAATCAGGCTGAGCGTAAATTGGTTATTGACGAGCTCAATAAATTTAATACAAACAGGTTAAATACACAAAGAATGCAAGTACTGAATGATATGGTAAGAAAAGCAGAAACAGCCGAAGATTTTACTGTAACCAGACAGGCACTTGTTGAAACTAAACAAACATTACTCAAAGAAAATGCCAAAGCTGATACAAGGGCAATTGATGAACATATCAGAAATGTTGACAGTAAAATTGAAGCATTAAAGAAAAATCAAGAGACAGCTCCTGCTCCGGCAGAGGAAACAGTTCCTTCTCCAACAGAAGAAGCAACCGTGTCAAAATCTAATGAACAAATTCTAAGCAGCAACAGACGTGGCGGTGTAGTGAAAGAAAACTTGCCTCAACTAGAAGCTGAAGTAGATGCGATAATTAACAGGCCTGATGTTACTGTAAAAGAATTAACAGACGCTAACGCTAATCTTCAAAGACTCAAAAATAATTCCTCTCAACAATTCTTCAACGATGAAGTTGTATCGAAAATATCTGATATACAACGAAAGGTTGATGCTAAAATCAAAGAACTTGATAATTCATACGAAATGCCAAATCGTAATGTTAATCCGTACCCGTTCGGTGAAAGCTATGTCAGACCACAATTCCGTGACGCAATTGAAAATAGCGGATTGAGTGATGCTGTAGCCAAAGGCAGTGCCGGAAAAGGTACGATAAGACAAGCTGTTCCTGAGTTGTTGAGAGAAGCAAGAACTCAAGCAGAAAGAAAGTTAGTTCTGGAGGAACTCAATAAGGGTTCGGCAAAGGAACTTCATAATCAGAGAGTATCTGTTATCGACGAAATGCTCAAAGAAGCTAAAACTAAAGCCGAATTTGAAGCTGTAAGAAATGCCGTCAGAGAAACTCTTGAAAAAGAACCGTACAAAGGCCGTTCTAATGCCAGAGTAGAGTTAGAACAAAGACTTGCTAAAGCTAACAAAGAAATTAACAAGCTCAACGAAGCGGAAAGTGCAAATAGAAGCAATCAAGAAAGACGTAACGAAAATGAAAGAATTCAAGAAGGAAACGAACCTCCGGTAATCGAAGAAGAAGCTCCGAATGTTACAAATAATAATGCAGTCCCTAATGAGTTTGATAGCATGCTCAGATCCACTGAATTGTACAAAACTCGCAGACGTGGCGGATTTACAGAAGAACAAATTGCAAAATTTGATAAAGAAGTAAATGAACTTGTTGACAATGCCAAAACATATGAAGAATTACAGCTTATTAATAAACAGCTAGATCGACTTAAAGGTGATGCAGCAAATGTAAATGATATCGCCTCAGTGAGAAAAATAAGCAAAATGCAGGAAAAAATCGATGCAAAAATTGAAGCTCTTCCTGAATCAGAAAGACCTGCTAATTGGAAAAAACCAAATCGCGATATCTCTGAAGTTAACCCACCTGAAACCAGAGTTAATGATGTTAATCCGATAAAACCGAATGCTGCTAAATTCCATTGGGCACCTTTAGTAGCAGGAGTACTTGCAGCTTCACAAATTGACAACAAGAATGAACCTTCGGAAGCTTATAACTCAGCAATAGAAGCAATTAGTGCTTGCACGACTGTGACTGAGTTATCAGAAGCGGTAAATAGCATAGATCCAACCAATATGTCAGAAGAAGAAATAAACAATATAAATAATGCTTTAAATGCAAAATTAGAGCAAATCGTTGAAGCCGCTGTGGGTGATGCAATTGCAAAAATTAATAAATGTACAACATCAGAAGAATTGCAATCAGTAATTGATGAAATAAATAATTCTGATTGGGCAAGTAGCACGACAGAAGAACAATTAGAGAGAATTAATGAGGCCATATATAAAAAAGGACAAGAATTAGAAGGCGCTGAAGAGGCAGTTGAAGAAACTGCATCTGAGGCCGCAGATGACGGAGCAGGTGTTCCTGTAGCTGATGACCCTGTAACAGACGAGTCTGAAAGTGTTGGCGATGATATTCCAGAAAACTCTGAAACAGATGAGTCTGAAAATGTTGGCGATGATATTACGGAAAACTCTGAAACTTCGGGCAATACGGAAGCGGATGCAACAGGCGATTCCGAAACAGTTTCAACAACCGGTACGGGAGGCCATGAGTCAGGTGTTGGTAATGCAAGAAACAGAACGGACGGCTCTACAGGCAGCGGAACAAGCACGACCGGTTCAACCGGAACTCCTTCAGGCGGTACAACTCCAAATGCTTCCGAAAGTCGATCAACGCCAGAAGCGGAGAGGGTTTCAGAGAACACCACCACAAGACAAGCTCCGACACCGCAGCAAATCAATGAAATTGTTCGCAAGGTCCAAAGTGTACAAACAGAAGATGATATTGCAAAAGCACTACAAGAACTAAAAAGAGTAGGAAGATTCCAAGGCAGAAAAAATCTGAGAAGATTCCTCAAAAATAAACGCAGATTGTTGAGAGCAGAACGCGATAATAATCCAAAGAAAATCGAAAAATACGAAGAGCGCGTCGAAAAATACGGAACAAGAATAGAGTATAACAGTGAAGAATACAATATGAACTATCGAAAAAAAGCCGAAAAGAAAGGTGGCTCAAGTATATTTGGTTAAACCTAAAGATACAAGGCGAAGCGTATGCTTCGCCTTGTATTATATTGTTATTCCAAATAACTTCTGTAATTATCTATCATTTCAACTTTTCTTAATTTCTGTATTGCTAAATTTTCCAACTGTCTGATTCTTTCTTTAGAAAATCCCATCTGATTTCCGATTTGTTCAAGAGTTTTCGGCTCTTCATCCTCAATTCCGTATCTGCGTTTTATGATTTCTTGTTCTCTTTTGTCCAAATGGTTTAATAAACAAATTACATCGGATTCTTTCAGTTTGTTTTGTGCGGAATTTTCAGGTGAGCAATATGTCGTATCCTCGACGTAATCTTGTATGCATAAGTCGTCCGTTACATACGTTTCAAGGCTTATAGGCTCTGTTTTAATCGCACATCGAACTTCGTCAAGCTTTTTTGAATCAAGTCCGCAAATTTTTGAAATAGTTTCATCATTAGTATCTAATGTTTCATCAATTTGTGCTATAGCGCAAGCTTTCTTATATTTTCTGATTTTTTCCAGCATGTGAACAGGTATTCTTATTGTTCTTGAATGATTTGAAATGGCTCTGATTATTGTCTGCTTTATCCACCACGTTGCATATGTAGAAAATTTGAAATTTTTCTTGTAATCAAATTTTTCAGCAGCCTTAATAAGTCCCATTGAACCTTCCTGTACCAAATCCATGAATAAAACGCCTTGACCTATGTATTTTTTTGCAATGCTTACTACAAGTCGTAAATTTGCTTGGACAAGCTTTTTCATAGCATCATTACGCTCATTGATATTACCCTCTTGTATTAATCTTCCAAGTTCGGCTTCCTCTGATTTTGTTAGCATCCTCTTTTTGCCGATTTCTTTTAAATACATTTGCAGAATGTCATCATTATTAACTATTGTGCTAAATGTTTTAACGTTATCTTCTTTCTCCTCTTCATTAATATCTATGTATTCAACACTGTTTAAAGCTCCTGTCATCAACAAACCTCCTCATAATCTTCCTAAAATATATGACGATAAAATTTTAAAAAAGTTCCATTGTGCGATTTCAGACTTCAAATCCATCACTTGGACTACCTTTTTCGGTAATGTTTTAATCTGATTAAACAAGCATAATTTAGGAGTCAGAAAACAAGTTGATAAATGAAATGTGTTTAAAGGCTTGTTTTCTGTATTCGGGATAAAAATCGTATTAAAGTATAATTCCGCGTGCTAAAGGGTGCAGAATTGTTGCACGGCAGGCGGCAAAGGAGGTAAAAATGACGATTAGAAAACTTACTGTGGCAGCTGCAATTGCCGTTGGTATAGCAACATGTTCGTTTAGTACGGCAGAAGCAGCTTGCCCATGCAACCAAACCCCTGTTGTAACACAGAGCCCTTGCGGTTGCGAAGAATTACCTGTTGTTACAGGAAATGCGTGTCCTTGTGATACAGCTGTTCCTGATACAACTTGCGGTTGTGATGCCGCTCCTCAATGTGAACCGGATCCTGTTCCTTCTTGTTCACTTTGCCCATCAGCTAAACATCTATCAAGAGCTGATATGCGACAAGTTTATTCCTATCCGAATGCAATCTACGGAACAAATAACTTTGTCGGTACCGAAAAAGACTCTATTTACACGTCTGAAGGTTTTTCAGTTAACAGAACTTATAACGGTTTAACTGCACAAACTATGGGATCAAAAGTTGCATCTGACGGCTCTATTACAGGTGCTGCATCAAACATTCCTTGCTTAAACGACATAGCTCCGCACCTTGGTTCTCCTATCATAAGAGAAGAATCAAGAATGGATGGTATGGGATGCCCTATTCAAATGGGGACGGCCAATTCAATAAAAGCTGTAAAAAAATCTCTTGTTCCTTTTGATTTAACTCCGTTTAACAATCTTTCAGGCATGAATACAGGTGCTGCTGCTAATATGATGCAAATGTTCCCTGACGTTCCAAGCAGTCATTGGGCAGCTTGTGAAATCGACAAGTTAGCAACTAATGATGTTATAGTCGGTTATCCGGACAGAATGTACAAACCTTACAGAAACATTACAAGAGCAGAATTTGCAACTATGCTTGTTAAAGGTTTTAATAAAGACGTATACGGAAACGAAAAATTGTTCTCTGATGTACCTCTTAATCATTGGGCAAGCTCTGCTATTACAGTTGCAGTTCACAATGATTTGTTAAAAGGATATCCGAACGGGAAATTTATGCCAAATAATAATGTAACAAGAGTTGAAGCACTTTGTGCTATGTCTAAAGCTATTCAATGTGGTGAAATGAGCAAATGTGATGCTCAGGCAGTATTAGCCAAATATACCGATGGCGCTCAAGTCCCTGAATGGGCACAAATACCGATTGCAAAGGCTTTAGATAAGGGTGCTTTATCTAATTCACCAAATCCAAACAGAATTAATCCGTTTGCAGAGGCAACAAGAGCAGATATAGCTGCAATGCTTCAAAATATCAGAGTCGCAACAGGCCTAGATACAAACCCGGTTACGGCAAATAATGACTGCCCAATCTGTCCGGTTGATAAAAAAGCATTCTTACAAGAAGAAGAAATTGTTAAAATACCTACATTGAAGTTGAAATTCCGTGACCAAGTTTCTGCAAAATCATCTCACGTAGGTCAAAGATTCGCAGCAAAAACAATGGAAGATGTCACTATTAACGGACAATTATATCCTGTAGGTTCTAATGTTTACGGTAAAGTTGTAGAAGTTGTAAGACCTTCAGGTTGTCAAAAAGGTGCTCTTAAACTTGCGTTCCAAGAAATTGAAAACTGCGGACACAGAGCAACACTTCCTCAACAAATACTTAATGCAGACATAAGCAAATCTCGTACGCCAAATGTTATTTCAAGAATTGTAACAGCACCTCTTACTTGGTCAGGTCAAATCCTTGGTATTGTCGGAAGAACTGCCGGAGGTGCGGTATCTAACTTAGGTAACGCTCTAGAAGACGTTGCTTCAGGTACAGGTATTGCTCTTGGAGAAGCTTTCCAAGGTCAATTCATGGCATCTGCAAGAAGTGTAGGAGACGTACTTTATGATACTGTAAAAGCTCCTGTTGATATAGTAAGAACAGGTGTTTCAGGTACAGTCGGCTTAGTTCAGGCTACAGGTGATGAAATCGGATATTTAGTAGATCCAAGAGGCTCAAAAATATCATCTATCAATCCTAGAGAACACGTAACAATTGCTTTTGGATGTAACGGTAAATAATTCTTTTTACTGTAATGTGTAAAAGAGAGCGGGGAATCCCTGCTCTCTTTTATTTATGTTATAATATCAAAGTAGTGGCCTGTTTAAAGGAGAAAATGAAATGTCTACATTAAGAAATGAACGAGTAAGAAAAGAACTTATGCGTGAGATATCTGATATTATAAGAAAAGAAATCAGAGGCTTAGAGGGGGTTGTCTCTATTGTTAATGTGGAAATTTCACATGACAATTCCTTTGCAAAAGTTGTTTACAGTGTTTTAGGAAATCCTGAGCAAGTAGAAAAAGATAAAGAAATAATCGAAAAAAATACCGGTAAGGTAAGGTATGAAGTCGGAAAACGAATAAGGCTAAGATTAACTCCTGAAATTAAATTTGTTTATTCTGACGGACTTGAACAAGGCTCTCGTGTATTAGATTTGATGGATAAAATTTCAAGAGGCGAAATTAAGTAATGTTCGGTTTTCTGAATATTTATAAACCGAAAGACATGACATCTCACGATGTTGTGTCAAGAATTCGGCGCATTTATAACATAAAGCAGGTTGGTCATGCCGGAACATTAGATCCCTTTGCGGAAGGTGTTTTGCCGATAGGAATAGGTAAAGCAACAAAACTTATTGATTATTTAAAGGATGATAAATCTTACATAGGAGTTATACAGCTTGGAATGGCTACAACAACCTATGATATCGAGGGTGAAATAACGAAGACAAATTTCTCCAAAAAAGTTTCTATGGAAGATAGAGCTGATGCTATTTCTTCTTTTAGTGGTGATATTGAGCAATATCCTCCGATTTATTCTGCTATAAAAGTTAACGGTAAAAAATTGTATGATTACGCAAGAAAAGGAGAACAAGTTAAGATTGAACCGCGTAAAGTAAGAATTAATAATATTCAAATCCTAAATTTTGATATTGAAAATATGCGCTTAGAATTGTATATAGATTGTTCTAAGGGTACATATATAAGGTCTATAGCAAATGATTTGGGGGAAAAATTAGGCACATACGGACACCTCATAAAGCTTGAAAGAGTACGAGCAG
>CAMZGT010000038.1 GCA_947306495.1 uncultured Acinetobacter sp.
CTGATTTCGTCCATAATCTTTTTAAGACGTTCTTCAAATTCACCTCTGTATTTTGTACCTGCTATCAATAAGCCCATATCAAGCTGAATAATCTTTTTATCTTCCAATATATCAGGAACTTCATTATTAACTATTCTGATTGCAAGACCTTCTGCCACTGCTGTTTTACCAACACCTGGTTCACCAAGCAAAACAGGGTTGTTTTTTGTTCTTCTTGCCAAAATTTGTATTACACGTTCAATTTCTTTTTCTCTTCCAACAACAGGATCTAATCTAAGTTCAGCTGCAGCTTGTGTTAAATCTGTACCATATTCATCAAGGCTTGGCGTTTTAACTTTACTTGCAGAAGAAGAACTTGAAGAAGAACTTGAGCTTGAACCTGCTGCAGCACCTGCTGTAGGTTTAGAATCACCAAGCATTTTTACAACATTACTTCTGACTTTGTTAAGGTCGACACCAAGATTTTCTAATACTCTTGCTGCAACACCTTCACCCTCTCTTATAAGACCTAATAAAAGATGTTCCGTCCCTATATAATTATGTCCAAGCTGCCTTGCTTCATCCCAAGATAATTCCAACACTCTCTTTGCTCTTGGAGTAAAAGGAATTTCTACAGCAACAAAACCAGAGCCTCTTCCTATAATTTTCTCAACTTCAACTCGAGCATCTTTAAGATTTACCCCCATTGATTTTAGAGTTTTTGCTGCGATACCGGTACCTTCACCTATGAGACCTAATAAAACCTGTTCGGTACCGACAAAATTATGACCAAGGCGGCGTGCTTCTTCCTGAGCAAGCATAATAACCTTAATCGCTTTTTCTGTAAAACGTTCGAACATTAAAATTTCCTCTTCTTAAAAATACGTATTCTGCTACAATTTTACACAAAAATGGGGAATAATTCAAGGGATTTTATGAGATTTTAATTTTAAGAATTTTTCTTTTTGGAAATTTTCTCAAAAACTTCATCAAAACTAACGATAGGTTCCAGCTTATAACCACAGTTCTCTGCTAAAGTTCCACCCATAGCAAAAAGCTCTTCTTGCGGGTATCTTCTGCATATTTCTGGTCTGGATTTATGTATTTTACACTTATGAGTTTCTTTGTCCAAATTTGTACATTCAAAAACAAGCCCTGTTTCATCTTTATCAATAATTTTCAGATAAGTATAAAACGGATGCAATTTCTGTAATTTTTTGAACTCCTCTTCCGTTTGAATAACATCTTTATGTTTAACATATATTTTCTGGCAACATCTCCCACAAGCATTACATTTTCCGACTCTGTAATATTTGCGTCTTAAAATATAAAGGTAAAAGTATTTTTTCAAATTTTTACAAATATTTTTAAACATTTCTGACTTTTGATTTGGCTAATTTGTATTCTTCAGAATCCGATTCTGACAATTGCATTACTTTTGTGAAATACTTATTTGACGAACTAAAATCTCCATCTTTATATGAAACTTTTCCTTTTTCAATACATGAATTGATAATTGCTATTTCAGGATGGATAAAACGTCGCAGCTGTTCAATACGTTTTTGTAAATCATATTGCATATCAGGATTTAGCATCAAACAGTTTTCATATTCTATAAGCGCAAAATGATAGTTGTTATCCTCAAAATACTTATCTCCCCAGTCTTTTAATGCATACGCGCTATGTGCATCGAAAGTTGAATCTAAACCTTTTATCATTTGCATCGTTTTAAGGTATTCTGGCTGATTATTTATCACCAAGGGAAGCATACGTTTCATCATACAGTATGCCTCAGTATAATCCCCAACATTTATGCAAGCCGATACGAGTTTTTGAAGAACTTCAATAGATCTCGGACGAAGGCAATAAGCTTGTTTTAAATAAATCAAAGCATGCATATTATCGTTTTCTGCCAGATAAATTTGACCTAAAAGATAATTTATATCATAACTTACAGGTAAATTTTTTAAGGCAAAGTTTAAAAATTCCAAAGCAGCTATATTATTTTTCCTTGAAATGGCAAGCTTTGCTTTTTGTAAAAATTCCATACCTATTTCTGAGCATCTGTCTATACTTGTTTTTATGGCTGAATATGCGGAGCCTTTTTCATGTGCATATTTTAAATATTTTTCATAATAATATACGGATTGGAATTTCATTCCGCGTGAAAAATATGATGTTGCAAGGTTTAAACAAACATTTTCATCTTCAGGCTTGTAAGCAAAAACACAAGCCCAGCAGTAAATGGCATTTTTTAAATCCTCTTCTTTATAATATATATTCGCTAAATATAAATACGACGGATTTTTGGCTGACTCAAGATCTACTGATTTTTGAAAATACTCTTTTGCAGATTTTATATCATTCATCTTATAGTAACATTTACCGATTCTATGGTAAAGCTTATATGAAATACTTGAATTAATCATGCTTAAATAAAGTCTTAAAGCTGCGGAATAATCACCTGCTTGATAGTGACTGCGTGCCGCTTCAATCTTTTTTGTTTCTATATCTGAATTATCAGCCATGTAAAAATTCGACGATACCATAGCTGTATTTTAGCACATTTATAAACCTAAATCATCCAATAGTTTAGAATTTGTTACAAGATTTTCTAAAACATCATCTTCGTAGACATCAATAATCCCCTCTTTAAATAGTTCTTGCATTCTTTCAATATGAGAATTGTCTTCAGGATTTTCTGATACAATTTGCGTAAACTTTTTTATATCCAAATCTCTTTGAAATAAATCCATTGCGTTGGCAGAGATTTCAGTTTTATCCACATAAGGACTTGTAGCATAATTATTTTTCTGTAATGCTGCACGTGCAGAAGCAAGATTCACAATGTTATTTGTATTAAACTGCGAATTGTATAATAAATCCAAGTTATTGTCATTTATGTTATTAAACATAATGCCCCAATCTCCCCTATTATTTTTCTACATTATCATATATTTTTTTTGTTTTGTTATCAACCAAACGGAGTAATTTATTCAATCTATTCGGAATTTCTTGCAAAAATTTCAACTCGATAACGTTTATATGCTTGATTAAGAGGAGTCATTTCTATAGCCTTATCAATTGCTGCTAATGCATTTTTATAATCTCCCGCAGCATCATATGCATTGGCTAGTGAAAAATAACCGAATGAAGTTTTTTCCTTTTCTAATGCAGCTTTGCAAATTCTAATTCTATTTTCATCATATTCTGTTTTTAGCTCTTTGCATTTTTTCAAATCATACTCTGCTGCCTTATGGTCACCAATTAATTTATCAATTTTATGTCTTCTTGCATACAAAAAATATGAAGCAGGATTTCCGTCGAGTTCCTTTATTGCCAAATCTATATAGCTTCTTGCCGCAATATTATCAACGTTCAGACATCTTTCAGATTTTTCTACATATGTTTTCATTTTATCCGTATCTATAATTGAAGCATCAAAAGAGTATCTGATTGTTATAAATTCCTTATTCGTTTCAGAAGGAAAATTCCCAAAAGGCGCAGCTTTATACAAAGCATTGATTGCAGAACCGTCAAAAACTTCATTTCCTGAACTTTGTTTTATATCGGAATAAACTATATTACCTGCTCTGTCTAATTTAAAATTTACTATAGCATGTCCTTCTTCCATTACCTGAGGAACAACCCATGTTTTCTGAATTTTTTCTCTTAGATTGACCATATAGTCGGAAAAATCATAGCTTGAAGTCGTGCTTGCGAAAGCAAAACTTATCTTTGCTTGTAACAGCAGCAATAACATTACCCAAAGGGACAGTACAGAAAAAATCTTATCTCTACTCCTAAACATAACACCATGTTAAACGAAACAACCGTTAATATCCATGCTCTTTTAAAAATTTGTAAAGTTTTTCTAAGACAGATTCAACAAACATCTCTTTCATTGTAACTCTTGGGATTTCCGGATGCAAAAGAGTCTGAAACGTCAAAGATTTATTTTGTGTATATATCGTAGAATACATCAAACCTACCGGCTTTTCCTCAGAACCTCCTGTAGGGCCCGCAATTCCGGTTGTTGAAATACAAATATCTGCATCTGTCGCATCAAACAATCCTTTTGCCATTTCAAAAGAACATTCTTCACTTACAGCACCATAATTTTCCAATGTTTCATTACGAACTCCGAGAATTTTGTGCTTTGCTTCATTTGAGTACGTAACAAAATTCAAATGCACAAAAGCAGAACTTCCGCTCACATCTGTGAATCTGGAACTTAACAACCCTCCTGTACAGGATTCTGTCGTAGCTATTTTTAAATCATTATCCGTAAGAATTTTTGCTATTTTTTCAATTGTGTTCATATCAGTATGTTGTTCGTTTTAAAATTACTTTATTCTTTGTATTATACAAATTATGTTTGTACCAAACCCCTTCAAAATCGCCGTTTGGCTTAAACAAATATTGGCAATCTTTTGATATATAATACACGGCACTGATAGGTTTTCCTGTTTTTTTATACTGTATCGCGTAATACGGGTACTCAGGATATTCTCCTTCTATAAAATCAACGTATTGAAGATTTCCTAATGCATCATAATAAAAAGCCTTTGATACGTCTTGTTTGTCTTGAAGAGCGTACATGTATATATTTTTCATTTTTCTATAATAAAAAGCGGAAATATTATGACCTTTATATTCTTTGTAGCCGGCAGAAGCCGCATAATAATTTTCAATGTGATTTTTATCTTTTAACCTATCCTTGAAAAGAGTTTTTAGATCCTTGTTAAATTCAATCGGGTTCTCAAAAATAATATCATGAACTTCACTGACAATAGCTTCTTTTTCCAGTTCTGACTTATTTATCCAGTCATATTGCAAATTTGCAATATAAATATCATTATAATTAGCAAACACTGCTGATTGAAACATTATTGCCGTTAATAACAAAAATTTTTTTATCATCACATTCCTCTTGTGTAAATTATAGCACATTTTTCAAGTTTTATAGTATAATGTAACTTATGGTTAAGTTATTTAAAGAAAACAAAGCAACTACATTAACAGATATAATTTATCCGATTTTTCATATACAGGAATTTTTTACTCATATTATTGAAGTAAACAGTCCTGGAATAACTCCGGCTCTATATGCAATGTGGCACGGTAATCAAATGCTTACATACGGAATACCTGATTTGGGGCATTTAAATGTCCTTGTAAGCCGTTCAAAAGACGGCGAAGTAATCGCAAAAGTTATTGAAAAGATGGGTTATAAAACTATTAGAGGTTCTAAGGGGAAAAAGGGAGCTGTCGAAGCAACCATGCAAATGATATCAGCTCTCAATGCAGGTGAAAATTGTGTAATAATGGTTGATGGTCCGAAAGGACCTGCTAAAGTCGCTAAAGACGGAGCTATTAAAATTGCAAAGATGGCTGGCGTTCCTATCATTCCGGCATGTTGGTATTCGTCGAATATAAATTGGGTTAAGTTTCCATCTTGGGACGGACTCAGAATGCCAATATTTGATGTAAATTTAATTAACTTGTACGGCAAGCCTATTTATGTTAAGGAAAATGACGACATTGAAGAAAAACGCTTGGAACTGCAAAACAGCCTTGAAGAGCTTGATAGAATTATTCCTGAAGCATATAAAGAAGTGTATTGGTTCGGACGATGGAAAAAGAAAAGGTCAGACTCCTCGCGATTCAAATGGAATCCGTAATAGGAGATGTAAAACTTAATATTGATACTACTAATAATCTTATACGTGCTAATTTGGAAAAGTACGATGGGGCAGACCTCTTATTTTTGCCTGAAGTCTGGACTTGCGGTTGGGAGCCGGCTGTTTTTCCGAATGCTGCAGAAAACATTGATAATTCTGCTTCTCTAAGAATGCTCTCAAATATTTCAAAAGAATATAACGTCAATATTGTAGGGGGAAGTTTTATCCGAAAAGAGAAAGAACATCTCTACAATTCCTGTCCTGTGTTCAACAGAAACGGCGATTTGGTTGCTATATATGATAAAAATCATTTATTTTCATATTATGGTGCAAACGAAGGAAAGTATATAACGAAAGGGCTTAATCCGATTTTAGTTAATTTAGACGGAATTAAAATAGGATTAACAATTTGCTATGATATCAGATTCCCGGAAATATACAGAGCTTATCGAAAAGCCGGGGCGGATATTCTCGTAAATATGGCTGCTTGGGGTAAATCTAAAAAAATACCTTGGGACAGCATGACAACAGCCAGAGCCGTAGAAAATCAAACATATATGGTTGCACTGACTCAAACCGGACTTTTGGCAAATGGAGAAGAGAATCTCGGGCACTCGATGATAATCAGCTATGATGGTTGTATTTTAGATGAAATAAACGATAATGAGGGCGGGGTGTACGCAGAAATCGATTTAAAAGCAATGTATTCCTTTCGAGAAAAATGTACCGTCCTAAATGATATAAAAAATTCTTATGAGGTTCTTATAAAATGAAAAAACTTTTAATAACAACTCTATTGTTTTACTTAACATTAAGCGTTAATGCCAAAGGAATAAAATGCGACTTAAACTCTGTGATTTATGCATCAGGAATTGATAAAAGTTCAATTGCCATATCAATAAAAGAAGCAGACACAAAAAAAACAGTTTACGAACAAAATGAAAAAATACTTATGCATCCGGCTTCTGTTCAAAAAATATTGACGTTACCGGCAGCTATAGATGTTCTCGGGGAAGACTACAATTTTTCTACAAAACTATATTCAAGAAATCCAAACGGATATTTATTTAAACTTGGAGGAGACCCTTATTTTACCTCTGGTGACCTAAATAACCTTGTCAAAAACATTGACTCACAAAAAGTTAAACAAATATATATTGATGATTCTATACTTGAAGCAAAAGATTGGGGAGAAGGATGGCAATGGGACGATGATTTAAACACATCAATGCCTAAATTTAATTCATATAATATGGATGAAAATAGGATGAGAATAACTGTTATGAAATCTAATTATGGTAATTAACCCCAGCAAATATCCGTTAATCTTTGTTAACGATGCAATTCTCGGAGAAAATACTTCAGTTAAAATTTCCCGCAACAGCATTCAATCACCAAACACACTTTATCTGAACGGAACTGTTAACAAACCTGTTACAATTGAGTTTCCTACAGATAACCTTAAAAGATATTTTGATGCAAAACTTACGCAATTATTAGAAGATAGAAAAATATATCTGAAAACTGACTTTGTTGTTGATAAATTAAAAACAACTGACAGTTTGGTTACTGAAATTAAGCACCCGATTTCAATAGCAGTTAATGATATACTGAAAAACAGTGACAATATGATTGCAGAAACAGTATTAAAACTTGCATCCGCAAAAGTTAATAACTCAACAGGAACTGATATAGAAGGAATACGAATTTTTCATTCATACTGCAAAAAACTAGGTCTTGACGATTCCAGAATAAAAATTGTAGATGCAAGCGGCGTTTCAAAAAACAACCTTGTTAATACAGATTTTATAACTGATTTCTTAATAAAAAATGAAAATAATTTTACCCTGCAAAATATGGCGCAACCTGGTGAAGGAACACTAACTCACAGGCTAATTCCTATTAAAGATCGGTTACGAGCAAAAACCGGAACACTATCTGATATTAGCTCAATTGCCGGATATTTAGAATCAAAAAGTGGGAAAAAATACGTTTTTTGTATAATAATAAATGATCCCATATCAACATCATCAGACAAGAAATTTTTAGAAGATTATATTATTAGAGAGCTATACCTAAGAGGCTAATTTTTGTATTATAAAAGAGGCAATAAATTGTTTCAAACAATATCAGAATACTTAGAATATTTGGAATTGGAAAAAGGTTTGTCACAAAATACAATTGATGCGTACAGACGTGACATAGAAGATTTTTGCGAAAATATTTCCGCAGAAGAGATTAATGAAATTGACAGACATATGATTAGCTCATATGTACGCATTCTTAAAGAAAGAAAATATGCGCCTACAAGCATAATAAGAAAAATTGCTTCTTTAAGAGGATTTTTCAAATGGGCATATACCGCAGATATTGCAAAAACAAACCCTACTGCAACACTGGAACAGCCAAAAGTTCCTCAAAAATTGCCTAAAGTTGTTACAATAAGAGAAATAGAAGAGATGTTACATAATAATTTAACCCCACTCCAAAATGTAGCATTGGAACTCTTATATAGCTGTGGTTTAAGGGTTTCTGAACTTGTAAATCTTACAATTTACGATATAGATTTAACTTCCAAATATGTCAAATGCTTTGGAAAAGGTTCAAAAGAAAGAATTATACCAATCGGAGCAAAAGCACGTGATATAGTAAAAGAATATTTACCTGTACGAGAACTCATTATAAAAAAATATAAACTTGATACAAAAAAATTATTAATATCAAACACCGGCAGACCGGTTACACGTCAAGATATTTATAATTTCATACACCAACAAGGCAAACTTATACATAAAAACATATCTCCTCATACAATAAGACACAGCTTTGCTACTCACCTGCTGGAAAACGGAGCTGATTTAAGGGTCGTACAAGAGCTTTTAGGTCATAGTGATGTTTCTACGACTCAATTATATACACATATTAGTAAAAAACGACTAAAAGAAGTCTATTTTTCTATAAATTCTTAAAATCATATTTACAAAACTTAACATTAAACTTCACAAATTTGCTTAGCATGGTACTTTTATGTTAAATTTCATAGTAGCGATAGGTGGAATCACCGCAAATTGTGAGGAGTTATGAAAAGCACAACATTAAGAAGATCAAATATTACAAGAGAAAAAGTTGCAATGATGGAAGCTCTGAGTCGCTATAACAGAGAGCATCAAGATGAAGATTTCTACAGAAACCAAAGTAAGAGTCGTGAACTTGATGCACTATGGCAATCTTTTGGCTTAAGACAACAAAAGAATGAAAAAGCTCCGCAAGTTTATTTTATTACAGGTTTAGTTTGCGGTGTAATCATAACCCTTCTGATTACAACTTTTATAAGTTTATTAATCAATATTTCTACTCCAAAAGACGATACTATTGTTAAACCTGAAAAAAATGTTACTGCAGATTCAGGAAAATTTAGGTTTATTCCTGCAGACAATTCTTCAAAAAAAGTTGAAAAATCTGTAATTTTGAATGAAGAATAAATTGTACGAGAAGGTGATACATTAGAAAGTATCGTTATCAGATTTTATGGTTCTTTTGACATGAGCAAAGTTAATGCAATCCAAGAGGCAAACAAGATGGCTAATCCAAATGCTCTTTCAATCGGTCAAAAATTAATTATTCCTATAAGCAAATAAAATATGGCAAAAATAAAGTCAAAATATGTATGTCAGAATTGCGGGTATGAAACAGCCGGTTATTTGGGTAAGTGTCCTGAATGCGCCAGTTGGGGTTCTTTTATTGAAGAAACAGACTCTTCCTCTTTAAAAAAAGAATCTGAAATTAGTATTATTGACACAACTCCGCCGATGAAACTTTCTGAAATCGAAATGAATAAAGAAATTAGGATATCTACTAATATTTCAGAATTTGACAGAGTGCTTGGAGGCGGAATTGTACAAGGGTCTTTGATTCTTATAGCAGGTGACCCCGGAATAGGCAAATCTACTATTTTGCTTCAAACATCGGGAGAATTATGCAAAGAGAGTAAAACCGTTTTGTACATTTCTGCCGAAGAATCCGCGAGTCAAGTTAAACTAAGAGCAGAACGACTGGGAGTAAAATCAGATAATTTATATATATATCCCCAAACTAACTTTGAACTGATAAAAAAACATATTGAAGATTTGAAACCTAATTTGGTTATTGTAGACAGTATTCAAGCAATTTACACTACGACTATTCAAAGTTCTGCAGGAAGCGTTTCTCAGATTAGAGAATGCTGCAACTCTCTTATGCAAATTGCAAAAAGTCAAAATATTTCAATTATAGTGATAGGACACGTCACAAAAGAAGGCAACATAGCAGGTCCAAAAGTTCTTGAACATATGGTAGATACAGTCATTCAATTTGAGGGAGATAAATCTAAAACATACCGAATTTTACGTTCAATTAAAAACAGGTTCGGAAATACCTCAGAAGTAGGTATTTTTGAAATGGGTGGAAACGGCTTGACAGAAATTATAAATCCAAGTGATTTATTCTTAAAAGAATATTCTCAGACGCAAACTCCCGGAAGTACTATAATTGTTACAAGCGAAGGCACCAGACCTTTATTGGTGGAAATTCAGGCTTTGGTAGGAACAACTCCTTATCCGGCTCCTCGTCGGGTAGCTAACGGTGTTGATACAAGCCGTGTTTTGCAAATTCTAGCAGTATTGGAAAAAAGGATAGGACTGAATCTCTCAAAACAAGATGTTTATGTTAATGTCATCGGAGGTATTGACGTAAACGAACCGGCTGCAGACTTAGGAATAGCTTTGGCTATAGTAACTTGCGTAAGAGATGTTGTCTTTGATCTTCAAACCGCAATAGTAGGAGAAATAGGTCTTTCAGGAGAAATCCGAGCGGTTAATCACATTGAAAAAAGGATTAATGAAGCCAAGAAGCTTGGATTTAAGCGCATAATTATACCTGAATCAAATGAAGTTCAAGAAAATTTTGAGGGTATAGAAGTTGTTAAAGTTCGTAAAATACTTGAAGCAATTACAAGGGGAGTAAGAAGCATAAAAAATTAATTATTTTTGCTTTTTCATATTTGAGAATTCTTCAACACCGATTTCCCAACTGTCTTTATAATCAAAGTCCTTCGATGCAATTTCATCAGGCAACCCTGCGTGATGAATACTTCTTAAAAGTTCCTTTTCACCGATTTCAACAGGTTTTGCAACTCCGTCATCAGAATCTTGATAGATAAATGTTCCTTCACCACCGTTTGGATTTGGTTTATAAGCCACTATTGTAATTTCGTGACCCGCAAGTCTGCCGCCGTTATCAGGATCCGGCCAAGTTATGCCTACTATTATATTATGACCCATTTTTAATGTTTCAAGAAGTTCTTTTTTTATTGTACCAAAATCTTTTTCATACCCTGCAAGTTTGCCGTTTTGGTCTACTTTTTGGTAAGTTACTGATGTGGTATTTTTATCTTCAACGACTGATTCTACGTATGTTTTTTCAAAATCAATTAATCCGCCGTCTTCTTCAGTCCAAAGATTAGGAGCTCTTTTATCCGTCAAAGAATTATATGTTTGCTGAGAGCCGAGCTGCATTAATGTCGATTGCATTAATACATCAATAACAGAACGTTCATCGCCGTTTCTGTGATGGTTCTGAATTCTTGCTCTTACTATGGCATTTTCATCAGGCTTTAATAACACTTCTGCTGTTTCAAAATCTTTCATTTGATGAGGAGTTTTAAATGTGTTTAAAAGCCAAATTGCGTCAGAAGACTTATCTGATAAACTATCCATTTTTATTGTTTTTGTAACTTCATTTCTGGGAGAAGTTAGTCCTTCAACCATTCTAAAAAATTCTGCAGTATGCTTTGTTGCAAGATCAAATTCAATACTTGCAGCAGGGCAAGTACCTGTGTGCAAATTGTCAAGCTGCCAATTTGTTTCAGCGATTTCTTTCGGATCTTCACTTAATCCGTTAACCAATCCTATTATTTGTTTTTTATATTCTTTTGGGATGTCTTCTCCTGTTTGAGTTATAACATATGGATTTGCAAGAATATCCAAACATTCTTCTAATATTTTATTTTTATCTAATCCAGGATCCCTCTCTTCTGTTATAATTTTGTATAAATTATTAAGAACAGTACTTTTATCATTGGAGTTATTTTTTAACAAAAGACCTGTTTTCAAAGAATACTCGAGTTTCTTTCTGTATTTAGAATCTAACTCTTCAAAGAGTTTATTGTACTGTTTCTTTTCATCCTTTGTAACCAAAGCCGTTCTAACTTTAAATTGAGATTCTTGAGCTGTATCTCTGTAAGTTGGAAGTGTAGATTTAAAAGAGGGTGTTGCCGACGCTTCTTGCTTAATGGAATTATCAGCAGCAGGTGCTTCAACGACATTTTTTATCGGATTAATATCGTTTGTTCTATAAATATTCACATTATTAATACGCACACTATCCATATATATATAAAAACACTTTTTATATAAAAATTGCCTAATTGTTAAGCTTTGTAACTTATTTTTTTGCCAAACAATTTTTTAAAAGATTTTGAAGATTTAATTTTTTAGGGTAAAATGTTGTTTATGAGAAATATTTTACCCGTTTTCATAGTTGGAATCTTGTTATTATCTGTTCCTTTGTATGCAAAAGCTAATGAGGAACAATTTGAAAGCAAATCCGCATATGAAGAGGTAATTTTAGAAACTGAAATCGAAAGAAACGATGGCGAAGATATACCGGAAGATACAACTATAACCGAAGAGATTCAAGAAAAAAGTTTAAAAGAAAAATTAAATGACGTTTATAATCTGGAAGTATATAAATACGACAAACCCAGTTACTTGTTTGGTGAAATTCTTACTCATAAATATCCTGAAAACTCTTTTTTAGAAACAACTCACATTTGGGGAGCTTACAGCGGAGATATAGGTGTAAAATTTATAGATGATGGTACTGTAACAAACCATTATGATTTTAATGCGGTTAATATTGGTTTTGATGGTGTACTAAAAGACAAGAATGCCGATTTTAGAATTATGATGGGTTTTCCGCCAAGATCACACAGAAACTTTACGCAAACTATGTTTGCAGATATTTATGTCGGTACAAACAAAGTACCGCATCATAGATTCTTAATAGGATACAAACGTCCGCAAGTAGGCATGGAAGGTGGTAACAGTTCCTATACGTTACCTTTTATAAACAGATCACAAATTGCCAGAACTTTTGGTACTGCGAGAAAATTAGGAGCTAAAGTTGAAGGAGATTATAGCCTTATTGATTATGATTTGGGCGTTTATTCTTCTTCAACATACTTTCAAGAATTCTTTCCCGGAGCGGAATTCATTGGTTGGATTAATTTAAAACCTTTAGGTAAAACCAATGGTAAATACGGGAACTTAAAAATTGGCGGAGGGCTCGATGCCGGACACAGAAGCAATGATTTTTGTGTAATTGGCAGTTATGTAGGGTATGAATACAAAAAATTTATGGTGAATTTTGAATGGAGTCAGGGCAACGGATATAACGGACCTCTAGGGGAATCTGTCAGAACGCACGCCGGCGGCTTTTGCGCAACAATAGGTTACATGCTGACAAAAAAACTTCAAATTCTTGCCAGATATGATGAATTCGATCCTAACAAACATATAAATAGTAACAAAAAAAGAGAATTTTCTATGGGACTGAATTACTTTATAAAAGGTCAAGCTTTAAAACTTGTTCTTGATTACATTTTCTGTCAGAACGACAACGCTCATAATTCACATCGAATTCTTTTAGGAACGCAGATTTTATTATAAAAATTTCACAAAAAAAAGCAGACCTAAAATAAGTCCGCTTTTTTATATATTATGAATTATACGCTAACTTTCATTGTTTTGTCTATGATATCGTTAAAACTTTCTGCTTTCAAGCTTGCTCCGCCTATTAATGCACCGTCGATATCGGACTTAGACATTTGTTCTTCAATTGTAGAAGGTTTAACTGAACCACCATACAGTATTCTTATTGAATCTGCAGCTGAAGAACCTGCTACTTCAGAAACTACACTTCTTATCATTTTGATAACTCTGTTAGCTTCATCAGCAT
>CAMZGT010000039.1 GCA_947306495.1 uncultured Acinetobacter sp.
TCTCATTAATCCTTTAAAAATTCTGGATTATCCGAAATATGAATTATCAGAGCATGAAAAAGAGAGAATTTTACATGGAAATCCTCTTTTTACGCAAGGTATCAATGGTATAGTTTTATACACATACAAAGACTCAATACTCGGAATAGGCGAGGGTGACGGCAGTATTATAAAGAGCAGAAGAATCTTTTGCTGAACCCCTCAATCAAGCGTCGTTATTGGCGATAAGGGGTTGACCGTTGAAAAATAGTATGCTATAATCTAGCCGTGTTTATTAAGAATATGGATATAGAGTAAATAATTTATTCTATAAAAGGAAAAGGAGAATACATGGCAGAGAAGTATTCAGATGAGGATTTTGAGTCGCTATTATCAAAGTATGACTATAAGTTTAAGCGCGGCGATATAGTAAGAGGTGTTGTTTGTGCATATGAATCAGATGGTGCTCTTGTAGATATAGGTTCTAAAAGCACTGCATTCGTACCGTCTTATGAAGTGTCATCGGATAGAAAGGCTCGTGTTGAGGATGTTCTGGAAAAGAATACCGAATACGAGTTTTTAATTGTTCAAGATTGCGATGAAAACGGTAGATTTACGATTTCTTATAAAAAAGTCGCTCTTGCTCATACTTGGGCTGAATTGGAAAAAATTAAAGAAGCTGATGAAACGATTGCCGTTGTTGTTTCTCAAGTCGTTAAGGGTGGCTTGATTGTCGATGTATCAGGTGTTCAGGGATTTATACCTCAAGGTCAGCTTTCCGCAAGGGGAACTGTAAGCAATGTCGGTGATAAAATCGATGTTAAAATTTTAACATTAGATAAGGCACAGAATAATTTGATTTTATCAAATAAAAAAGTTTACGAAACTAATATGGCAGAAACAAGAAAAAATGTGTTCTCACAAGTAGAAGTCGGCCAAATAGTAAAAGGTGAAGTTGTAAGAATCACTGATTTCGGAGCGTTTGTTAATGTTGGCGGTGTAGATTGTTTGTTGCCGCTTTCTCAAATATCTTGGAAATGGGTTGAACATCCTACGGATTTGTTAAACGTGGGTCAAGAAATTAATGTTGAAATAATAGATATCGATCATAATAAACAAAGAATTAGTTTGAGTTTAAAAAATACAGAGCCTGATCCGTGGATTAAAGCAGAGGAAGAACTAAAAGAAGGTGATATTAAAGAGGGTGTTATAACTCGTATTAAACCTTTTGGTGCGTTTGTAGAGGTGCTTCCAGGGGTTGAAGCATTGCTTCCGCAATCTGCACTTGCAGCATATCAAAACAAGAAGAATTGTATTCTTGAAGCAGGTGCAAAAATTGATACAAAAATTGTTAAATTCAATCCTAAGGATAAGAGGATTGCTTTGGGACTTCCGGAGGACGATACTGAACCTGCAGAAGTATAGCACTAACTGCATTAGGGCAGAGTCCAACAATATTTTCAAAACTTCCTTCAAATTTATCTAAATAGTTTGGAGGAAGTTCTTGTATACCATAACTTCCGGCTTTATCAAGCGGTGAAAAATTATCAATATAATAATGTATCATTTCATCTGTCCATTGAGTAAATTTTACATAGCTTGTTGTAGAAATCGTTGCTGCGCGATTTATACTTTTGTTTATTGCACAAATTGATGTTACGACACAGTGTGTTTGTCCTGACAGTTGTTTCAGCATTTCAAATGCGGCTTCTTTTGTGTGGGGTTTTCCGAGTATTTTATTGTGCAGGACAACTACAGTATCTGCTGCTATTATAAGTGAATTATTATCTGCTCTTCGATATACATCTAAACATTTTTGCGTTGCCAAATCTTCGATTTTATCGTATGAAAAATCGTCAGTTTCAAGCTTTTCATCGTAGTTGGAAGGAATTATATCAAAATTTAATCCCATGTCCGTTAATATTTTTTTTCTCCTTGGAGAGTTTGATGCTAAAATAATTTTTACCATTTTTATCCTTTTTAGTATATGTTAAGAGGCTCCATAAAAAATTCAGTTTTTTTTGTTTGTTCTTTAGACAATTCTCTGAAGAACTTTTCAACGACATTAGGATTGTCGTAGTATTTATTTGCGTATTTTAGGTATTTTTCAACATCTCTCATTAATGATTTCCAAGTTCTGAATATTGATTTTGAATGCTCAATAATCTCTCCCGTAAAATTGTCCACAAAGAGTTCTCCGTCATCTAAATTAATAGTGAAAAATCGTTCTTCTTTTTCGGGTAAGTTTTCATTATAGAAAGTTGCTTTATCAAAAATATCTATTTCCGTAGTTGCTACAGGATGTTTTTTGTGGAATGCTTCAGTATTTTTTTTAGCAGAATCTGCATTCATTTTTGACAAAATTTCTTTGGCATTTTCTTTCATTGATTGAGTAATGAATCGTTTTTTCTTGAATGTTGTATTCGGTTGTACTTGTTGGATTTTCATTTGTTTTCCTCTATTGTTAGTATCCGTTTGTTATAAATTCTCTGTTGCGAAATTTTGCACCTAAAGAATTGGAGATTTGTTTACATTTATCTATATCAATATTATGATTTCGGTCAAAACCTGTAACAACACTCATTGTTACGTCCATACCTGCGTTTACACAGCATTTTGTAAAATCTTTTACCGCTGAATACGCGTTAGGAATTTTAGGCTTGCAAATTTCGTTGTATTCCATCTCATCTGATGCGTTAAGACTGACTGAAACAGAATCAATAAGTTCTTTAAACTCTTCCGGAATATTGGTTTTGTATATTATGTTTGCGTGTCCGTTAGTGTTTACCCTTATTTTTATTTTTGGGAAATTCTTTCTTAAGTATTTGCAAAAATCTTTCATCATTTCTTTCCTAAGAAAAGGTTCTCCATACCCGCAGAATACCACTTCTTTAACGTTTTTTGCGTAATTTTTAAACTGGTCAATTATATCTTCTAAAGAGAATTCATCGTCGTGCCACATTTCGTGTCCGCACACATCATTCTTTTGTGTTCTAAGACAAAATATGCAAGCATTAGTGCAAGCGTTGGTTAAATTTATATATACTGTTTCCGGATTTTCTTCTTTATTAATTGTATAGACAAGTGTATACATTTCATACCCCCTAAGAATATTATACTCTAAAATAATAAATTCAAACGGGTAAAGGAATATAAACAATCCTGAGTGAAATTATCAATTTAATGACCATAGGATTTTATATAACTTGATAATGTACAAGAATGACAATAAACTTGAACTCTCTTAATAAAACTTTATAAAAATAACAATTGTAACAAATTGTAAGGACGAATTTTTGGACTTGATAACAAGGCTGAAATGCAGTGATAATGCCCTATGGGATGGGACGAGGTCGAGGGAGAAGAAAAATTTTGCCCTAAAGTTTTTCAAAAAAATGCCGATAATATAAATGTAACACAATTTAAAAATATAAGGAGTATAGTATGGGCATTACAGGATACGGAAAATTTAATTACTATAATCAATTTCAGCAAAACAAACCAAATAACGGGACAAAAGCAACAAAAAGTGCCAATATGACAGGCGTATATTATGCGTCCGGTGCGAATTCTGCTAGTATGGCATCTGGAACGGTTGAACAATTGCGATTTACAGATAACTCGCAAGTTCCAAATGCTATCAGTCAACTAATGGATTTGCTTCAACCTGCTTTTCTTATTACTTCCTCAATATCAACATGCCGTCAAGAAATTAATCGCAGTCAACAAATGTATAATTCTCTTAATGATGATAATGACCCATCAGGAATGGAACGAATACGGTTAAAAGCTGAGCTTAATAGGCTCAACAATCAACTTGAAGAATACATTAAGCAGCGAGATTCTTTAAAAGTTCAATGCGAAACCATTAAGAAGCAAGCCTTAGATTACATAAATAGTCACAAGGAAGCGGAATCTTACAGGTCTTACGTTACCGGTTTTCAATTGTTTAACGACTAAGCCATTCATCCACTCGTTTTGCGATAGAGTCAAAGCCTTTTTTCAAACCGAGAGATTTTGGCTTAATGTCTGGTGAATAATATAAAACAGGGACTTGTTCTCTGGTATGGTCTGTTCCCGGAACAGTCGGATCGCAGCCGTGGTCTGCTGTTATAATTAATAAATCGTCTTTTTGTATCAGCGGAACTATTTTATCAAGGTAGTTATCAATTTCTTCAATAGCTTTTCCGTATCCTTTAGCATCGTTCCTGTGACCAAACAGCATATCTGTATCCACGAGATTTGTAAAAATTATTTCTTTTGTTTCATCCGTAATATTTACGCCTTCATATTTTATTGCATTTAAATCAAGCGAAGCATCAATTGCTTTCAGAGTAAGCTCTAATCCTTCTTTGTTAGAACCTGTATGAATAGCATGGGTTATTCCCGCCTTTGAAAAAATATCTTCAATTTTACCTATACCAATAACTTTAGCACCTGAATCTTTTATTTTATCTAGAACAGTTTTCTTTGGAGGAGCCATAGAATAATCTCTTCTGTCTTTTGAAATTCTTGTCGGTTTGCCGTCGATAACTTTGTAAGGTCTTGCAATAACGCGAGCTACATTATAATTCCCTTCATCTAAAATCCTTCTTGCGATTTGGCACCAATTATAAAGTGTTTGCAAAGGTATTAAATCTGTATCCAATGCAATTTGGAAGACACTGTCTGCAGATGTGTAAACAATAGGATATTTTGTTTGATGATGTTCTTTATTAAGTTTTTCTATAATAGCAGTTCCGCTTGCCGGAATATTTGCTAATATTCCGCCGCAATTGGTTTCTTCAATAAACTTATCAATTAATTCCTTAGGAAATCCGTTTGGAAATGTTGCAAAAGGTTTTTCTGATACTAAACCTGCAATTTCCCAATGGCCGGTTGTAGTGTCTTTGCCTTTAGATTTTTCTTGAAGAATCCCAAATTGTGCAATTGGCGTTGAAGTTTTTTCAATACCTTTATATTCACCAAGATTACCTAGTCCCATCGCTTCCAGAACAGGGATATCAAGGCCGTTATTAAATTCGCAAACATTTTTTAAGGTGTTGCATTCCGCTATATCACCAAAATCTGCATGGTCCGGCATGGCTCCGCATCCCATTGAATCTATAACTATAATAATTGCACGTTTTTTACCCATACATACCTCCGGATATTAATAGTATCATATAAAATATTGTAGCAAAAAACTATCATTATTTAAAAGAACAAATGGAACATATGAGGATTATTATAGGTAATGTTGTAAAAAAAAATCTTTATTGGTAATATTAATATGTGTGGTTTAGGAGTGATTGTTAAAAAATTGTAACAAAATGTTAATTTCCTGCCAATAAAATAGCAAAAAAAATATTTTGGGAACTTTTAGTAATTAGATGCTATGTAGGTTCGTATGGTGAAGGAAGTAAGATTATTAGACTCACAATTTAGTTTCAGGACAAAATCTGAAAAGAAGTCAAAGGCGGAAGAATCACGGATTCTGCCGAATAATCTTAGTACGAGGGTAAAACAAAAATATGATAAAACACTTTCTGCAGTGACAGAGTATCCAGTAAAAGGTCTGAAAGGGGACGTAAATTCTGATTTTTATGAATTTCTGTCAATGGGCATTATTCCATATGTTACCGGTAGTGCAATGTTTATGGGTTTATTTAATATTGGTAAGCATTTATCTCCGCATTCAAAAATATTTGCAGGCGATAAAGGTAAAAAAATGGCACTGGGCGTGCTTTTATACGGATTATTTAAAACAATATCAAATGATTTTGTGACTCGCCCTGTTGCTTGGGCAACCGGAGTTGATATAGAACTACCATATACAAATGTTTATTATCCTCTGCCTACAGAAGCTGGAGGTGCGGCAGATATTTATCCTCAGCATCAGCAAAGAAAAGTGTATGATAGCAGAGAGTTCTTTAGAAAGGATTTGTTAGCTAAAGATCCTAATTACGGTGTGGCTTATTATGATAAAATAGCTAAAAAATTAGGACTCGGCGAGAATCTTAATGATTCTGTTACAGAAACAACACCTATTATTCAAAGTATAATCTCAACGACAAAAACAGCAAAAAGTCTTTCTTCATACGCATGGGCCGGAGTCGGGGTAGGATTAGCTCTTCAGGACTCTTGGACGGATTTATTTACTGCAATTTCAAAAAGAAAAAAACACATATCTGTTCCTAATGAAGGATTTATGACAAAAATAGGCAGCAGACTCAAAAATTTTGGCAAAAATTTAGTTGATATATCGCAAACTTTTGGTAAAACATTTATAAAAGCATCTAAATCTCTATGGACAGGCAAGCAAGGCACGGAAGGCTTTATGAAGCATGCTGGCATGGCATGGATATTGTTTACAGCGGCGCTTACGATCGGTAGTGTTGTAAATGTTATAAGCAGAGCAAAACATATGGGTAAATTGGCGAACAAGGATTTAATCGACAGAAATCAAGAAAGTACGGTGATATAGTATGGCAATAAATCCTATTCAAACCAACATAGATAATACAAAAAAATCATATTTGGAAGCACAAGGTGCTGTAAAAGTTGCTGAGTATACAAAACCGTTGCCGCCACAGGGGCATTTGGTTCACGATACATTACTTTCTGTTCCAAAATTTTGGATAAAAGATATTGCATATGATATTAAAGCTGTAAAAGACGGCTTCAATGGCACTGCTAATGATCATCAAACCGGAAGATTGAATGATGTGGGATTAAAACTTGGCGGGATTGGAATAGCAACTGTTCTTGCCGCAAATACTAAGAATCCTATGGCAAGAACAATGGAATATGTAGGATTAGGAACATTTCTTGCTGCGATGTCTTTATATCCTAAGATTGCTATAAACGGTCCTTCAAGACTGGTTCATGGATTTGATATAGGAAAAGAATATATTGACGATCAAGGCAGAAAAAAATCCGTTTTCCAAGACAGTAACTATATACCTTTTGATATGTATGAAGGAAAATTTCCGGGAGAAAATTTAGATATTATTGGTGACAGATTAGGAATACCTCGTGATATTCAAAACCGCAGGGATGTTGTAAAAGAACAGATGAGAAAAATTGCAACGCAGAATAACACTCTGTGGATGCTTACTGCAGGCTTTGCAACTCCTGTTATGACGGCATTGATATGTAGCGGTTTGGAAAAAATTATCGCTCCGGCAATAGAAAAAGCAAGAAATTATAAATATGATTCTCAAATTGTAAAAGCTTTAAATATAACAGAGCAAATGACGCTTGATGTAAATGAAATTAAATCAAATGAATTGAGCGAGTCAGTAAGAATTATTTTAGAAAAATATAAAGGTCAGGAAATCCCTAGAGAGGAGATTGATAAAGTTATAAACTTGTTATCAGGTAAAACCGATTCAAAAATTTCGGAAGGTATTAAAGAAGATTTAACAAGACTTTTGCGTTCAACAAAAGGTGGTTTTAGTATTCCTGAAAATTCATTGATCGAAATTCAAAATTCAATAAAAACAAAAATTCCTTCTAAAAATAAATTAGTTTTAGAAAAAAATCTGATACCTACAGAGAATGAATTGAAAGAAATTTTCGATAAAGTCAATTTGGATTCAAAAGAAATAACTTCCGATGAAATAATGAATCTTAAAGGAGAACTTAAAAAGCTATTCGCAGAAAAGATTGAAAAAGAAACATCTATCTCAAACAAAGAATATTTGAGAGCTGAAGGCAGAAGAATTTTGGATGAACTCTCTGTTTCAATTAAGAAAAAACCATATAACACTGTATCTGATCAGTCACTTAAAGATATTGTCGATTTTGCAAAAGTTATAGGAGAATTCAAGCAAAATAACAATATGATAGATAAGAGTAAAAACTTCAAAATTGAATATACATCTGAAACAGTCTTGGCACGTTCGTTCTCAAAATTTGAGAATACGCTGCTGAATGTTCTTAATATCGGCTATAAAGATTTAAAAATATTAAGAGAATCAACTCCGGAAGCTCAAAAACTGTTGGAAGAAAAAATAGAAGCTTTAGTAAAAGACAGTGCTAAATACGAGAAAGCAATAACTAAACTTGCAAAAGTTATTGCTACGAATGACAAAATTCTTGGCAGTTCGAGTGGCAAGGGAACATTAAAAAATCTGATTTTTGCATTTGAAAACAACTATAATAACACTGCAAAACGACTTAACAGTTTGGGTAAATTTTCATCTACTGTAGAAAAGCTTGTTAAGGGTGATTTATCTCATGTAGTTGCATCAGATGAAGACTTAATAAAACTTCTTGATGGTGTCTTACAAAAAGATGTCAAGGAAGGAATTGAGTATGTTAAGGATATGGCAATCGGTGTCGGTTCTTCGAAACGTGATCAAATTACTAAGATTATAGACAGATATCAAGGTGCAGGTAATTCTTTCTCAAGAATGATTCATACTTTAGATTATTTCAGGCGTCTGGAAACCTTGTCAGACCAAGAAAAATTCTTGAAAAATTCAGAGTATGGTAAGGAAATAACAAGAAGAGGCAAAGATACTCTCCTTAGAGCAACTTCTTCGGAACATATACAAAAACTGTATACTGTTAATAATCCGTCGTTATATAGTGATATTATGAATGATGTTTACCATAATATTGATTTATCTACAAAAAATGGTATGAATGCAGTTAACGAATCGATTTCAAAAAGATTTGAAACTTATATAAAACGTTTTAAAGATTTATTTGGGACTAACAGTATAGACTTCCAAAAACAACATCATAGAATAGGTGATTTAAGTAAATATTCCCAAGATGCAAAAACCAGATTATCTCATTTTAATTTATTGGGACAATCGCCGGTTGATATGGTAAAAGGTGCTGCAGACAGAAGATTCAGTAATCAAAAATGGTTAAAAGTAGCTTTAGCTATCGGAGGAACTGTTCTTGGTATAACTCTGCTAGCGCAATTCAATTTCGGCAGATTGAAAAATCCGCAGAATTTAAAAAAGCAGGTGAGTGATGACACAAATAGCTAAGATAAAATTAAGTTTTAGAGCACAGAGTCTCAGTAATCATTATCAAACAGTGCCTTTCAAGCAAGAGAAAACTGAGATTGCATCAAATCAAGTTACAGAGAAGTATCTTGATAATTTGGCAATGATTAATACACCTGCAGTTAAAAAGATTGATGCGCGTCAAGAAAATCAAAGACCTTATAAAAATAACCTAAGGACAATGATTCAGAATAACGAGTCCGTAATGATGGCCATTGTCCCAAGAACATTTACTGCTGTAGATTTAAACGGAGATGACAGAGTTTCTTTTAAAGATGGTGAAACAAACGGTACTTTCCTAAGCGCAATATCAAGATTGGATGAGTTAAAAGATGACGGAATTAATACTATTCATATTCTGCCTATACATCCGCCCGGAAAGAAAAATGCAATGGGAACAGCCGGTTCAATCTATTCTCCTGCAAAATTTTTAGAGGAAAACGGTGAACTTGCGATTGATCCGTTGTTGGTGGATAAGAACGATTCAAGAACACCAAGCGAGCAATTTAAAGCTTTTATAGATGAATGCCACAAAAGAAATATTAAAGTTATGCTCGATATTCCCAGTTGTGCATCAGTAGATTGGTTTGAAGCAGAACCTGAATTGATGGCATTTGGCAGGAATGGTGAGGATAAAACACCGCAAGGTTGGGCAGATATCAGAATGTTTGAGCCTTGGGCAGATGAAACTCACAGAACGCTTAATCCTAAGTTGTATGAAATGCATAAACAATATGTTGATGCTTGTATTGATTTAGGGCTTGACGGTATAAGAGCCGATGTAGCAAGAGCAAAACCAACAGAATTTTGGGATAAATTAATAAAATATTCATATACCAGAGATCCTGAATTTGGCTGGCTTGCAGAAAGTTATACATACGAATGTGCATCTCCGCAAGTTAATATGCCGTATGATAGGCCGGAAGATTTGCTAAGAGCAGGATTTGATGATTATTACGGACAGTATCATATTTTTCATGATTGGAGAAATGCATCAGAATTTATTGATTATATAATCATGAATTTAGATATGTCACACAGATTACCTGCTGGGAAAAGTCTTATAGGTTCATTTTTGACACATGATGACAGTTCATCTATGATTCACGGCGGTGAAAATTTCTGTAAACTTACGACAGTATTACAATCTACAATACCTATGTGTAACCCGTATTTTGTAGATGGTTTCCAATCCGGCGATTATTATGATTATAAATATCGCGGAACTATTAATGATGAATCTTTTGTAGAAAATGATGTGATGGAAGAGCACAGATACAGATTGGCAATATTTAATCTTGCAAGAAAACCAGGTGGAGAACATCCTGATATTGAAAGAATAATGAAGGGTTGTTTGAAAATGCGTTCAGAAAATTTGGATGTGCTTGCTGACAGAAACAGTAGTTTTATCACACTCGACAAACGAGAGGATAAAAATGATCAAATTATAACATATGCAAGGCATAATAACGGAAGAACAATACTCGTAGTAGCTAATAAGAACCCAAATAGAAATGTGACAGGAGTTATTGAAATTCCGGGACTAAAAAAAGATCAAGTGCTTGAAAATATGATTCCTGAATATGGCGAAAAAAGTGAATTTCAAGTAGAAGAAAATGAATTAAAAGTTAATTTAGCTCCTGCGGATGCTTATGTATTTGAAATTAATACTCCGAATATCGAACAAGATAGGAAAGGTCATGCTTTTAAACAAAAAGTATGATACATTTTATAAATAAAAACTGACCGCTTTTTTATTCAAAATCTGTTTATGCAATAGAATTACCATTGACATTCCCGCTCGAAAGCATCGCAGATATGCTGCCGGGATGAGCAGGATTGAGCAATTTTTTAAGACGATCATCTTCTTTATTTTCTGACAAATATGCACCATAACCAACGTTATTTACCCCCGGTTTATTATTGGTGCTTAAGTGAATTGCATTTGGTTCTGCCATAATAATTTCCTTTCTAAAATATCATCGTACTCTGTATACATATATAAAGTATTTTTCATACGTGAAATTTCAGAAAATATTGAAAATTTTACAAAAGTTAATATTTTATTCAGTTCTTTCACCAAGCTCTTTATCCATAAGGAATAGTGAAGCTTTATCTTCACCAAATATTTCTAAACGTTTTATGATATTTTTGACGGCTTGCTCTTCTTCAACTTGTTCTTCAATAAACCAGTCAATGAATGTAAGAGTTTTTCTGTCGCATTCGTCTTCGGAAAGTTTTGCAATCTCCATAATAGCATTTGTTACAGAACGTTCGTGTTCATAAATTTCTTTGAAAATGGAAACCACACCATTAAATTCAAAATTTGGTGTAGGTATTTGTCTGAGTGTAACAAAACTATCCCTTTCAAGCAGGTAATCAAGTAGTTTTAGCCCATGTTCCACTTCTTCTTTAGCTTGTATTCTTGTCCAAGAGGCAAAGCCAAAAAGACCAAGTTCTTTTAAGTGTGCTGACATAGATAAATACAAATAACCGGAATAAAATTCTTTATTAATTTGTTCATTTATAATTTTATTTATTTTTTCACTTACCATAATTTCTCCTTTACTCTTTTAGTCCTGCCCTATACCATAGGACAATTGAGTGTGCAATACTTTTAATGCAAATACAAGTCTATTACTTTATCCCCCCCCATTTTTTTATATAAGACATAAAATGTGTAGTCATGGTATAAGCCGGATACATTTACTCCTATCCGTTTTGAACAGGATATTTGCCGTATTCGTTATTCAGCATTCTATTATCACCCCAGAGTTTATGTATGTTACAGTACTCGATTGCATTGATACCTGATCCGTTTAAACCAATCCTTTTTTCAGGGATTTCTTCCGGTGAAAAGAATTTTATATGAACCTCTTTTTTATCGTCTGTAAAAGTTTCTATAAACTGAATATAATGTTCTTTTGTCATAGGGTGCCCTATTACATTAACGGTATTCTGTTCGGTATTAATTTTTGGCGTATGCTTTTCTCCAAGTTCATTAGAGTCGTACTGCACGTTCATTAATTCCATTTCTTTCCCGCAGCAGACCAAGTTTCCGTCACCTTCCTGTAAAATTTGTACAAGGTTACCGCAAATGTTGCATTTATATATTTGTAATTTTATTGTCATAGATTTTCCTTTCTTTCTTTGCTTTAACCATTCCTGAAATAA
>CAMZGT010000040.1 GCA_947306495.1 uncultured Acinetobacter sp.
TACCCTTTAGCATAGATTTCTGCTCTAAATCTTTTATCATATAATGTCCGGATTTAATGTCCTTAAAACGATACGCTTTAATTCCAAGAAACTTATATATAAGGTAGTTCAAATATTCTCTGACAAATTTTTCAACAAAATCTTTTGGCTTTTGTCCTTTTATAAATATGTTTTCAGGTAGATTCTTTTCTAATTCGTTTATAATTCTTGCAGATTCCTTATTAGATACAATAGGTTCATAAATAATTCTGAACATTGAACCGCATGAAGCTTCCCTTTTGTGAACAGTCGGAACAAAATACAATTTTTCAATTAATTTCATTACAAAATGCGTAAGCTTATTAAAATAAGCAAAAGTTTGAGTTAAAGATGAAAAGTCAACAATTTCTCCGAAACCGCCAAAATAATCTAAAACCAGATCTAAAGGCATAACATAGCCAATTTCTCCATTAACTTCTTTAGGAGTAAATCTAAACATTGAACCTTTTGATTTTAAATAAAATTGAAAATTGTTTGTTGGCGTTACAAAGAAGCTTAATTTAGGATTTGTTTCAGTTCCGTCATTAATTAAAAGAAAATCTGTATTTCTGACAGGTGAATTAGGTGAAATAAAAATTCCTTCAAACTCATCTTCAACGAGTTGATAAATCAGACTCAAAGTGTATCGAAAGTCCTTATTCTTAAAACCGTTAGGATTTTCTGATAAATTATAGAAGAACTCATCAACATTATTTTTCTTTAATGATAAATCTATATTTAATGGTTTTGCTTCTTTTTCCATTATTTCATCTAACCTAATTAAATTAACTTTTATGCTTTATACTATACTTTAGAAACAACTTTAAGCATGCTCTTGCCTGTCATTTCTTCAGGCTGTTTTATTCCCATTATTTCTAAAACTGTAGGAGCAACATCACACAAAGCTCCATCTGAACGAAGTTCTACTTCATAAGGAGCATTGATAACAACAAAAGGAACCATATTAGTCGTATGCGCAGTATGCGGTTTACCAGTTTCTTCATTAAACATAAGTTCTGCGTTGCCATGGTCCGCTGTTAAAAGCATTGTAACACCGTACTCTTTACACTTTTTAGCAATTTTGCCAACACAGCAGTCAACAGTTTTACAAGCTTTTTTAGCAGCTTCCATAACTCCTGTATGACCTACCATATCAGGATTAGCAAAATTTACTAATATAAAACCGTAATCTTTATTTTCAATTGCTGAAAGTACATTCTCACAAACTTCAGGCGCGCTCATCTCCGGCTGCAAGTCATATGTGGGAACCTTTGGTGAAGCTACAAGTTTCCTTGTTTCATGAGGCTGAGGTTCATCAATACCGCCATTAAAGAAAAATGTTACGTGAGCATATTTTTCTGTTTCTGCGGTCCTGAATTGATTTATTCCGTTAGTTTCCAATACATCACCTAAAATATTAACCGGCTTAAACTTAGGGAAAGCCACAGGGAAATCAAATGATGCATCATAACTTGTCATTGTGCAATAGTATATATTTGACAATACTTTTTTTCTGCTAAATCCGTCAAAGTCTTTAAATTTAATAGCTTTAGTAATTTCTCTAGCTCTATCAGGACGATAGTTAAAGAATATTATTGAATCGTTATCGTGGATTCTTGATTCTTCACCGCTAACAACAATAGGTAGTACAAATTCGTCTGTAACACCTGCAGCATAGGATGCCTTAACGCCTTCTACAGCAGATAAAGCTTTATTTCCCTCGCCAAACAGTAAGCAATTATAACCTTTTTCAACTCTGTCCCATCTGTTATCTCTGTCCATAATATAATAACGACCTATGACAGAAGCAATTTGTGGCAAGCTATATTTCTTTAATTCATCCTCAACTGTTTGTAAATATTCACAAGCACTGCTAGGAGGAGTATCTCTTCCGTCAAGGAATGCATGCACATAAACATTTTTTAAACCGCTCTCAGAAGCAAGTTTAATTAATGCCAGCAAATGCTCTAATGATGAATGAACACCGCCCGTTGATACAAGGCCGTATATATGGAGTGAGGAATTGTTTTGTTTAGAGTGATTTATAGCCTCTAAAAACTTCTCATTTTTAAAGAAAGATCCATCCTTAATGGCATTATTTATCTTAGATAAATCTTGGTATACAATTCTGCCTGCGCCAAGATTTAAGTGTCCAACTTCACTATTACCCATCTGTCCGGCCGGTAATCCTACATATTCACCGTCAGCGTGAATTTTTGTTGAAGGTTCTTCCGCAATAAGTTTCGGAACATTAACAGGTTCAGAAAGCTTTGTTGCATCATATTCCATTTTGCCTTGCGAAATACCCCAACCATCCATTATGCATAATAAAACTCTGTTCATAAAATCTCCTCTAATAAAGTCCTTTAAACTAAGTTATTTTAAGACAAACCAAGGCAAAAGTAAAGGGGTAAATGTATGGTGGTGGACAAATGTAAAAATAGTATAGGATGGAAATGTATTGGAATTATATTAGGATTACAAGTTGTTTTTTTTGTAAATGTTAAGATTTGTAAATATAAATTTACCAGCTATAATTCAGTAAATATAATAACTCTAGGTATAGTAGCTTGTTCTGCTTTTATCTAAATAATATGAAAAAGGCAATTTTTATTATGTTGAAACGTTTATATATGTAAGATGAAATATGGTGTAAGGAAATATGGGATTTCTTGCAAAGGGATAACTAAACAAAATTAAATAAGTAAGTTGTAAAATATAGGAGAAAAGTTATGACAGATGATTTTCAAGTAAAACAGCAAGCAAGTGCAACACCTTATGTGCTGGGTGGAGCAACTTTAGGTGGTATCGGAGCAGGCCTAGCAACAAATCATTATACAAAACCTAAGTATGGTTCTTATGAAGATATTATTGCTGAAGCAAATGATTCTTTTGACAGCAAATTAAAAAATGCTGAAGGCGAAAAGAAAACATTCTTAGAAGCTGCAAAAGATCTACGTGAAGCTAAAGCAAATGCAGAAAATGCTTGGAATGAAGAATTCAAAGCATTCAAAGAAACTCATAAGGATGGAGTTGCTGATGAAACCGATGAATATAAAAAACTTGCAGAAACCAGTGAAGCAAAATTAAAAGAATTGAATGCTAAGAAAGAAGCTTTAATTAATGAACAGATTGAAGCTCTAAAAACAAATAGCGGAACTACTAAATCTACCTCTATATACAAAGCTATAAACCACAAAGCCGATCAATTATATGGAGCAACAAAGAAATTAGAAGCTCTAAAAGCTGAAAATGCTTCAAAAGATGTTATCAAAGCTGCTGATGATAGAGTACATGCATTAGAAAAAGAAGCTGATGAGTTATGTGCTAAAATTGCAGAAAAGCTTGAATACAAAGGTAAGGCTGCTATAGATGAGCAAAAAGAAGCTGCAGCTAAAGTTTTCAGATTAAATATAAATGATAATGTTAATAAAAAATTAAGAGAAAAGGTTGATACTCCTGCATTAGATACTGCACAGTCGAGAATTGTGAAAAATTATTTGGCTAAAAAAGGAGCCTTAGATGCAGAAAAAGAAGCTCTTGATAACGCATATAAAACATTAGAAAATTTGGTACACCAAAAAAATATGAAACAATTGTACACAAACAATCCTGTTGAAGCAGGTAATATAGTTTATAGAACAAGAAAAGCTGATTCAAATCTAATTGGTATATTAACTAAATTTAAAGAAGTTTATACAATTGTATCAGAAAAAGGTGCTGTACAAGGTGAAATGACTTTGGAACAATTACTTAAATCTGCTGTCAAATTAGGTAAGGATGGCTCAATTATTATAAAACCTGTAGAGATTAAGGACACAGAAAAAGAAATTGCTAAATACTTAAAAGAAGCAAACATAAGCGAAAAGCAAAAGGCTGTTATTGAAAAACTATTAAAGGGCAACGTAAATAAAGAATCAATAAATGAAGCACTTGATATGGTTACTGCAAGACGTGATGCATTAGATACCGTTGGTAAAGCTATTCAAAAATCAAGAAACAATGTTGACGCATTAACAAACGACGTTAAAGCTGCTACAGAAGCTATACAAGGAATACAAAAAGGTGCATACGTTAAAAATGGCGTTTTATACGGAAAAGATGGTAAGGAAATTGTAACAAAAGCCAAAACTAAACCTTATGAAAAAGTAAAATTAGGCAGATTGCCAAATGGTGTAACAGTTCCAAAAGATGTAGAAATTGAATATAAAACTCCTGACGTTTCAAATTTGTCAGCTGATGAACTGAAAAAGAAAGCAGAAGAAACATTGAATCCTAATTCGTACAAAGCAGAACAAGATGCCTATAATGCAGCAGAAGAAGCAAGAAAGACAGCATATGATAAATTAGAAAAGAAAGCTGCGACTGAAGCTGAACAACTTGAAAGTTTCTGCAAAGAAAAAGGCGTTAAAGACCAAAGTGAATTTATATCAAATCAAATAGAAGAAAAAGCAAAATCATTTAAAGAAAAATGGGGCAAAGAACTTGAAAGCAAACTTGGTAAGAATGCAGGATGGAAGATGGCTGCAATTGTTGCAGGTGGAGCAGCAATATTAGGACTTTTAGGAAAAGCAATTGCTCCAAAAAATCAAGCTTAATAAACAGCCATAAAACTATATTTTACAACAGTAGGGCGGAGGTAAAACCTTCGCCCTTTTTTGCAGAAAACATAAAGAAAAATTTACAATCCTTAATACACCACTGTGATATACTTCTAGTATGTCGAAATTTGTACCGCTACACATTCACTCAGAGTATTCGTTACTTGATGGAACAATAAAAATTGAAGATTTAGTTAAATACGCTGCTGATAATGAACTGCCGGGAATTGCAGTTACCGACCACGGCGTTATGTACTCCGCAATTGAGTTCTATGAACTTGCTAAAAAAGCGGGTATTAATCCACTTATAGGTTGTGAGTTTTATGTTCACAACGGCGATATAAAAGTGCACGATCCTGCTAACAATCCGTTATATCACTTAATTCTTATTGCTAAAAATAACACAGGGTACAAAAACTTAATTAAACTTGTATCAATAGCTTGGTGCGAAGGTTTTTACTATAAGCCTCGTATAAATTGGGAATTAATAGAAAAATACCATGATGGTCTTATTTGTACTTCTGCCTGTCTTGGTGGCGAGGTCTTAAAACATCTCTTAAAAGGGGAAAAGGACCTGGCATTTGAAACTGCAAAACGTTACAAAGAACTTTTTGGGGATGATTATTATATTGAACTCCAAGATCATAATTTAGAAGAACAAAAACGTACAAATCCGGAACTTATAAAGATTGCAAAAGAACTCGGCATAAAAATTATTATTACAAATGATTCACATTATCTGCGAAAACAAGATGCTGATGCACAAGATACGCTTTTGTGCCTTCAAACTAACGCTAATAAAGATGATGAAAACAGATTTCATTTTCCGAACAATGAATTTTATATCAAATCTAAAGATGAAATGCGGCAAGCTTTTTCTTGGATGGACGATGAAATGTTTGAAGAGTGCTGCGCAAATACAGAAGAAATTTGTACAAAATGTAAGGTAGAAATTGAGCTCCATAACGCCCCGCTTCCTCATTATGAAGTTCCTGAGGGTTACACGATTGAATCATATTTAGAACATCTTGTAATGGAAGGTTTAAAAAAACGCTATGGGAATCCAGCTCCTAAAGATATTATTGAACGTGCTAAATATGAGCTTGGTGTTATAAATCAAATGGGATTTCCTGCGTATTTTCTGATCACTTGGGATTTTATTCACTATGCGAAAACTCACGATATTCCGGTAGGTCCAGGAAGAGGTTCAGCAGCAGGTTCTGTTGTCGCTTATGCATTGAAAATTACTGATATTGACCCAATATATCATAAGCTTTTGTTTGAGAGATTTCTAAACCCTGAACGTTTTACAATGCCTGATATTGATATAGATTTTTGTATTGACAGGCGTAGTGAAGTTATTGACTATGTAACTCAAAAATATGGCGAGGACAAAGTCTGTCAAATTATTACGTTTTCTACATATGCTCCAAAAGCAGCATTTAAGGGGGTTGGAAGAGTTTTGCAAGTTCCGTTTGTTGAAAGTAACAGACTGACAGGATTAATAGAACCTGCTTTAGATATTGCAAGAGCTGTAAATCCAAAAGCTGAGTGGTTAAAAGATGCTATTACCGTAGAAGGTTCAGAATTCAGAAAGCTCTATGATGAAGATTATCAAATAGTCAATCCCGATACAGGGAAGTCAATAAGCTTTAAACGCTGGGTAGATTTAGCAATAGCTATTGAAGGATTAAAATGCGGAACTGGAACTCACGCCGCAGGTGTAATTATCTCACACGCGCCTTTAGATACAATATTACCGGTACAACCTTCAAAAGACGGTATTGTACAGACAGGATACCCGAAGCACGAAGCTACAGAAGTCCTTGACCTTTTAAAAATGGATTTTTTGGGATTAAGAAACCTTACTATGATTACCAAAACAGTAAAAATGGTCAAAAAATACAGGGGTATAGAATTAGATATTAACCACATTCCGCTTGATGATAAACCTACTTATGAAATGCTTTCAAAAGGAGAAACAGTGGGAGTGTTTCAATTAGAATCTCAAGGCATGATAAACCTTGTTAAAAGATTGAAACCTGACGTTTTTGAAGATTTAGGCGCACTGGTAGCTCTTTTCCGTCCAGGCCCGTTAGGTTCAGGTATGGTTGATGATTTTGTAGCCAGAAAACACGGATTTCAATCAATTACGTATGCACATCCGCTGCTTGAACCTGTTTTAAAAGATACATACGGTACTATTGTATATCAAGAACAAATAATGCAGGTATTCCAAGTGCTTGCTGACTATTCTTTAGGACAAGCTGACCAAGTCAGACGTATGATGGGTAAAAAAGATCTTAAAACAATGGAAGAGCAAAGGGGCAAGTTTATTGAAGCATCTGCGAAACACGACATGAAAAAAGAAGATGCCGAAAAACTTTTTAACCAAATTTTAGCATTTGCATCATATTGTTTTAACAGATCACACTCTGCTGCTTATGCTTTTGTAGCATATCAAACCGCATATTTAAAACGTCACTTCCCTGTAGAGTATCTGTCCGCACTTTTATCTTCTGTTTCAGACAACAAGGACCAAACTCAATTATACATCGAAGAAGCTCAAAAACATGGAATTAAAGTACTTCCACCTGATATTAACAAATCCTATCTTGAATATACACCTGACGGAGATAACATAAGATTTGGACTTGCTGCAATAAAACAAGTAGGTGAACCTGTAGTTGAGGCTATTATTAAGGAGAGAGAAGAGAACGGGGATTTTAAGAACATATTTGATTTATGTAAGCGCATTGATACAAAGTATGTAAATAAAAAATCTTTAGAAGGTCTTATAAAAGCAGGCGCTTTTGCTTCTGTGGAAAAAAGCAGAAAACAACTTTTTGATAATATAGAACATATTCTTGATGTAACATCAAAAGAGGCTAAAGACAGAGCAATGGGGCAAGTAAGCTTGTTTACTTCTATGGATGGAGAAGATGATTTTACAAATGCACAATATCAGCTTACCGGTTCAGATGAAGAATATACAGACAAGGAAATTCAAGCTTTTGAAAAAGAATTTCTGGGATTCTACGTCACATCTCATCCGTTATTTTCACTGAGAGATAAAATGCAATTCCTTATGACACATAGAGTTTCTGAACTTAATGAACTCAAAGAAGAAGAGCAGGTTACTTTATGCGGACTAATCACAGCTACCAGACAAATACCGACTAAAAAGGATCCTACAAAGTTCATAAGGTTTATTACGTTGGAAGATTTATCAGGTAAAGTTGATTGTGTATGTTTTCATAAAAAGCTGCAAGAGTATTTAGATATATTAGTTCCTGATAATAAGGTTGTAATTACCGGAAAGGTTCAACACAGAGGTGAGGACTCCGTAAGCATACTTATAGACTCAGCAAAATCCGTCGATAGTGCAAATATAGTATCAGTAAACCTAAAAAAAGAAGTTAAATATGAGGAGCTTTGCGCTATAAAAAATGTTTTGGCAAAACATCACGGTGATGACCCTGTTATGTTTAAGCTACCAAAGACAGATGGACACACGCCAAAAATCCTCACTGCGCCTATTTTTTGGGTAAATTCTACAAATGATTTACTAAATCACTTAAATCAAGTTTTTCCAAATGAACTTGATGTTTCAATACATTCGTTAGATAAGCCTTTAGAGGTATAGATTATGCAAAAATTTAAAAAATTTATGGCAAAACATACAGAAATATTTACAATATTTGGATTATCAATGATATTTTATTTCATTTTTTTCCATAATAATTGGGCATATGCCTTGATGGATGTGGATGAATCAAGATATGTAACAATGGCAAGAGATATGTTTCATACAAAAGACTATCTAACGCTATATCTTAATAATGCCTATTTCTTTGAAAAACCTCCATTATTCTTTTGGAGTGAGTGCTTATCATTCGGACTTTTTGGAAAAATAACAGAAGCAACCGCAAGATTTCCTGCCGCATTATATGCTACATTGGCCTGTTTTATGACATACTTTACAGGTAAAAAGATTGTATCTGGAACATTTGGTTTAGTTTCTTCCCTTATGCTTGCAACATCTTTTGAATACGTAATTTTGGGAAAATTTGCCATCTTAGATATTGTTCTTGCTTCTTTGGTTTGGTGTTCATTATGTTTTGGAATGCTCACACAATTTTGTAAGGAAAGTAATAAAAAATATTTTTGGTGGTTATTTTACGCATTTTCTGGATTAGCTGTGATGGCAAAAGGAATTCCGGGTGTTGCAATTCCTTTTGGTTCCATGTTTTTTATAACACTTTACTCTAAAACGTTCAAAGAAGCATTTAAGCCTAAATATTTTCTTGTTGGTATGTTTATATTTTTAGCAATAGTTCTTCCTTGGCACATTATAATGCTAAAAATGCATGGTCAATTATTTTTTGATGAATATATCATTAAACATCATATTTCAAGGTTTGTTGGTTCTGCCATTATAAGGCGCCAACAGCCATTCTACTTTTATCTCATAACAATTGCTTGGGGTTTTTTACCTTGGATAATATCCGTGCTTACAGTGTTAATAAGAAAAATTACAAAAAAAGATTTGAAATTTACAGATTTAAATGATTATAAACGATTTATACTGTACAACGGAATTATCTTCTTATTTACTTTAATATTCTTTTCTGCCTCAAAAACCAAGCTTATTACATATATTTTGCCGTTATATCCTGCACTTGCTTGTTTAGGCGGGTATTTATGGACAAATTATATTGAAAGAGGAGAATACTCCAGAGTTATTAATAAAACCGTTTATGCAATCGGAGGAATTTTCATTTTATCATCTGTTTTAGCATTGTTTACGCAATATTACTTACCAAATGATATTAACACTTGTATTGAAGATGCAAAGCCACTTTGCATTGTATTATTGTTCACTTTTGGATTAAGTTCTATGATTTGTGCAAAAAAAGCAAAATATGTTGGTGTATTCTTCTCTTATGTAATATTTATTGCTTGTTTGAGCGCTTTTGGCACAGAAAAATTGTTTGAAGTTGATTATAAATTTGGCCAGGATGACTTAATAAAATATGCTCAATATGCTAATGAACACAACAAATCTATAACTTGTTATAACTTTAATCAAAAATATTCATTGCTATTTTATTCAAATCAACCTGTAAACTACGGGGTAGAGTACGATATAAACGATTTAAAAAGAGAGCTAAATAAACCAAATAACTTAGTAATTATTGAACGAAAAACTATTAAAAATCTTAATAACATTAAATTCAATGTAATATATAAAGGCAAAAAATATTGGTTAACAGAAAAATAATCTTATTTTCTTATTTCGTCAATAATTTCACGAATTTCATCTGAAATATCACTTGGCTCAGTAATGCACTCTCTGACAAGTTTTGCGAAATCTGCCTTTTTAAATTCGTGAAGACCTTTTGTTTTAAATATATATTCAAGATTCTTCACTTCCGATAAAGTATCATCAAAATCTTTTTCTGTAATATCAGCAAAATTAGATAAATCCTTATTAATCGACTTAATTATGAGCGATTTGGGGAGTAAATCTTCAAATTCTCCACAAGAAACCAAGTGGATTTTATCAATATCTCTTAGTCTTGGCTCAATTTGTAAAATATTATCTTCGGCATCTTTATCAAGCAAAAGAAATATAGGGATTTTTAATTCTTCAGCTAATTTATAATATAATTTAACAACCTGATTTTTCCCGCCGGCAGGAAAAATTTGAATTCCTTCTTTGTAAAAATCATAGTTCAGAAATCTTGAAAATGCCGGAAGTAAAATTTCTTCAGTTAAGCCTTCCACCAAAAGCACTTTTTCAATAGGATATTTTAGACAGCAATCACGCCTGTTTTGGGAAGAATTACTAGATTTTTGTAATGATTTAAGCCATCTTAGATTTACTACAGAGTTTTCATCAATGAGTTTTATAAAGGCATTATAATTAATACTATTATTTAATAATATTTGAGTTTCATCATCATTAATAAACAAAGAATTTTCATAACTCAATAAAATATCGTTAATAATGTAATCATTAGAAATATAGCCTGAATAAATTTCAATAGAGGCATTGATAATTTCTTCAGCAAGCTCTTTAATAGTTTCAGCAGGCATTTTTTCTAAAACAGATTTTTTGTATATCGGCTCAACCATACAAGATAAAATAACATCATAAAATACTCTTAAATACTTTTCTTTTGTATACTTAAACCTTGTAAGTCTGTCTATAGATATAACTAATTGTTCTTTAGAAAGTAATTTATACTTATTCAATTACAGCTCCTATAGATAGTTTATTACAATAATAAAAATTTTACCAGAATTCCAGAAATTCTTTATTTATCTATATATTAGATATATAGTATATAATATATAGATAAATAATTGTTAAGTTTTGTAACAATATCAGCAAATTCATGCAATTATTAACTTTAAATATACTTAATATATATAAGAGTATAAAAAACACGGAGACTAGGCACAAAAAATGGCACACTTATTGCTTTTATATCAAAAATTAAGACTCCAACGAGAGGAAAATCATGCGCAATATGAGTTGCTTAAAATGACTGGCCTCAAGGACAGAATTCATAGACAAATAGATCGTAAACAAAAATTTTATAATAAGAAGATGACAAATCTTGATAGCATGGTTCAAAGGATGAAATCTTCTGCTAAATTATACTTTAATAGTGTGTTTGGTATGTCCTCAAATATGGTTAATACTAATCCCTATGCTTATGCAGGTGGTGCTCAAAATAATATGGGTATTATGCAAGTACTTGCCCAAGCTTTCCAAGCAGGTCAAACAAATTCTAAAGTATTCAATACTATGGATGAATATATGGCATTTACTAATTCAAACTATAAACAAGGGTTAAATGCCGACGGCAAAACAGTATTTGTACAGCAAAATGAAGAAGCTGATGAAAACGGACGCTATAATGTTGATTATGATAGTCCGGAACAAGTTGAAATCAGAGAAAAAATGCAAGAAGCTTCTAGACTTCAAAATCAAGCATATCAACAATACACAATGAACCAAAACAATTGCAATATTGCTTGTACAAACTATGAAAACAATATTTCAATTTGGTTAGAAGATCAAAAAGCTCAAATAGAAGCTGAACAGGATGCAGTCCTCTTACCGCTTCAAGACGCAGAAACAGAATATGACTTAGAAAAACAAAGTCTTGAAGTTAAATTAGAAAACATCAAAGAAAGAAAACAATCAATTGACAAAGCTTTAGGTGAAGCTATTAGAGATTCAGCACCTAAGTTCGGATTAGGCTAATAATAATTGGAGAAAACAAGAAAATAGTTGACGACGCTGGCGAAATTGCCGGCGTTTTTGTATTAATAATTTATGTAAAAATGTCAAAATTGTTAAAAACGTCCAAAATAGATGTAATATAGACCAAAAAAATATGCGCTTGGCGCGATTCGAACGCGCGACCTATCCCTTAAAAGGGGAGTGCTCTA
>CAMZGT010000041.1 GCA_947306495.1 uncultured Acinetobacter sp.
GCTTATAAATTTGAACAAGCACATGCTTTTTACAAACAATTAGCTAATATTTAAAGTTAAAAAAAGCGGGCGGATTGCAAATGCAATCCGCCCGCTTTTTAGTATCTTATACGCTATTAGCACCGGATACAATCTCTACAAGTTCTTGAGTGATTGCCCATTGACGCGCTTTATTGTAATCAACAGTTAAGGTATTTATCATCTCTTCAGCGTTATTTGATGCGGCTGACATTGCTGTCATTCTGGAAGCAAGTTCACTTGCATTAGCTTCTAACAAAGCTTGATATATAGAATTTGTAATATACATCGGAACTAACTGCTGCAAAACTGAATGTGCAGAAGGTTCAAAAACCATTAAAGGATCTACTTCATGTTCATCAGCTTTTTCTACTTTAACAGGTAAGACTTCCCACGCTACTACATTATACGACATCATATTATTAAAATGCGTTGTAAAAATATCAATACTGTCTATCTCTCCATTTACAAAGTCTTCTGCAATATCTTCTGCAATAATATTAGCTCCTGTAGCGGTCGGTTCATTGGCAATTGCAAGATATCCTTTTTTAAGAATATAATTCCCATTTTTGTGTTTAAAAGCAGATACAGCCTTTTGACCTACAGGATAAATTATAGTCTTTATACCATTTTCAGAATTTTCCTTAACTCGCTTTAACGCAGCTTTTATAATATTTGAATTATAAGCACCGGCCAAACCTTTGTTAGACGTAATAACAAGAAGTCCTTCTGCCTTAATTTCACGAGAAGTTAGCAAGACAGGATAATTATCCAATCCTTTTTCAACTTTTAAACCAGATACAGAATACTCTCCAACCGTTGCAAGTAACTTTCTGAATAAGTGTAATAACTCATCAGAAAACGGACGAGCAGCCTTTACTGTGTACTCAGCTTTCTTAACTTTTGCTGCCGCAACCATCTTCATTGCTTTTGTTATCTTTTTTGTATTTTGTACGGAAGATATCCTTGTCTTTATATCCTTTAAATTTGGCATTTTTCTTTCCTTATCCCTCTCTGCTTATTGTTTAAAGAGTTTTTCCGTATGCATCAAGGTTTTCTTTTAAAGCATTGATATCATCTTCTGAAAGTTTTGCACCTTCATTTAAGGATTTGCTTAATTCAGGCATATTTGCTTCAAAGTATTCAAACCAGCCTATTTTATAATCCATGATATTTTTATTATCAATTTCATCAAGGTATCCTTCATTTGCTGCAAACAGAATTGTAACTTGCTGTGCTACTGTTAGAGGTTTGTATTGAGGCTGCTTTAACACTTCCGTAAGTTTTTGACCTCGCAATAATTGTTTCTTTGTAGCAGCATCCAAATCTGATGCAAACTGTGCAAATGCTTCAAGTTCTCTAAATTGAGCCAAATCCAAACGAAGCTTACCTGCAACTTGTTTAATTCCCTTTGTTTGAGCGGCACCACCCACACGAGAAACTGAAATACCTGCGTTGATTGCAGGTCTTACACCTGAGTTAAACAGTGATGTTTCCAAGAAAATTTGTCCGTCAGTGATTGATATTACGTTCGTTGGAATGTACGCAGAAACGTCACCTGCTTGAGTTTCAATAATAGGTAGCGCTGTAATACTTCCGCCGCCTAACTCATCGTTGAGCTTAACTGCTCTTTCCAAAAGTCTAGAGTGCAAATAGAATACGTCACCAGGGTATGCTTCACGTCCCGGTGGTCTTTTAAGTAGCAAACTCATCGCACGATATGCTTGAGCATGCTTTGTTAAATCGTCATATACTATAAGAACGTGCTTGCCTTGTTCCATAAATTCTTCTGCTATGGCAACCCCTGCAAATGGTGCAATATATTGAAGCGGTGCTGCTTCATTAGCAGTTGCAGAAACGATTATTGAATAATCCATAGCACCGTGTTTTTCCAACGTTTTTGCAAGCTGAGCTACTGTTGATGCCTTTTGACCAATTGCCACATATATACAAATTACGTCACCCCCCTTTTGGTTAATAATTGTATCAATAGCAATAGCTGTTTTTCCGGTCTGTCTGTCGCCGATAATAAGTTCTCTTTGGCCTCTGCCTATAGGTGTCAATGCATCAATAGCAGTTAAACCTGTTTGCAACGGTTGATGTACTGATTTACGAGTAACAATACCAGGAGCAACTCTTTCTATAGGTCTGGTTTTATCTGTGATAATCTCACCTTTCCCGTCAATAGGCTGCCCCGTCGGATTTACAATTCTGCCGATTAAAGCATCACCAACTGGAACAGAAGCTATCCTTCCTGTAGTTTTTACAACCATACCTTCTTTAATATGTGTATATTCACCAAGAATTACAACACCAACATTGTCTTCTTCTAAGTTTAATGTTATACCCAATGTACCTTTTCCGTCCTCAAACTCGACAAGTTCATTTGACATTACATTGCGCAATCCATATATACGTGCAATACCGTCACCAACTTCAAGAACACTCCCTATATTTGAAACTTCTGCTTTTGCTTCATAATTGCGGATATTCTCTTTCAAAATTGAGCTAATTTCTTCAGGATTTATTACTGCCATTTTTATCCCTTTCTATCTGATTATTTTCTTACTTAATTCTTCTAATTTATGTCTTACACTATTATCAATCACAGTATCATTTATATTGAAAATTAAACCTGCTATTATATCAGAATCTACATTCCAATCTACCATAACCTCTTTATGTAATTTTTCTGATATTTTTGATTTTATATCATTCTTCTTTTCATCATTTACTTCTACTGCAGATATAATATCAATTCTTGCAATATTATTATATTCTTCCAATTCTGTTTTAAACGCTTCTGCAATTTCTTTTATTAGACTAAATCTTTTTCGCAAATTTAACACATATAAAAAATTGTATACAATTGGCATAATTTTATTTTCAAATAATTTGCATATAACAACTTGTTTTTCTTCTGTTGATATTGAAGGATTATTAATTACATTACATAATTCATCGGAATTTTCTATCGTGTCCGAAACTTCTCTTAAATCATCCAAAATATCACTTTTAGAAATTTCATCACTTTCCAATGCCAGCTCCATTAGAGCATGAGCCCATCTTTTTGCAACAAGTTTTGTATCTAATGAATTTGCCATACTACAACTTTACCCCGCTTATAGCTTCAATGCTCTCATCAATTAATTTATTGTGTAAATCTTGATTAGCCGCAAGTTCACGTAATATCTGTTCTCTCGCAACTTCTACAGAAGCAAGAGATGCCCTTTTCATAATATCATTCTTAAGCAATGCTGCACGATTTTCAATGTTTTTTGCAGCATTTTCTTTAATATTGTTCGCCGTTTTAGCTGCATCATTTAAAATTTGAGCTCCCACAATTTCAGCATTTTCTGATGATTTTGAAATAATAGCCTCTATTTCTTCACTTAAATGAGATACACTGTCTTCTATCGAGGAAAGTTTCTTTTCCGATTCAATTTTTGCTGCCTCAGAAACTTCTATATTTGCAACAACTTCATCCTTAGCCTTATCTAAGCCTGATACAATATCAAGCTTAACTATAATATAAGTTATAATTGCTACAAATATTATAAAATTAAATAAGTTTGTCTCTAGTATATAATCTATCACAGCGGACATACTCTAAACTTCCCCGTTATATAAAATCTCATCAACTTTAGAATTATCAAACTCTGCGATATCAGACCTGTAACCTAATATTTTTTCAACAATATCATTTGCCAAGTCGGTCATCGAACCTTTTAGCGCAGATTTTGCATCATTTGAAACATTATTTAGACTTGAATATGCTTCTTTAAGCGCATCAGAAGCTTCATTATTTGCCATTTGTATAACTCCTGACTTTTTTTCTTTATAATCTTCGACAATTTCGTTATACTTGACTTTTGCTTCCTCTTTTGCCTCTAAAACTTTTTCTTCATGGTGTTTTACAAGATTTTCAGATTTTTGATTGTTCTCAGCTGCCACAGAGTAATTTGCTTCAACAAAATCACAACGCTCCTTTACAATTTTGTGAATTGGTTCATAGAGAAGTTTGTTCATTGCTGCAACAAAAACCAAAAATGAAAATATTGTAACTAAAAATGTTCCGTTAAAATCCATCTTTTAAAAGTGACTAAGTAACTAAAATAATTCATTGCAAAGTTGCTTTAAAAACTTCTTTCAGTAACTTTTGTCATTCCTTTCTTTTTTATTATATCTTACCTAACCCATCATACCTGATAACTTAAGTGCGATAACTAACGCATAAATAGCACAAGCTTCTGCCATAGCAGCACCAACCAAGAAGAAACCTACAGCTTTACCTGCAATTTCCGGTTGTCTTGCAATTGATTCCAACAAACCTTTTGTTGCAATACCAATACCCAAACCGGCACCGGTTGCACCAAGACCAATTGCCAAGCCTGCTCCTAATTGTGCTAAATCCGAAATAGTTTTTACATCTTCCATTTTTTAATCTCCTTCTTTATTTTACCTTTATTCATGTTCTTCATTAACTGCTGATGCTATATACACAGTCGTTAGCATCGTAAAAACCAAAGCCTGAACACACGCTACGAGAATTTCAAAAAACATCATAGGAAGCGGAAGTCCCCAAGCACAAATTCCTAACAGCGCAGTTATCAAAATTTCTCCCGCCAAAACATTACCAAACAAACGTAATGCAAGCGTTAGAGGCCTTGTAAACAATTCAAGCAACTCAACCAATGCAGAAATTATAGCTACCAAAGAAAAGCCATGCAAAAAGAATTTAAACTTCTTCTTTGCAATTCCTGCTACAACATAATAAACAAGAACTATTATCGCAAGACCTGCCGTTAAGTTTATATCATTGGTAGGAGAAGCCATTTCTCCTGACTTTAATTCTATCATTTTTAGAGGTAATTGCCCCATTAAGTTAGCCGTTACTATGAATAAAAACAGCGACGCAATAAGCGGAAAATGCCTTTCACCGTCTTTATGAATCATACTTTTGACAAGATTATCAAAATAACCTAAAACAGCTTCAAAAACATACTGCAACTTACCTGGGAATATAGACAATTTTCTTGTACAAACATACGACACCACAAGCAAAAAAAGCATTGCTGCCCACATAGTGACTATTGTATCCATATTGAATGTCATAGGGTGTCCGCCAATGACACTACTAACTATCCAATGTCCTTCGCTCACGCGCATTCCTCTCTTCTCTACGCTATTTTAGCATAAATTTACAATATATGCAATTAAAATAACTAATCCCACCTTAATTCTGTGTTATCTGTCGATATTCCGGATTCTGACTCATAATATTCGTTAGTATACTGAGTATCAACAATTTTTGCATCAACCAAATTTTTAAATACGTCAATATAATCCAAACATTTTTTGCCTTTAATCCCAAGAGTTTCCATCTGTATTTCACCATTTGGTAAAAGCTTAATTTTTAATTTTCGGTCTGACATTCTTCCTCTATTCTATATTTACTGTTAAAACTATCGTGTTATCATCTTCTACGATTTCTTCTTCAATTGTCATATTATTTTCTTTTAACTTATCTATTATATGAAGATATGCATCCTCTTGGACATTCATTGAGTATTCAGAGCTCAAATCGCTTATTTTTTCTTCTGCATTGTATTTATCACTGCAATGAATTCTTAAATTATATGGTTTGTCCTCTGTTACTTTTCGGAAAGTTAATTTATAACCATCAACAAATCCTGAAATTTCTGAATCATACTCTGCAATGTTAATAACACCATGTTCTTCTAATGTTTTTCTAAGGATTTCCTTATCTAAAAACGGAGTTTCAAAATCTTTGTCAATAAAAAAATCCGTAGTAATTGTATGAACTTCTTCACAATTATCTTGATTTTCATATGTGGATTCACAGCTCTCACCTTGCAACAAGTCAACCGCATCTTCCGCAACCTTAAATGAAGCTGCTGTTGCAGTGACTACTGTTCCTATAATCCAGGCTAAAGCATATGGCACCGCAATTACCGTACATGACATATTTTTCTCCTATATATAAATATTGCTTACTATTTATTATTTACTACCTATATATTTAACCCTAAAAATCAAGTGTTCTGCCACCACGACTTGTAGAAACACTTCCATCATCAGTTTCTTTACCGTATTTTGCAAGATTAGAAGTTTTTGCTGCTGATACCGCCCTGACATTTGCCCATGCTCTAAGCGCAAGAATTTGTTCCCTTTGAGTCATTGAAAGCGGAACTGTTGTTTGGATATTTTTTGTTAAATCTTCAAGCACTAGCGGTCTGTTCTCAAAAAACGCATCGTAAAGAGCAGACACAACAACCTGTTCAATTTCAGAGCCAATAAAACCTTCTGTCATTTTTGCAAGCTCTGCGCATAAATTTTTGACTTTAATAATCTCACACGCTACATTTTTATCTTTTAATCTTTTTTCCAAGTGCAATTTAAAAATTTCTTTTCTTTCTTCCGATGTAGGCAAATCAACAAAGAAAATTTCATCAAATCTACCCTTTCTTAAAAGCTCCGGAGGAAGATTGCTTATATTGTTAGCTGTTGCAATCACAAAAACCGGCGATTCTTTTTCTTGCATCCAAGTTAAAAATTGTCCGAATATCCTTGATGAAACACCGCTGTCGCCGTTAGAACCAAGCCCGCTCAATCCCTTTTCAATTTCATCTATCCACAAAATAGACGGCGCTACAGCTTCTGCTGTTGCAAGAGCTCTCCGCATATTTTCTTCCGAGCTGCCAACCAATCCGGAAAAAACTTTGCCAAAATCTAATTTTAAAAGCGGTAATTGCCAAATTGTGCTCATGGCTTTTGCCGTTAAACTCTTGCCGCAACCAGGAACACCTGTCACAAGAACTCCTTTAGGAGCTGGAATACAATATCTTTTAGCTTGTTCCGACCAAGAATTATTTCTTTTTAACAGCCATTTTTTTAGGTTATCAAGCCCTCCAATATCATCTATCGTATAATCAGATTTTATAAATTCTAATATTCCTGTTTTTTTTATAATTTGAACTTTTTCCTCAAGTATTATCGGTAGGTCATTGACATTTATCTTTCCATCATTAACCATAGCAAGAGCAAATGCGCTTTCCGCTTCTTGCAAAGTTAAACCAAGTGCTGCTTTGCATAATTTATCTTTTTCTTCTTCAGAAAGTTCCACAGTAACTGATGAATTTTGACTTATCATACTGTTAAATTTAGACTTTATTTCTTCAAGTGTTGGTAAAGGAAAATCGAAAATAGTAATCTCTTTTTGCAAAGCTTCCGGAATAAGAAGTTCGGTAGATACAAAGAAAACCGTTTTTCTTACAGTTCCGAGTTTTAAATCGGGTACAATATCCCTGATTTTTCTTATAACGTTATAATCAGGCTGACGATTTTTGCATCCAAAATTCACATGAAAATCATACAATATAAAAACTGCATCTTTATCATACTTTCTAATATATTCCAACGCCTTACAAGGACAAGTTGTGTCTGTTACAGATTTTTGTGTATTGTCATTAAATAAACCGTTAGTCTGGGTCCACTTAAAGACTTCTCTTTCATATTTTACCTGATTTTTATCAGTAACAACTGATTTTATATACTTAGTAACTCTATCTTCCTCAAACGTTGTTATATAAATCAATGGGAATCTTGCTCTAATTAAGTTGGCTAATTTGTATACACTCATCTAATTTCTCCTATTTTCTTGAATATATCATTTTTTAATTCCGACAAGATCAATCTTTTGAAGTATCTTGTCAAAATCCCCCATTCCGTTAAGAAAAACTGCACCATTTTTAGAAATATTAATCTCTACTTTATTTGTATATTTGAAAAATATTTCTTCATTATATCTATTGGTCAAAAAATGATATCTTTGATTTAATGAACCGCACCAAGGTCTGGAATAATTTACTTTATCTAGTTCAAAAGGACCATCAATTAATAAATCCGTATTGTTTATAAGTCTTTTATTTTTTTCATCTTTTTTTAAATCTTCTAATAAACCGCCAGTAAAACATAAAACCCCAAGCCCCATATTTTTTACAGCCTCCGCTATTTCACCTAATGCTTCTGCTTGTTCAAAAGGCTCACCACCTAAAAAAGTAACCCCTTCAAGTTTATCATTGTACCTTCCATTTGAGGAATTGTCGAAATTTTTTATTTCTTTGTGGGGAGTATCAATCATATCGGAAATATCATTTATTATATCCTTCGTATCATAAAGTTTTCCGCCACTATGACTCCAAGTATGGACAGCCTGACATCCTTTACAATGTCTTGAACACCCTTGAACCCATATACAATACCTTGTTCCTGGTCCTTCTACCTTGGTGTTTTTTAAAATGTTAAACACACGAAGTTTCATAAATCAATTTTTCTTTCTATGTTTCTAGTAATTTTTGAAGAGCCATTCATCTTATTTACACATATCAGGTTGCGTAACTGTTTCTCCATATGCGGCTTAAGTTTTAGATATAAAAATACATCTTCTATAGATTTAAAACCGCCTATTTCCTCGCGTTTTCTAATAAGTTTTTTAGATAAAACAATACTTATTCCGGGAAGAGCGGTTATTTCAATTTCTGAAGCATTATTTATATCAAGTTTTTCTGCAAATTCTCGATTGCTAACTAACGGTTTTTTGCCTATTTGTGTTTCTGATACATTGATTGTCGTTTCTGTATATATGATTTGAAAAGTGTTACTCAATTCTCGGAAACCATCATAAGAAGTAAAATATTCAAAATGCATACATAAATTATTCCACACCTCTTCCGGATTCCACACTTGCGAACCTTTTATTTTTAATTTTCTGTATTCATTAACGTTTTTGGGATGTTCCGAAATTGTAATAGTTTTGCCGTCTCGTCCAAGACGCATTACGCAATATTTGTTTGATACTTTTAAATCTGCCCAAATACTTTTGTACGGAGAGAGAAATAATCTTACATTTTCTAGGGCTTTACGTCGTGCCGATTCTCGTTCTTTTTTTATACTGCTTACAGTGTCTATTCTTTGTGCGTCATCCAATCCCCAAAAAAGATTACCATATCCAAGTCTGCGTCTGGGGTAGAGCACAGATACAATTACACCCATAATAATTGCAAAAAAATAAAAAATCGGATTTAATTCTGCTAAAAACAGAAAAATTATTCCAATTATTAGACATAACTTACTCAGTTCCATTACACACCGTTAGCAGATTGTATACACTTTTCTGTAATACAGCCAAACTCCTACTATAGTAAGAATAACATTCGGAGTGAACGCTGCTAATGCCGGAGCCAAAGAACCTGCCTCGCCAAATGAAATCGATAATGCTCTTATTAAATAAAATGCAAAAATTATCAAAATACTAAACAAGAAACCTCTGTTATATCTTACTCTTGGAGGTGTAATTGCAAGCGGAACTCCTATAAGAACCAAAACAATAGTCATAAGTGGAAATGCAATTTTATCATACAAGCTTATTTTTAAAGAACATCTGTCCTCTACATCAGGATTCATAAGATATTTACACAATTGTATAAAATTGTGTTCATCTGCCAGATTTCTGTTCATTTCTCTGGAAAGATCCATTCCAAATTTTACAACAGTGTCATCAAACATCGTTGTGTCAAGAGCCTTTCCGTTGTCGGTTACTGTATAAACAGCACCTTTTTGAAACTTCCAACCTTCTTCTGTAGTATCTCCTTCTCTGGCCTGCAAAATCTGTATAGAACCCTCTTTTGAAGCATCCAAAACTGTTATATTGTGAAGTAATTGATTAGTACAATCTCCCACATAAAACAGCCTTTTTAAAGTGCCGTCATCTTTTACTTCTTTAAACGTAAAATTTTGTTTACCTTCCGGAATATTTTTTTTACTAAATGCGTACAATGCTAAATCTGTTGACTGTTTTGTCATAACCGGAACAACTGTTTCATTGACAATAAAACTTGCACTTGCCATGACTATCGCAAAAATGAATATAGATTTTGCTATTCGGTTTATTCCGATACCACATGCCCGCATTACGGTAATTTCAGAACTTAAACTTAAATTATTTAATGTCATTACCGTTGACAAAAGGACACCCATTGGAATCGTCATTACAAAAACTGTCGGCAAGTGAAGAATAATTATTAAAAACGCAATATTAAACGGAATACCGTATCTTGAAATTTGTTTTATAAGCGTAATAAAGGTATCAGAAGCAAAAATTATAGAAGTGAATACCAAAACGCCCATGATAAAAATTTCAATTACTTGCTTCAATATGTATTTATCAAGTAATTTCATATGTTTGAGTAAGTATGCTGTTTTTCTGATATACTTTTTCAAAATTTACTCTCCCAAAACAGATTATACAATAAATTATTTATTTGCACAAAATTCCGGCCGCTCTTTTAAATACTTAACATAATAAGATGCTGCCGCAGGTAAAACGCTTATAAAAAGAAGAACATTCATTATACCAAATTTTTGTGCAAACGAACCCAGCATAGAAATCACAAGAGCAACAATTCCCCAACAAAATCCGTTTATAAATCCTGCTACTATGCTCTTATAATTAGGTAATGTTTTTTGCGCCCAAACCATAGTTACAGGTTGCGCTAACATCGTTGCAAATCCCATAATAAAAAATATTAAATCAGAAAGCACCGGATGAGTTTTATAAACAAACCAAAATACAATCATCATAGGAAAGGTTGCCCACATAGAAAAATATATTATCGGCTTTGAACCTGTCATTTTTTCTACAATAGGACTTAGAAAAGACGCAACAGCCCCGGCAAAAACAAACAAGAACAGAGAAAATCCTATATAAAAAGCAGAATATCCCATATCTTTCCACAAGAACGGAAGAAGTATACATGTACTATTCGTTATAAGAGATTTCATCATAGATATCAGCATAAGATAATTCATCTGTTTGTTTTTCAAAATTTCTTTAAATGATTCAAAAAATTCCTTATGTTCAGGTTTTTTCTCTATCAAGGAGAGTTTCGGAACACAATTAAACATCAATACTGCAAGCAAAATACCACCCAGTGCAGTATACACAATTAAGTCTAAACCAAAAGTTTGTGTAATAAGAGCAGCAACAAGGGGACCGAATGCAAAACCAAAAGACCCAAGACTCATAAAAACACCCATGTTCTTGAGGCAATGCTTATCGGAAAAATAATTTATAAATCCTATAGACTGCGGATGAAAGAAACTTCCTCCAAGGCTTCCTAATATCATAAATAAAAGTAAAAAATATACATTGGGAGCTAACGGCGTGAGCGGTATAAAAACAGATAACAGTATTAGTCCCCAAAATATAAAAAAACGTTTTAGTATATTATCCGCAAAATATCCGAAAACTGGCTGCAAGAGAGAAGAACATATATGCGAAATACTTATTATAACGGTTGCTATTGCCATTGAAAAATTTAATTTGGCAGCAATAAAAGGCATTATAGGATTTAAAAAACCGCTATACACATCACAAACAAAATGACCTGCACACAGCCATAGAATTGCTCTTTCCGTTTCCCTTCTCCCTATATCCATACCAATATCTTATCATAAAAAACGTAATTTACTTTTTATTCAATTAATAACTCTTTGCCATCTTCCATTGGGTAAAAAATTGCTATATAATCAGAATATGAATCCCGAAATTGGAGAAGATACAAGTTTAAAAATGGTGGGACTTGAACTTATGTTTCTGACACCAGAAAAATACAGTAATGAAGATGGCATTACTGCAGTTGAACTTGCAAAGCT
>CAMZGT010000042.1 GCA_947306495.1 uncultured Acinetobacter sp.
GTTATTATGAAACAAAACAAAAAATTAGGTTTTACATTAGCCGAGGTTCTTATCACTTTAGCAATCATAGGTATTATTGCGGCAATAGTTATGCCTGCTGTTATTACCAGTTATCAATATAAAACAGTAGGCGTTAAACTCGCTAAATTTGCGTCTACTGTTGAAAATGCAGCTCGTGCGTATGTTGTATCAAACAATTCTTTTAATACTAATGCAGGCGATGGAATGGAAGGAATAAATACTTTTGTTAATGAGTCATTAATATTCAAGAATATTTTGTCTGGTAAAAATGATATGACATTAGCAAACACATACAATACAGGTTTAACAGGTACTAATGATACGACTTCTGTAGGTATTGATCTTACAACTAATGACGAAAAAGTTTCTGCATCAGGTTTAATTGGTGTAATGAAAGGTAACATTATTACCTGTAAACGATAGCGCAACTGATTGGGCTGAAGATAAGTTAATTGCAAAAGAAAAAGTCGGTGCCGGAGCATTCATTCTTCTTTTTGATCCAAATGTTACTGGTTTGACATCAGATGTGCATAAAACATTCAGCTTTGTTGTAACAGAGCTTGGTTATATATATCCTGCAGCTGATGATAAATGTTTATGGGATATTTACGATAGCGACTATACAACAAATTCTAAAACCTTCAAAAGCGGCTCTGCTTGCACGATAAATCCGACAACCCAAAATCAAAATCAAGATCAAAATCAAGCAGGTTAAAATATAATTACTAAGCATTAATTTATTATTGGCGGTATTTTAAAAATATCGCCATTTTTATTGATTGTAACAATTTCTTAACATTACACAATAAAAAAGGCAATTTTTGTAAAATTAAATACTTTATATATACATAAGAGGTATTTAAGAGAGAAAACAACCCCTTGGTCTAAAGGAAAAAGCTTTATTCAGGTTTGATTTTCATATCTTTAATTATCTAAAGCAGTAAAAGATTATATAGGAGTATTTATTATGGCAATCGGAGCAAGAGAGTTTATTGACAAATTATTAGTTGAAAAGTATGCACAGGAAAAAGTTGATAATCATGATGAAAAAGCATTGGTTTCTAAAATTAATGCAGATGATATGATGTATGCAATGAATGCATCTGCTTCCACATATAAATCTATGTTGGCACTAAATCAAAGACTTACGTCTGTTTGTTATGGTATTGTGTCAAAATCCGCAAAATATTCGGAATTTGTTTCGTGCAGATAGGTATTCTGAATTTTATAAATTTATCCATTTACCCTCAGCCGTATCTGTATTATAATTAAGATATGGCTGTGTACTTTTTTTACGGGGATGAAGATTATAATATTGAACTGGAACTCAATAAAATGCGTTCTGAGCTGAATCCTGATTTTCTATCCATGAGTTATCAGGTCTTGGATAATCCGGATTATCAAACACTAATACAATACCTTAGAACTCCGCCTATGATGTTTGGTGATACTTTGATAATTATAAATGCTGAATCATACTTTTTAGGTAATAGGAATGTGTTTGACGATTCCGAAATTGATGATATTGAAGATGCTATAAAAAATAATACCGACGGTCTTAACATCGTATTTGTAGTTAAATTACCTCGAGATGAAGGTAAAAAGTTGGATTCAAGGAGAAAATTATATAAAATACTTTCAAAGACAAATATGAAAGAGTTCCCGACGTTTAAAGCTTATAAAACAGCAGAAATATCAGCTTGGATAAAATCGCATGGTAACTCTAAAGACATAATATTTAAAGATGATGCTATTGATTTATTAATTGAGCATATTGGCAATAATTTAAGGCAATATGATGCAGAAATGGACAAGTTAAAACTATTGGCATATCCTGAAAAAACAATAACAAAAAAAATGGTTGAAGAAATTTGTATTTCAAACCAGGATTTGTTTAGTTTTACAGAGTTAATTATGAAAGGAGATAAGGATAAAGCCCTTTTAGAGTTTAAAAAACTTTTAGATAAAAAGCATCCGTTAGAACTGCTGTCTGCTATACAGACAATGCTTAGAAAGTGGATAATCTTGAAAGTTAAATCATCGTTAGGAAATGCAGAACTTTCCAAAATTGTAGGCATGCATGAATTTGCGGTCAAGCAAACTTTGCAAAAGCTCAGGAATACACAAGTTTCTGAACTTGTAAAATTAAAAGAAAATTTATTTGAAGCAGAGTACAAAATTAAATCAGCAGAATCAGTTGATATGATTTCGGAGGTAGAGTGTGCAATTATCAGATAAATATCCGTTTCTGACAAATTATTTTACTTTAGCTCTGACAAGCAAAAACAGGGCTATGCCTCAGAGCATACTATTTTATGGTAATGATTTAGATTCTCAATATATTTTAGCTAAAGAAGTTGCCAGATTGTTAAATTGTAAAAAAGATAAGTCTGATGACTGCGATTGTCTTGATTGCAAATGGATTAACAGCAATTCTCATCCTGCTGTTATGACAATATCAAGACTGGACAATAAACCTGAAGATGATGATTCAAAAACGGTTATATCAATAAAGCAATCGCAACTTATCAAAGATAAACTTATGTCATCATCTGATTATCATAGAGTATTTATATTTTGTGACCGAGATGAAGAAGGAAATGTACAAGGTTTAAATCCGTTAAATTTTCAAGCTGAAACAGCTAACTCTCTCTTGAAAATTATTGAAGAACCACAAGCCGGTGTAACTTTTATATTTTTAACAAGATATATAGAAGATGTACTACCTACAATAATTTCACGTTCTCAGTGCTTTTTTGTTCCAAGTTATGAGAATAATAATTATGACTATTCTATTATAGAAGGTATATTTACTGATTATTATAACTTCGAGAGAAAAGATGTCTTTGATGTATCACAAAGGTTACAAGATTTGTCCAAAGATTTTTCGCAGGAGCAAATTCTTTCGGCTATCCAGAACTATATTTATGCAATTCTAAAATCAAATCCTCAAATGACTTCTTTAATAAAGCATATTGAGATTGTTGAAAATGCTAAACGACAATCATTGTTGGGAATCAGAAGTGTAAATATATTTGATGATTTATGTTTAAAGCTTATTAAATAACAGAATTTTGGGATGATTGCTAATTAATGTAGCAATTACGCGTTTAAAAATTTTGTTATCTGGATAAAGATATACTTGTTACGCCAACATTTCTGGCACAATCCATTAATTTTACAACAGCACCATGTTCAGCATTGTCATCGACCTGTATTAATAACCCGTCAGGAAAAGAAGTGGATTTCTCTGAAACGGTTTTTTCTAAATCCGCAGCAGCAATTTCTGTGCCGTCAAAGATGTACCTGTTGTCTGATGTTACGTTAAAGTTCATAATTTTAGGGTCTTTTGTTATTTCTTGTTTATCAACAACTTCAGGAACGGCAAGGTTTAAACCCTGTTGGTCAAGCATTGGTGCTATTACCATCATTATTATCAAAAGTACCAAAAATATATCCGTTAAAGGTGTTATATTAATTTCATTAAAACTGTCACGCATAATATTGCTTAATCACTCCAATTCTCATATTGATTATCATTAGGTATAGCTGTAGAGGCTCCATCTAATATACTTGATTGTTGAGCCTGCTCTGCAGCTTCTTGCAGTTCCTTTTGTTCTTTCTTGTTTAAAGGTTCTCCTGCTACTATTAATTTTTTATAATGTGCATCTTGTGCGGCATCCATAATTTCCATAATTATTGAACTTTTGGCTTTTTCATCTGCTTTAACAACAACTTCAGGATTTTCATTATCGCCTTTTAAACGTTCCAAGTTGTTTTTTAATGCCGATAAAGAAGTTTTTGTCCCATCTATATATATTGTACCGTCTTTAGCAACAGAAACGGTGACTTTACCCTGCTCAATAGAGGTACCACTGTTAACTTCCGGAACAGTTATAGAATTATCAATAGACTGAAAACTTGGTGCTATAACCATCATAATAATTAACAGTACCAAGAAAATATCTGTTAACGGTGTTATGTTTATTTCTGTAAATAAAGCTTTTCTGCCTTTTTTAATACTCATTTTATATCTCCTGCCTCACCCATTGAGGGAGATGGTAGAATTTCAAGTTTATGGAATGTATCCCTTAACCTTAGAAATTCTTGTGATAGGTATACCCCTCCTACTATAATGCTACAGTTGATGAAGCTGAATTAACTTTTACTTCTTCTTCTGAATCTACAAAGCTTAAGAACAACAACTTAATTAATTGGAAGTCATCTTCAAATCTTTTTACTGTAGATTGGAAACCGTTATAGCAAACAACAGCGACAATTGCGACTCCAAGACCGAATGCGGTTGCAATAAGTGCTGAACCTATACCAAATGCAACGGCAGCGGATTGGTTTCCTTGTGCGGCTAAATCTTGGAATGTAAATAAAATTCTTACTACAGTACCAAATAAACCTAAGAAAGGTGCAACACCACCAATAGTACCAAGTATGGTTAAACGATGTTCTAACTTTCTTGTAGCTAAAGCAGCCGCAATATCAAATGAACGTGAAAATCCTTTTTTTTGTTCAGAAAGTATTCTCACAGCCTCTTCTGTAACTTCACCAATAATACCTCCGCACTGAACGGCAAGATTTTGTGCTCCGTTAAGATTATTTCTGGCTAATTCCTTTTGCAATCTTGGAATAAATTCAATAACGTTGCGTTTGTTAGCGTTATAGTATGATGCCCTGTCTATTGCAACCATAATTGTCAATATTGAACATAATACAATCGGTAAAAGTACCCACCAATCTTGTTTCATTGTTTCTAAAAGTAATTCCATAATTATACCTCATTTCTTCATTTTTTATATAATCTAATATCTTGATGCATTGAATACGTTATAATCAAATGTAAACTGTATATCAATGCTTTGTCCTTTGAAATCTGCCGGTAAAGGCCTAAACGGTGCCGTTAATTCTACGGCTTTAAGAGCTGCTTGATCGGCTGATGGCAATCCTGATGACTTATTTACTCTGCAGGATAATAATCTGCCGTCTTTTGCAATCTTAAATAATAGCACTACTCTTTTTGATTCATTACCTTTTGGCGGATCCCAATTCATTTTAATTCTGCGCTGTAATTCACGCATATATGGCCCAAAGTCAGGTTCTCTTAATGCGTCAATGCCTGGTGCACCGCCTCCTCCTCCGGGATTACCAGCACTGCCGGTCCCTGAGCCTCCGCTACGTCCCAAAGAGCCTGTACTGCCTCCTGAAGATGGTGATAGTGAAGGTCTTGGTGCGGATGAACCACTTCCGGTTGTTCTGGTATAACTACCTGTGCCGCCTCTTCCTGCGCCAATTGGCGCTGATGTCCCACCAATAGGACCTGTTGCTAATGTTTTACCTGCCGGCGCATTAGCTGGTTTTGGGACAGTAAAAGGAGATGAGGGTTTGCTTGTCGGAGCCGGTGCCGACACAGGTGAAGCACTCGGTCTTGCAGTAGGTGGCGCCGGCTTAGCAGCAGACGGTTTGTTAACTGATGAAGATTGCTGATTTTGAGCAGTCATAGAACCGGATTGATTTTTTTGCTGTGCTTTTTGTTGTGCAGCTTGTTGCTGTTTTTTTATGATTTTATTCGCACTGCTAGCTGCAGATGAGGGTTTTGCAGCTTTTTTAGGAGCAGGTGAAGGCATTGAAACATGCCTTTTAGGATCATTGATTCCACCGCTTCGTGAATTAATATCAGCGCGATTCTTTGTTTTTGGATTTCTTGGCATGGCTTCTTTATCCACAAGCACAAATTCAATGTCTTTTTTTAATTGAGCTTTAGGCTTATTAAATAAACTAAAATCTACACCAACAAGTGCAAGTAGTATTACAATTAACCAAATAAGCAATACAGCTGCAGGGTGAAGTGCTGTTGAAATCGCAAAAGATTTTTGTATAGGTATAACCTCCGGCTTAGTTTTAACAAGAGTCGGAATTGTATATCCCTTTATGTCTTCAGATTCATCCTCTTCAAATTGTATAAAATTTCTGTTACCAATAAATGACACGTTATTATCTTTCTATTACCAATTCAGAATAATATGTTTCTAAACAAAATAAATTATCCTGCTTTCTAATTTTCAAAACTATAATTAACAGCAGATGTTGTAATCGGTTGAGTTAATTGTAACTGAATGCTTGAATTAGCCGGAATTTTAACATCATTTCCCTTATCGATTGCCGATTTAACCAAGCCGCCGCCTGCGCCGACTGCAGTGCCCAGTGCAACTCCTCTCCCCAGTTTATCACCGCCGGCCAAAGCTCCAAATACTAATCCTGATAATGCTCCTGCAGCACTACCTACAGCTAAGTCCTTGGCATAATCTTTGGTCACATCTAATTTTGTACCGCCGACTAAAACACCTGAATTGTCATCCGTTTTTATAACTGCTGAAATAGGAATACAGATACCGTATGGTGTAACTATTTGTGTAAATCTGGCACATAATCTACCGTTCATGCTGCCATGTTTAGCGTGAGATGCTTCAATAATGGTCCCCTTAACAGTACTGCCTGCAGGTGCAATCAGTTTATTATTGTAATAAAAATCTTGACTAAGTAATAAACTTATACTATCACCAACTTGCGATGTTTCAGAAGAAAGTCCAAGCGAAAGGGTTGCATTAAAAACAGAACCTGCCGGTACTTGTATTACACTCCCATGAAGCGGTTCGTTACTATAATTTAACGGTTGGTTATAATTTAAGTTATTAATAGCAGGCTGAACAGTTTGATGATATGTATAATTAGAGCCTGCGTATACTATATTTGCGCAAGATAATAAGAGTACTGCAGCAATAATTTTATTGTTCAATGTTTTTCTCCTCTCCTAAAACCTTATAACAATATTTTATAATCAATGTTTGATTTGTCAATTTGTTAAGTCAATTAATTTATAACAATATGAGTCATATGAATTGGTTCAACTAATACCAAGATTAAATTAGCACCTGATGATATTGTAACATGTTCACCCATTCTTCTTTGTGCACCCGGAACACATTGTGTAACACTAAATGCTCTGAACATAACCCATCTCTGATAGTGCGGTATTTTTACATACTTTTTAGGAGGAGTTAGTTCTCCGCCTATTAGATTATTATTAGAAGTATATATATACGATTTTATCGGAATTTCATATCCGTCGCTAAGGTACATTTTATTAACAAAAATTCTCATAGCAGCATTTGTGCCGATAATGGGTTCATTTTTTTTGTCGATGTATCCTTTTAGTTTTGTTCCTTCCGGAATTATTTTTTTATCAAATAAAAATATGTCAGAAGTCGTTATAAATTGTACTTCATCCCCTTCTTCACAGTAAGCTGTTGAAATTTCTTGTAATGACATTACAGGGATATGAGCTCCTGCTGTTATGTCAAACTCATTGTAATCTCGCAAATTAACTTCTCCTGCCAGACAAAAGCAGTTAGTTATAAGCAATAATAGTGTTATGATGTACTTCATAACACTATTATAATGTTTATATAATAAAAGTAAATACATTTTAGCTTTCTTTAAGTTTAATTTGCTTATATAGCTCAATTATTTCATTTGGCATGTTTTTAGGTATAACAATTTTAATTTTCACATTTAAATCGCTAAATCCTTTATCACGCGGTATTCCAAGTTGTTTAAGCCTTAAAGATTGACCGCTTGATATACCTGCTGGTATTTTGATATTAATTTTGCCGTGTAATGTTTCAATATCTTTCACACAACCCAAAACTGCATCAGGAGGAGTTATTTCAATTTCTTTAACTAAATTATTACCATCAAAATTGTATAATGGATCTTTAAAATGTACGACTAGATATAAGTCACCTTTTCTGCCGTAACTATCTGATTTTCCTTCTCCTTTTAGCCGAACCTTTTTACCTTCTTCAATTCCTTTTGGTAATTTAACTTTAACAGATCGTTGTGTAGATACAATTCCTGTGCCGCCACAATTCGAGCAAAAACCCCCATGACATTGAGTACATTTTTCCATATCAGTAAAAGTTACAGAAATAGGTTTCCCATCAAATAATTCTTTTGCTGTAACGTTTAAATTTTTTGTTAAATCCAAATTCTCAGCTTTTGAAGTTTGTCTGGATTTCGCAGAACTCCTTTGCTTTTCTCCGAAATCAAATCCGCCAAAATTTTGTGAAGTTTGTCTTGCTCCCATTCCTCCCATCATGTCACCAAACAGTGAACTGAAGAAATCTGAAAAACCGCTTCCTGCAAAATCAAATTCTTGAGAAGAACCTTGATTGAAATTAAAACTAAAATTCTCAAAACCGGGCGGTGGCGTATAATCAGCCCCACCTTGCCAATTCGAACCTAAGCTGTCATATCTTTGACGTTTGTTCTTATCTGATAATACTTCATATGCCTCGTTAATATCTTTGAATTTTTCTTCGGCTTCCTTTGTCCTGTTAACGTCAGGATGGTATTTTCTGGCTAGTTTTCTGTATGCGGATTTTATGGCAGAAGCATCTGCATCTCTTGCAACGCCTAATATTTCATAATAATCTTTGTATTTCATAGCTTATCCTTTTCTTATTTTATATTAATACAAAAAATAACATTTCTTAATATTTTTAACCTTTTCTTAATAGTATTATTTTTATGATAAAATTTATAAAGTTAGGGAGATAATTATGGATTTCAAAAAAATATTATTTAAAACAAATACTATTGATGTAGAAAAATCACTACCGGATGCAGTTATTTTTGTTAATAAAGACGGTAAAATACAATGGGTTAATGATATAGCTGCAGACATATTTGAAACTTCTAAAATGCATCTGTTAACATCAGATATAAGTGAATTTATAGAAGCTTCAATGAATCTTATTTTGAATGCAGTTCAGTCAAATAAGTCTGTAATATCAAAATTAAAAGACAAAGAAATATACTATAATATGACTGCTAGAGAGATAGAAGAAGGATATGTGCTAGATTTTCGTGAAGTTTATCAGAAAATGGAAGATATAAATCATGAAGAAGATACTTCCATAATAAATAGAGAAAAAAATAACTTTTTACTAAAACTTACAAATGATTTAAAATCGCCATTACAGTCGATAGTAGGTTTTTCTCAAGCAATGGCCGATGGTCTTGGCGGACAAATGAGTGAGCAGCAAGATAAGTACATTAAGATTATTAACAAAAGTTCTTCTGAATTAATGTATTTTGTTACTAAACTTTTGGAATTTTCACAAACGGAATCATTAGTAAAGAAACCAGAATACAAGCCGTTTGATGTAATTGCATTAGCAAATTCAGTCGTTAGATATAATGAACAATTATATAAGGGTAAAGAGATTAACATATCTGTTTCTCAGGATGAAACCTTTAAAAAAACTATAACATCGGATTCTGATATTTTAAAAAATATCCTTCAAGATTTATTGGAAGTTATTCTTAAATCCGTTGATATTGGTGATATAGTTGTTAATTTTTCTAATCCTAGTGAAGAATTTTTAGATTCAAAAAAATTACCGCAAGGAAATTATGTGAATATAAAAGTGTCAAGCAGTGCGCTTTTGCTTTCGGAAAACGATTTAGAGTGCATGTTTGATCCGTACAAAATAGTTGATTCTACAAACAGAAAAAATGTGTTGAGAGCAATGGTATTGGCATCTGTGAAAAATTTAGTTCAGGCGTTGAGTGGTATTATTTGGGTTGAATCACAAATTTTGCAGAGTACAAGCTTTAATATTTTGCTTCCAGAGATGTAGTCTATTTGTTAACGGAGGTTTGAGTGAGCAGTGTTGTCTTAAAAGATCTTGTCAAATCTTATGATGGGAAAAACAATATTATTGATAATGTAAATTTAGAAATTAATGATAAAGAATTTATTGTTTTAGTTGGTTCATCTGGGTGTGGCAAATCTACGATTTTACGTTTAATTTCAGGACTTGAAGATATTACTTCGGGCGAAATTATTATTGACGGTAAAGTTGTTAATAATGAACATCCAAAGGATCGTGATATAGCTTTTGTATTCCAAAGTTACGCCTTATACCCGCACATGAGTGTCTATGATAATATAGCATTTGGCTTAAGAATGCGTAAATATCCAAAAGATGAAATTGATAAAAAAGTTCGTGAAGTGGCAAAATCGCTAAATTTAGAAGAATTACTTGACAGGAAACCAAAACAGCTTTCCGGAGGTCAAAGGCAAAGAGTTGCATTAGGTAGAGCTATTGTTAGAAACCCGAAAGTATTTTTGATGGATGAACCGCTTTCTAATCTTGATGCAAACTTACGAGTACAAATGAGAACCGAAATTAAGAAATTGCATGAAAAGCTACAGACTACTTTTATTTATGTTACTCATGACCAAACAGAAGCTCTTACAATGGGTGACAGAATAGTCATATTAGATAAGGGTAAAATACAACAAATCGATACTCCTGAAGCAATATATAATTATCCTAAAAACAAATTTGTTGCCGGTTTTATAGGACAGATGAATTTCGTGGATATTGATGTTATAAATGGTGAATTTCTTATTGAAGGCCAAAAGTTTAAAACAGAAAAAGTTACAGAAGGCAAATTTACCATTGGTATAAGAGCAGAAAAAATGATTGGTAACGGAACTCAAATTAATGTTCCGCTTGATATTATTGAAATGACAGGCGGTGAGAAGATTGCATATTTTTACCTAAACGGTAGTAAATGTTCTGCAAAAATTCCAATGGATTATTCAATTGATAGTGGAATTCAACTTAATATATCAGAGAAAGATATGCATTTCTTTTCTAAGAAAAATGGGGAAGCAATATAAATATGAAAAAATATAGAAACTATATAATTGTAGCATTAGTTTTAATTGCATTTTTAGTAACGATTTGTTTTATACCCATTAGCGTATCTAAATTAATTCCAATGGTTGAAAAACAGATATCAGAAGATACAGGTGTGAAAATTCATATTGAAAAGCTTATTCTTAGGGTTGGACCTTCCGTAAAAATAAAAGCTCCTGTTATGCACTTAATGTATGAAGATGGAAAAAAATTCGGACAGTTTAATAACGTACGTTTTTATATACCTTGGAGCAGTTTAGTCAAAAATGAAATTAATTTACACAAAATCCGTGCTGATAAATTGATTGTAAAGATTTCTTCGAATGATAAGTGTTTAGATAAAATTTTAAATAAATTTAAAGAAAAGGATTTTAATGAGACTCCAAATATAGTCTTAGATTCGTATAATATTAGTTTTTATGATGGTAACATTGATAAAAAGCTTTGCATAAGCGGTAGAAATTTAAATATATCAAAGCTTAACATGTATAAAAATTATAAGTTTTCTGCAGACGGTAATTTTTATATTAATGATAAAAAATATTTGTCGTACAACGTATCTATA
>CAMZGT010000043.1 GCA_947306495.1 uncultured Acinetobacter sp.
AATTTGAACTTCTGCAGAACCAGTATCTTTTGCATTAGCACCAAATTTTTCAATAATTTCTTGTTTGTTTTTTAAGTTCATAACTTATTCCTTTTTGTTGCGTAGTCTTAATTTCAAGGTTATCGACTCACCCTGATTTCGGCTACATTTGTGAGTGACATATTGGCGTAAGCACTCTACAAAGGTTATTCTATAATACACATAATAAAAATACAAGTGGTATTAAGACCATGGGGCGAAGAATCTCATAAAACTGTTTACCCCCTAATCTCATATAATATTAATAAAAAAAAGCCGAAGTAACCTTCGGCTGTAAACTTTTAGTAAGATGTAAGATGGGGTTATAATAAGTTATGTAAAATTTCGTATTCCTCTTAGAATATCTGTTTTTATATTTTGAGCTGCTGCCCTGCCACCCAAGCCATAACCGTTATTCGGCGTTTGTTGAGGTTTAGAACCACTGAGCGACCGAACATTGAGGGTTCCCCCCCCCGAAGCACTTGTATTGCCTTGGTTTTTATCCGTTGTTGCATTTCTATATTTTTCTATGTAAGGAACAGCTCTTTGTATGTCACTTGGAATTTTTGCAAGTTGTTTGTTTGTCAAATTATCATATATACCGAAGAATTTTTTTGCAGCATTACCAACTGCTGCTGTGTTCATTTCTTCACCGGGTTTACAGTTATTCAAAGCTTTTCGTAATTCTCTTATTGCACTTCTCATATCACCGTTAATGCCGCCTTTTGCTCTTTGAATCCAGTTACCGTCAGCATCATCTAATATTTCATTCATGTCAACAGTAAATGAACCTGAACCTTGATTGTTGTGTTTATCTTGTAATGCCTGTATTTTAGTATCGTATTGGGTTCTGACTTCTTTTAATGCCTTTTCTTTAGCTTGTATAGCTTCTTTTTCTTTTTCTTCAAGATATTGGATAGAACCTTCTTGCTCAGCTTTACCATCTAGTTTATCAAGTTCTGCCTGTAGTTTTTCAACTTTATTGTTAAAATTATTATAATGTACATAATTTGGATCTCCATTTGGTGGAACTTGTCCATTACATAAAAATTTATCACGATCTGCCGCCGCATTAGCAATTAAAGTGGGCAGTTCAGATGCCCTTGCATTTGCTCTAGCAACAGCATTCTGGCAATTTGTAATAACTGCATCGTGCTCAGCAGCTACTTTTGTTTCAGCTTCAGATTTTTTTGTTTCGAGTTCTTGAATTTGTTCTTCAATAGTTTTACCGCCTGTGACTCCAACATCACCTGCACCGCCTCTGCCTTCAGAAGATCCGGTACCTGACAAAATCATACCAAGTATATTCATACCTACATTAACGCCTGCAAATCCGAGTTGTGCGCCCACTGACATATCGCTTCCGCCATAGCAGCCCATACCAGGGAAACTAAACATATTGGTATTCCATAAATTGTTACAGCCATATCCGAACATTTTTTTGTCCTCTTATTTTTTACATCTTACATATATATAAAGTATATAAAGTTTTCCTAATTTCACATTTGATAATTATTGTTACAAAACTTAACAATTCTATTCTAATGCACCAAAATACATATTTGGGTGCATTACGCTACGCTCTGGAAAAAACTTCCACATCAATATTATCAAAAGTGTTTTCAAAAAAGAAAGCTGCAGATGCAACCATTGAAGCATTATCAGTACAATACTTCATTTGAGGAGCAAATACCCGATATCCGAATTCGGACAAAGAAAATATTTTCTTTCGTATCTCAGAATTAGCAGCAACACCACCTGCCAAAACAACTTGATTATATCCTGTAACCTCGAGTGCGTGTTTAACTTTTTTATACAAAGTAGATGACACACATTCCTGAAAACTTGCACAAACATCATTCAACGGCAAAGGCAAATTCTTGTCAGTAAAACTGCGTACTAATCTCAAAGAAGCAGTTTTAAGTCCCGAAAAACTAAAATCAAATTCCCCGACCCTTGCTTCCGGCAGCTTAAACGCAAACGGATTTCCATCTTGCGCCAACTTGTCTAACTTAGGTCCGCCGGGATAAGGAAGTCCTATAAGTCGTGCTACTTTATCATAAGCCTCACCAACCGCATCATCAATAGTTTCACCAATTATCGTCATATCAGAATACGAATCGACTTTTATTATTTGAGTATGCCCTCCACTAACAAGAAGTGCAACAAACGGCGGCTCTAAATCCGTATCAATAAAATTTGCAGCTAAATGCGCATTCAAGTGATTAATACCGATAAAAGGTTTATCATAAGCTAATGCTAAAGACTTAGCTGCGTTCAAACCAACTAAAAGACATCCGACAAGCCCTGGTCCTACAGTACCGGCAAACGCGCTTATGTCGTTTCCGTTCACTCCTGCTTGTTTAAAAGCTTCAGCTATGACTACATTTATCACCTCTAAATGTTCTCTTGCAGCTATTTCAGGAATCACGCCGCCATATTCTTCATGTATTTCTATCTGCGAAGCTACAACGTTTGAAATTACCTCTCTTCCGCCTTTTACCACAGCACAAGCTGTTTCATCACAGCTCGATTCGATTGCCATAATAAGCGAATTATTATCAATTGTAACGGGTTTACCCGTAAATAATGTATTTTTAATCTTGTTCATATTAAGATTATACAATAAAGGCAAATCAACATGGTAAAATTTCTGGATAAGGCTAAAATAAGGGTAATTTCTGGTCATGGCGGCAACGGTATGGTTGCTTGGCGCAGGGAAAAATACGTTGATAAAGGCGGCCCCGCAGGCGGTGACGGCGGTAGAGGCGGTGACATATATTTTGTTGCTGATGAAAATATGTCAACCCTTTTGGACTTCAAAATTAAATCCGTATTCAAAGCTGACAGAGGAGAAAACGGCGGAATTAAGGGAATGCACGGTGCCTGTGCAAAGGATTTATATATAAGAGTACCGCTCGGTACTATGGTAAGAGATTCAAAAACAAGTAAAATAATTGCTGATTTTACCGAAAATGAGCAAACAATTTTGATTGCAAAAGGCGGGCGAGGCGGAAGAGGAAACGCTCGTTTTGCAACAGCACAAAAAAGAGCACCGCAATTCTGCGAACCGGGAGAACCAGGTATCGAAAGAGTTTTAGAATTAGAACTGAAACTTATCGCTGATATCGGGTTATTAGGAATGCCAAATGCAGGAAAGTCTACCTTCATAAGCGCAGTAAGCTCTGCTAAACCCAAAATTGCTGATTATCCGTTCACAACTTTGGTCCCCAATTTGGGTGTAGTAAAAAAATCTGACGGCGGGTCATACGTTATAGCAGATATTCCGGGACTTATTGAAGGTGCCTCGGAAGGCATAGGACTCGGTCACGAATTCTTAAGACACGTAGAAAGATGCCGATTTTTAATTCATATTGTGGATTTAACCGCAGAAAATCCTGTTGAGAATTATAAAATTATAAACAATGAGCTTAAAAAACATTCGGAAGCTTTAAGCAACTTATATCAAATATTAGTTTTAAATAAAATTGATACTATAACTGAAGAAGAATCAGAAAAATATGAAAAAGTTTTTTCGGAATATTCACAAGATGTTTTCTCCATATCAGCAGCAACTCACCAAGGATTAGAAAAACTTTTACATTTTATCGAAAAAAGAGTCGACGAAATTCCAAAGCCTGTATTTGAAATAGAAGTAGAAGAAGATGAAGGTGCCTTTGACAATGATGACAGCAATTTTGAAGTACAAAAAATAGCAAAAGACGCTTTCATTATATCAGGCGGAAAGATAAACCGTCTTGCAGGAGTTACTGATTCAAGAAATACAGAACAAGTAATACGACTTCAAAATATCTTAAAAGGAATGGGAGTTTTTGAAGAATTGAAAAAATATGGTCTTAAAAACGGTGATACAGTTATTTTAGGACATCTTGAACTTGCATACTATGACGACGAGATTTGGGGATAAAATCTAATTTTAGGAATAAAGTTCATCCAACTCTTCTCTTGAAGGAGCTTTTCCCATTCTTGCCGATAGATTATCAAACTCTTGCATTAACTTAGAAAGAGCAACTCTTTCTTCCATATGTTTAATCAGACCGGCTCCAAGCTAAGTAAGAATTAATGTATAGGGAATCATAACCCACATAAGAGCGGTCTTAGTATCACGATTTTTCTCAGCTTTTCTAATTTCGACTTTAACTTCAGCTAAATTTTCCACATTGTTGATTTGTTTATGAGAAAATTTTTGCGCATCATTAGAATTTTGCAAAATTAATAAATCTGATTTAAGTGCAGCCAGCTTAACTGTATTGCACTCAACTTTATCTAAATTTTCATAACTGTTTTTATTATTAACACTGCATGAAGCGGCTAATAAAAGAAGAGTAGATATAAGAGCACCTTTTGCTAAACCTTTAACGTTCATAAAATTTTCCTTTGTTTACATAACACTTTTATATTAGACCTCCTAAAAATAAAATTTGCCTGTTTTACATTATATTGTTACAATAGTATACATATTTGGGAATTTAGAGAATGCAAAGTGCAATAGAAAAAGCTAAAGAATGCAAAAACGATATTCCTGTAGGATGCGTTATAAAAAAAGACGGAAAAATTATTGCTTCTGCACATAACAAAAGAGACGAGTGCAATGATGTAACTGCTCACGCTGAAATTCTAGCAATAAAAGAAGCTCAAAATAAATTGAATACGTCCCGCTTAAATGATTGCGAAATGTATGTTACACTGGAGCCTTGTCCTATGTGCGCTTGGGCAATCTTACAATCAGGAATAAAAACTTTGTATTTTGGTGCTTATAACACCCAATATGGGGGCATTGAATCCGTTCTAAAATTACCGCAAATTGCAAAATCAAAAATAAAAGTGTATGGTGGTATTAGAGAATACGAGTGCACAGAATTATTAAATAACTTTTTTAACAAATTGAGGAGATTAAGTTGATATCAAAAAAAGACTTAGACAGTCTGGTAATGAGATTTGAAACATCTGGTTTTATAAAAGATGATCCAATCCAGTTCTTACATAAATTTAAATCAAAACAAGACATTGAACTGGCAGGATTTATATCATCACTGTTTGCCTACGGTAACAGAAAAATGTTTATAAAAAAACTCGAAGATTTATTTTCAAGAACAGACAATGACATAGCAAACTATATTAAAAATGGCAATTTCAAGAATTTAAAAGGCATAGAATACCGATTTGCTAAAGATTATGATATCATACCAATTTTTAATATATTGCATTCACTATATACAGAGTCAAAAGGGTTAGAAGAACTTTTCAAATATGCGTACAAAAAACTTCAGGAATCAGACGAAAATGAAAGAGGCGAAAGCTACGACCATTTTTTACAAACAGTTGTTGATTATTTCTATGCAAAAGCACCAAAAGAAGCTAGGCAGGGGTTTTATCATATGATTCCGAATCCGAAAAACGGCGGAGCAATGAAAAGAATGAACATGTTCTTAAGATGGATGGTTCGAAAATCTGAAGTCGATATAGGAATATGGAAGTTTATGAAACCTGAAAACTTATACATTCCTCTTGACGTACACGTCGCAAGAATATCCCGCCAAATGGGACTATTGGAACGTAAAAGCAATGATTACAAAGCTGTTGTTGAATTAACAAATTCACTACGCAGATATTCTCCCGATGACCCTATAAAATATGATTTCGCAATGTTCGCTTTTGGTGTAGAATTAAATAAAGAAAAAGCAGGAGTATAAGCTTATGAATATAGATTTTAATTCAAAAAAATTTTTATTGTTATTAATCGTTGTGTGTGTTGTGTTTTTTGTACTTGTAATAAAGGCTTTTGAATATATTCCTGACAGTGAAAACCCCATAAATACAGTTCAACACGCAGATAATATAAATCAGCCGAATGAAGAAGAACCAAAAGAAGCAGATAACGGAAAAGATATTCAAGAAAAAAAATCAGAGAAAATAAGGTTATACTCGGCGAATTCTTCTTACTCAGACGTTCCGGAAATGGAAGAAATTGACGCTCCTCCCGGTGTAACACCTGAAGTGTCAAAAACTGTGGAAAAGGCAACTACTAACTCTGAAATAACAGATGAAGAAAAGATATACATATCCTTAGGAAAAGCTCAGAAATTAAGAAAAGAGGGGAAGTTATCCGAAGCTCTAGCAGAATACAACAGCGTTATATCCTTAACTCAAGATAAATCAATTCAAGCTGCTAGCTATGAAGGAATCGCTACATTATACGCAGCTTCAAGAAAATACGGAACAGCCCTTTCTTACGCAACAAAGGCATATAATATATTCCCTTCAAGCTCTAGAGAAATTCTTTTGGCAAGGTTATACTACAAAACAGGTGATATGGACAAAGCAACAAAGCGTGTAAATAATGTCCTGCACAGAGAATTTACCGAAGACAGATAACTTTCTTAGAGGTGCTAATGAAAAATTATTCAAATAAAATTGCTATTACAACAGGAGATCCAAACGGAATTGGCACTGAAATTACCATAAAAGCCTTAAACATGCTCAATCTGCCACCAAGAGATGTGGTCATAATTTCAAATTCAAAAGTTATTAACACGTACGGGCACTTGAATAATAACTATGAACTGATAGATATAGATTTTGATTCAAAAGTACGTCCCGGAGAGATTACAGCAGAATCTGGAGATTTCGCTTTCCGACTTTTAGAAAAAGCTTGTGAAATTAATCCAAAATTTATAGTTACCGCACCAACATCTAAAGATGCTATGAATTTAGCAGGACACCATTTTTGCGGACAAACCGAAGTCCTTGAGCATTTTTTAGCACACGACGGACAAAAAGCTGAAATGCTATTTGCAGCAAAAGACTTTCGAATACTTCTTTTAACACGCCATATTGCACTTAAAGATGTGCCAAAAAGTTTAACTAAAACTCTTATTATAGAAAAAATTGAACGCTTGAGAGGATTTTTTCAAAATAAATTGTTTATAAATAAACCTTCTTTTGCGCTATGCGCTCTTAATCCTCATGCAGGAGAAAATAATCTTATCGGAGATGAAGAAGAAAATATTATGCTTCCGGCAATTCAAGCAGTCAGAAACAGAGGAATTAATATTACAAATCCGCTTCCCGCAGATACTTTGTTTATTAACGGGGTACAAAATTATCTGGAATGCAAAAAATCGCCCTATGATTGCTACATAGCCTGCTATCACGATCAAGGTTTAATTCCTATAAAAGCCGTAGCTTCAAAAAAAACCGTTAATATGACAATCGGACTTGATATAATAAGAACATCACCCAGTCATGGCACAGCCTTCGATATTGCAGGGAAAAATATAGCAAACCCTGAATCAATGATTGAAGCAATAAAATATTGTCTTTATTGATAAAAAAAGCGAGCTTAAACTCGCTTTTTCTAAATTCTGTTCTTCCAAACCCCGCCTTTTCTGTCTACTACAGCATCATAACAAGACCATATTCTAAATATTCCTGTTAAGCCTAAAACAGCGTGAGTTACATTTTTATCATAGCTGCAATTATTAACTGCTTGTCCAATTCCCGGCCATACAATAAGCGATAGTAAACCTGCTCCGACAGATTTTCCTGTCACTTTACCATTTGTACCATGCGTACCTGCAAAAGTCGGAAGTGCAACATATAACATGCTAACAAGTACGAATAACGACAAAAACTTTTTCATAACATACTCCTTTTATGCTTTTGCTAAATTTGATTCAAATACCTGAGCTATAGATTTTTTATAGTCAGGTCTTAAAATACCTTTTTCTGTAATAATACCTGCAATCAATTCATGCGGAGTAACATCAAACCCGGGATTTATAATATTAACCCCCTCTGCACAAATTCTTTTTCCGTTTATATGAGTTACCTCTTCATGCGAACGTTCTTCTATGGGAATTTCTTTTCCTGACTCAATGGAAGTATCAATAGTAGACAACGGAGCTGCAATGTAAAATGGGATATTATGATATTTTGCAGCTATTGCTACTGTGTAAGTACCGATTTTATTGGCAGTATCACCATTTGCTGCAATTCTGTCCGCTCCTACAACAACCATATCAATCATACCCTTGTTCATAAAATATGAACACATTCCGTCTGTAATTAAAGTAACAGGAATTCCGTCCATTGCAAGTTCAAATGTTGTAATTCTGGCACCTTGTTGACGCGGACGTGTTTCATCCGCAAAAACCTGAATAGTATTATCTTTCGCATAAGCAGAGCGCACAACTCCCAATGCAGTTCCGTAGCCGACGGTAGCTAATGCACCCGCATTACAGTGAGTAAGAATAGTTGCCCCTTTTGGAACAATCTCTGAACCATAATCACCAATCTTTTTATTAATCTTGATATCCTCATTTTCAAGGTTTATTCCGTTTTGCTTGAGCTCTTCTATTATGCCTTTAATATCAGCTTTTGAATTTTTAATCACTTCAATTTGTTTCTCACAAGCCCACATTAAATTAACTGCCGTTGGACGCGAAGTTTTCATATACTCAGCTTTCTTGACCAATTCGGATACAAATTCCTCTCTTGAATCAATCCTTTCAGCAAGTTCTTGCGCATATAAAACCACACCATGTGCACCTGCAATGCCAATTGCCGGCGCCCCTCTTACTATCATATTTCTTATTGCGACAAACATATCATCACCGGTTGTTATATTGACAAACTTATACTCATACGGTACAACCGTTTGATCGACCATTTTAGAATAATTATCAACCCATTCTATTGTCTTTATTTTTGATTTAAATTCCATTTAATACCCTTTCATAATTATTTTATTTCAAAATCTATACTTGAATTTTGGTTATTCTCTTTCTTCATGCCGGAAATAAGTTCATACACCCAAGCCGTAACAAGACCTGCAAAGCCGTTAAACAATGCACTTATGCCCGCCATAAAAATTATCAAAAAAATCATTACAACGAAAGAACCGAAACTTCCGATAAAAAATCTTAAAAAACCTTGAGTATATGAAGGAATTAACCAACCCAACAGCATACTAATAGGAGTAAATACTGCAGAGAAAGCGATGAAAGACACAAAGCCTATTAGTGCGCCGAAAATACATCCTTCCCTGATGCTTATTATACCAATTAAATCATTTTGTTTTAAATATACAATGACAAATGCTGCCAAAAATAAAATAAGCAGCATAAAGCTTAAAAAGCTTATGTAAGGTATTATTGTAACTGCGCCGAGCACAACGCCGGCAAAAGCGCTTATTAACGAAATTTGTTTTAAAAGTAACAGATTCATATTATTTCTCCTTATTCCGCCGAAATATACCCTCTTAAAGCCGTATATGCGGCTACGTATGGTGATGCCAAATATATATATCCTTTAGTGTTTCCCATTCTGCCTTGGAAATTCCTGTTCTGAGTGGCTAAACAAACTTCTCCGTCACCTAATATTCCTGCATGAACTCCAACACATGGACCGCAACCAGGCGGAAGCACAGAAGCATTGGCATCCACAAAGATATCAATTAATCCTTCTTGTAAAGCCTGCTTATAAACATTCTTAGAAGCAGGACATATTAACATCCTTACATCTTCGTGAACTTTATTATTCTTTAATATATCTGCAACTACCCTTAGATCTTCTATTCTTCCGTTTGTACACGTACCTACATAAACCTGATTAACCTTGATATCTTTAAGTTCATCAACACTCCTAGTATTATCAACCGTGTGCGGACAAGATACCGTATGCGGAACATCTTGAGCATTTATTTCAATAACTCTCTCATAAACCGCATCTTTATCTGGTAAAATTTGTCTAAATTTATCTCCTCGGCCTCTTTCTTCTAAAAATGCTTTTGTTTTATTATCTGCAATAAATAAACCACATTTAGCGCCGGCCTCTACTGCCATGTTTGCCAATGTAAAACGTTCTGACATTGTCATATCTTCAATTGTGTCGCCGGTGAATTCTAATGCCTTATATGTAGCTCCATCTGCTCCTATTGTTCCAATAAAATACAACATTAAATCTTTTGAGCAAACGCCATTTCTAAATTTTCCGTTTACAACTATTTTAAAAGTTTGCGGAACTTTAAGCCAAGTTTTACCAAGTGCCATCCCGACAGCAATGTCCGTAGAACCCATTCCCGTAGCAAATGCTCCCAGTGCTCCTGATGTACAAGTATGAGAATCCGCCCCAATAAGAATTTCTCCGGGATTAACAAAATCTTCTACCAATCTTTGGTGACAAACACCGGCTCCAACATCAGATAATACCGCACCGTATTCTTTATGAAAATTTCTGAGCACCATGTGAGTATTCGATAGTTCTTTTCTGGGACTTGGTGATGCATGATCTATAAAAAGTATTGTTCTGTCAGGATTATTAAGTTTATCCTTTCCTAATTTTTTAAACTCCTGAACTGTTAAAGGTCCAGTACCATCCTGTACTGCAGTTACATCAACTTTTGATATAACAAGTTCTCCTGCGTGCACAGTTTTGCCGGCATGTTCCGATATTATTTTTTCTACAAGAGTTAATCCCATCATCTTCTCCTTATCACATTTCAATTTTATCATAAAATTCAAGTTATGATTAATTATTTATGCTAATATTATTTTAAAGGGGTTATTAATGAAGAGCAGAGTTTTTTGGATATTTGTCGGACTTTTATGTTTTTTTACGGCCTGCCTGAGTACTAATTATGATTATGACTTTTTTGCCAGAATCATAGTGGGAGAAAATTTTATAGAAAATCATATCCTTCCCTTCCAAGATTTTCTATCTTACACCCCAACACACGCTTGGTACGACCATGAATGGGGTTCTGGCGTTATATTCTACTACATAATAAAACAAACAGGAAACTTCGGTATAATTCTATTTCAAACATTGTTAATGTTTGGAACAACTTTCTTTGTCATAAAAACCCAAAAACTTCATAAACATGCATATCCTAAATCACTTATTTTCACAGCTTTTTTCCTGATACTTTTCTTCTCTCTAAATTCATCTTTAGTGAGATGCCAGTTATTCAGCTTCTTTTTCTTTAGCATGTATTTATATATTTTGGAAAAAGAGAGAGTTACAGGAAGCA
>CAMZGT010000044.1 GCA_947306495.1 uncultured Acinetobacter sp.
AAAAACGGATGGCAGCCTTATGCAAGCGTAGCAATGGTATGGAACATAATGGATGATACAAAATTCAAAGCGAATGATGTAACACTTCCTGAATTATCCGTTAAACCTTATGTTAAATATGGTGTAGGTTTAAGAAAGGTTTGGGGTGAAAGATTTACAGGATTCTTCCAGACATATTTAACTAACGGCGGTCGTAACGGTGTAGGCTTGCAAGCAGGTTTCACTTGGGCATTAGGCGGAGGAAAAGATAAAAAAGCTGATGAACAAAAAATTCAGAAATCACTAAAAAGAGCACCGGAATTAAAGAAAACTGAAATAACTTTAAATGGTAATAAAGCGTAGAAAATAATATAATATTAACAGATATGTATTTAGTAAAATGGAAAAGGGAAAGACAATGAAAAAATTATTAGTTACAACTTTGTTATTAGCAACAATGGGAATTACAAATGCGGCAATGGCAGACACAAATATTGCAGTTGTTGATGTTCAAGCTGTCGTTTCTAAATCAGCACAAGTCCAGGCATTGAAAAAAGAACAGCAAACCAAAATGCAGGAATTGGAAAAATGGTTAAAAACTGTAAGAGCAGATGTTGAAAAACAACAAACTCAAGAAAGTAAAGAGAAATTATTAAAAAAATACAATGCAGAATTTGCCAAGAAGAAAGAAACAATTGCAAAAAATTATCAGACAAAATTACAAGAAATTGATAAAAGCATAACTGCAACAATCGCATCACAAGCAAAATTAAAAGGTTATGATATGGTTATTACAAAAGGAACTGTCCTTTATGGCGGTGATGATATAACTACTGACGTACAGAAGGTTGTTAAGTAGAGGTTAATAATAGGAATACTATTATTGCTTTAACAAAATTTTAGTAAAGAGCGGATTACATATGTAAAATCCGCTCTTTACTTTTTGCCTTGATTGAGTGATGAATACGACACATTAAAGGAGGTCGTATATGGAAAAAGTCGGGATGAATATTACTACAAAGGAATTTAAGCAGTTAAGTAAATGGGCGGAAGAGGTTTATAACATTGCGGTTGTTGTGGATTATTTTTGTGAAACGCAACCTGAAAAAGAAGAGTGTTACAACTTGGCTCCTGTTGTAAAATATTTACACCGCGAAGCAGATTTGCTTAATGCATTCTTTATTGACCACGAAAAAGATGTTGATTTTTAAAGTACGTTCAAGTGCTGTTTAAGAGCTGTTCAATCGGTGTTTACAAAATAAATATGTCTAAATGATACAAAATTCGGACATTACACTTGAGATTTTCTCCTACGCAATCGATTAATGTATATAACCGAAAGGAGCATATTATGGTTGATAAAGATTATAAACACTTGGTTGGCGGCATTAAACGGGTACCGCTCACGCTTTCACCCTCTGCCGCCAATCCGCTATACGGAACAAAAATTTTGAATTTAAAAACGCAAGAAATAGGTTTGTTGATTTGCTTATGGGAAAATAAGTATGCTAATAAAGCCGTCGATTTTGCAACTTGTGTAGATAAAACCGGCAGACGCTATAACATAGAGCTTGATAATATTAGAGGGTTTGAAGATGATTTTGAAAAATAAATTAACCAAAGAGACATTGGACATTCCGTATTCTGAATTTAGGAAAAAATTCGCAAACGAGATTCAAGATGCGTTTGAAAGTTATCGCAAAACACAATTAAATAAATATTCTTGGAACTTCAAAAATGACAATTCTTTGGAGTTTAATTTTTACTTTGAACTTCAATGGAATTTCAATCATTTTGGAATGTCTAACTGGTATATAGAAAGAATGTAATTTTTGAATACTAATAAAACACCTTTTAAACGGCATTTAAACGCCGTTTAAATTTTTGCAAAATTTTCCAAAAACTTCCGACTAAAATGTCAAACTCGGGATACTTTATCTCAAAATCCCTGAGACAAAACATTTATGAACTGTACCCTAAAAGTTGACACGTATTTTATGGTATGTGTTGAGAGATTGGAACTCTCGACCTGATTTTTTAATTGTCATACACAATTTAACTCTGTATATAAGTAATATCAAGTGTTTAAGCGAATATATATTCTTTTGTGTCTTTAAAAACAAATCTGTTTCAAATCCTGTATTAGTAAATATCACAAGTTTCTCAAACTGCACCAATGTATTATATCTATTGAACTTTAGGTTTAGATGTAAAATTTTCTTAACAATCCTTAGGTAAAATTTGAAAATGTGTATAATAAAGGGATGAAAAAACTTACTCTTTATATTCTAACGATTTTGTTTTTAACTTGTGGCTGTTCTAAATCGAATTTAAACAGTGACGAGACATTTTCTCAACCAAACAATCAAGAAATCACAAATCAGCAAATAAGTTTAAATAAAGAAGAACCCCAACCCCAAGAAAAAGGACAAAAAGAAGAGCTTGAAGAAAATTTACACCCAATTGACAAAGCTGAAAGGGATTGTATCGCAAAAAATATGACAACCGCAGGAATGAGTAATTGTTCTTATATAGCCATGGATGAATGGTTTAAAGAAATTGATAAATATATTAATCTGCTTAAAGATGTTACATCAAAAGACGAATACAACAATATACTTGAAGCACAAACTCAATGGAAAAAATATCAAGAAGCCGAATTTGAAGCAGTAAGTATTCTCATAAATAAGCAGGGCACTATTTATCAAAATATTTTGGCTGGGGAAGAATGCAACTTAGTCAAACAACGAGCTCATGATGTTAAAAGTTTTTATGAATATTTGATTGAAGAATAGTACCTTGCATAGATATTACTTTAAAATAAATAGGAGGATATTTATGCCAGAAAAAGACTTGGATTACGAATACCCCAATATGCTAAAATTTGTTTTGGCACGTGAGGGTGGATATGTAAACAGAAAAACAGATAGGGGTGGACCAACAAACAAAGGTATTACTCAAGTAACATACAACTCTTATCTTCGTTCAAAAGATTTACATACAAAAGATGTAAAAAATATTACACAGCAAGAAGTAGAAGATATTTATTATAATAATTATTATAAAGCTTCAGGAGCAGATAAAATAGAAAATCCACGACTTGCGTTATATGTATTTGATACGGCAATATTGCATGGAGTTTATGGTGCAAAACAAATGCTAAGGAAAAGTGGTGGTGATTTAGACAAATTTGAACAAATTAGGCGAGACAGTTATTACAAAGATGTAGAGAAAAATCCTGAACAAAAAGAATACTTAAAAGGTTGGTTAAATCGTGTTGACCATTTAAAGGATTATGCAAATACTGTTCTTCCACAAGAACGAGAACTTCCATATCAATTAGGTGTAGAAATGGATGTCGACCAAAATGGTAATGTAATTTATTACTATGATATGGATGATTATCGCAATATGGATAGGGAAGATTTTAAGCGTAATTTTCCTAAAATTTTGCAACAAACAATTCATCAAGTAGGACATCAGACAGGAGGTGCTGCAAATGTAAGCAGACCTGAAGGTTGTGCGGGTACGTATCACGTTAGTGGTTATGTTCGCTCTGATGGCGTAAAGGTTTCAGATTATGAAAGAACTTGTGGGGCAAGACATTTGGGAGAACAAAAAGCGAGTGAAAAATACAAGGGATTAAAACTTAATCAAATGTCCGATGATGAATTTAGAGAAATTATACATGAATTAATATGATTCGGGAAAGCAGATGCATGATGTTCTGTATTTGCTTCCGACTTAGATGTCAAACTCGCGATACTTTATGTCAAAATCGCTGATACAGTGCACTCAAACTCGCGATACTTTATGTCAAAATCCCTGATGCAGAACAACTATCATTCAATAAAAAAAGCCCTCAAAAGAGAGCTTTCTTTATGGAGCGGACGACGAGACTCGAACTCGCGACAGTCTGCTTGGAAGGCTGATTTTTACCAATTTTTATGATTTTATCTGACTTCAACTGATATAACTTTAACCCTTATTTATCAATACTTTCGACCTTATTTGATATTGATTGACTATTTTTGATTTTTTGTGATTTTATACACATAGGTCGGGAAATAGTCGGGAAAAATTTTGCGTATTTTTTTATCAAAGTTCATCTATTGCGACAAGTTTTCTTGGTACAATTTCTTTAATGTCACCTTTTGAAAAATCATTTTTTAATCTTTCAAAACATTTTTTGCATAACATGAGATGAGTTTTGCCTCTATCTTTTGTTTCGCATTTTAAAAACACTTCTGCAATACCAAGACACATTCCGCATTGTGCTTTTTCTTCATATGAAGTTATATCCATATATGTAATCATAGGCTTATTATACCATAAATATTTATGAATGATTATTTATAGTCGAAAAGTTAGAATTACTAATGTAATAATTGAATAAAGTCCACTTGCTACACTTATTGAAAAAAGTGTTACCCAATATCCAAATGCTTTTTCATATAAACTATTATTTCTTTTTGCAATATTGTCTTGAATCTCTTGCAGAGAACTTTCTTTTTTATAGTAATTTTCCCATTGATTGCTTGCATATTTAACTTCCATATATGACCTAATCATATTTATAACTTCATTTAAAACAAACATTCCAACTGATAATGAAAAACTTATTATAAAATGTTTTTTTTGAATAGATGTTAAATCTGATGATATAGAACAATAGAGTGTAATTAATGCGACATAGAAGATAGAGCCAACGATTGATACATATCGCCCTTGATCCTCTACTGAAGATTTGACTTGATTAAAATATAAATTGCTAATTTCAGTTGAATTTAGACAATCATCATGTTTATCATCCATAAAATACTCCTATAAATATAATATTAATATATTTATAACACACAATTAAAATTCATAATGTAAAAATAAAAAAAATAATCTAAAATCTAATTTAAAACTTCTTATTTTATAAAAATAATGAATAGTCAATATGTTACAAAAAATGTAACACAATAGGCATTGTGTTACATTTTTAATATGTATATCGGCATTTTTTAAAAAAACTTTAATATATTTGGCAAAATTGTTACAATTCAATAAAAATTGTTACAATTCGTGCAAATTACAAACAAAAGGAATTAAGGTTAGAATCAATAATATCTTGATTTATACCGATATACCTTAATGTAATTGCAGGTGAAGAATGATTTAGCAAACTTTGTAAGAGTGCTATGTCTTTCTTTTCCTTATAAAAATGGTATGCAAAAGTTTTTCTAAGAGTATGAGTGCCTATTCGGGTTGTTATACCTGCCTCTTGACAGGCTTGACTAATTATTCTATATGCTTGAACTCTTGTAATTGGTTTATCACCTTTTTGGCTTGTAAATAACCATTCATCAGAACTTTTACCCAATATATAGTCTTTTAATACTGCCTTAAAAGAATTAGCAATCGGAAACTTCTTATATTTCTTGGTTTTTTGTTCTTTTATTTCAATGTAATCTTTATTCAAAACATCACTAACTTTTAGTTTTAGAATATCTGAGATTCTTAAACCACAGTTAATTCCAAGTAAAAACATCAAGAAATCACGACTACCATGTTCTTTCAGTATTCTTTTAACAACTTCAATTTTTCTTTTATTTCTAATTGGCTCTACAAATTGCATAAAAACCTCCTAACTTTTATAAAAATATTCTCAATATGTTACATTTTTCGTAACTTAATGCCTATTGTGTTACATAAACAAAAAGTCTAAAAACATTATAAAAAGTGAATTAAAGCCATATCACTAAAAAAGGAAAACAAAAAATGGAACTCTATCAATATAATCAATATGCAATAGCAAATGCACAAGATATACAGGATAAAGAAAAAGCTGACGAATTAAAAGTCAGATTATTACCATTTGCAAGTGTAGAAACTCTTGCTGATGCTCAAAAATTAGCGAAAGAAATATTACCGACAAACCAAACATATACAAGTTTTTATGTCGGAAATGCTAAATGCTCGGTAGTTAATAAACCCGATTCGTTTCGTATAAGTGTTGATACTGCAAACGAATTTATTTGTTATGACTTTTCTTAAATAGGATAAAAGGAGTATGAGTATGTTAAAACCGGATATTAATTTAGGAGTTAGAGTACCTCTAAATATAGATTCAGACCAAAGTGGAAGGCAAAACACTCAAAGTGTTCAAACACCGCAAGTCGAGATGTCCGATACTGAAAAGGAAACCAAACTTAATCAGATTATAAATGATATTCAACGAGGAAATATAAGTGTTGATGAGGCAAAATCAGCATTGGAAGAACTTGGAATTATACCGGAAGTAACAACTGAAGGTAATAAAACTGTATTCACATTTGAATTTAAAGGGAAAAAATATACTGTTAATCAGAATAATACTACGGCAGGGGTAAGACGGATTCTGCCACAAAATAGAGGAGTTCAAAGTTTATTAACAGGAGTTGGTAATGACACTGACACAGTATCATGGTTAGCTTTGGATCAGCATGTTTTACTTAGTGCAAATAATGTTCAAATTAATTCTGCACCTGCCAAAGCTCCTGCCGTAAAAGCAGATAGTACACAGTCGGCAGGTGGAACAAAGGGAAGTGGTAGCACTAGCGGAAGTGGTGGAGTTGTATCAGCAGACGGAACGCAATCCGCTGGCGGTGCAACAGGTTCCGGTGGAACAAGTGGTGTAAGTGGTACTGATTCTACGAGTGGTACAAACGGAGTTGTGCAAGCAGATGGTACAACTTCAGTTTCAGGTGCGAGTGGTACGGGTAGCGTAGATGGAGTAGAAACTAGCACTAATGTAGGAAACTCTTATACTTTAGATGATTTAAAAAATACCTATAAATTTACCGACCAAGATATTAATACATTCTTCGAAAAACAAAACGATAAATATGTTATAAGACAAAGTGCTATTAAAAATTGTTTTGGTAGAGAAGATATAACAACTGTTTCGCAATTACTTGATGCTATGAAGAATGACGGATTTTCGGAAGGATATGTGCGAGGTGCGTATAGTTTCTCACAAGAACAAGCAGACAAATATTTAACTTTAATAAATCAAAATCCTAAAAAATATGTTATAAATCAAAATGCAGTAAAAGCAGATTTCCCCGATAAAGAGATTAATACTCTCGGTCAATTAAAAGAGGCGATTGCAAATAGTGTCACAACAACCACAACAGCTCCAACTACTGAAGGTGAAACATATACCGAAGAATATTTAACTGCAACTTGTCAATTTACAAGCAGAGATTTATCTCTATACTTTACAAAAAAAGGCGATAAATATGCTTTAAATCAAAATTTTATCAAGTCTATTCTTCCGAATAGTGATATTCAAACTGTTCAAGATTTAGTTAACGCCTTAAAAGATGCCTCATATACAGAGGGATATGTTATGGGATTGTTTGGCTTTACGGCTCAACAAACGGCTAAATTCTTTACTGTAACAGGCGAAGGTAGTAATAAACAATACACACTTAATCAAACTGCATTAAAAGAGGAATTTCCTGATAAAGATATTAGAACATTAGGGCAGTTAAGAGAGGCTATTAATGGCTCTAGTAACGATTTTAGTGTAGGTGATACAAGTGATACAACTGAATCAACGAAATATAGTGAAGGTATTTTGCGTGGTGCTTTAGGACTAAGTGCTGCAATAGTTAGTGAATACTTCCAAAAATTAAATGACGGAACTTATGTTTTGCGACAATCAGTTGTTAAAAAGAGATTTCCGAATGACACAATCACAACTGCCGAAGAATTAAGAGATGCAATAAGAGCCCACAAAACAGTTTTCGCATCTAAGGGCGAGTTAATGGGTAGATTTGGACTTAGTGCATTTATGGTTGAAAATTTCTTCAAAGAAAATGCAGACGGTACATATAGTTATGATTTAGAAAAAATGAAATATTATTTTAGAGATAATCAAATACCATATACTATTGAGAATCTAAAAAATGCAGATCTTTATCGTTCTTTTTGGAATCAAAATTATACAAAAGATAGTGGATATGACATATATACAGGGGCAGAGTTTGATAATAATGTTTCCGGTGATGAACTAAAGAAATATTTAGATGCTTTTAGAAGTGTCTTAACTGCAAGATATAAGGAAATGTATGGTTTTGATGATGAATATATCAATAAAGCTTTTGATACGATATTTATGCAAATGAATATTAGTAATAATTCAGATTATTATTTGCGTGAAGTAATGACAAAATTTGAAAGTGATTTTTATTCATACACTAGAGGTGGGTGGGGAGAATGGTTTGACGGCTTGACTCCAGAGATGCCTAAAACTTATGCATCGGGTAACTATAAAACCGATAAAAATGGCAATGTTCTTTATGAAAGAAAAACATATTCATCTTATGGTTTGACTTCTAAAGAAATGGCAAATTGGATTATGAATAATGTCAATAGTTCTGACCCTAGAGAACAATATCAAGCCAAAATATTTATGGATAAATTTAACGAATTAGGGCTAACTGGTGATGAAGTTTATGCATTTATGGATATGTTATGGCGAGAACTTGCTGAAAAGTTAGGTGTCACTAATACTGATAAAAATACCGGCGATGTAAGAATTAATTTATATGATATGGCAAAATTAGATGCGAATAACGATTATTCTGTTTTGTATGAACTTTCTAAAATGATTGATGAAAAAACTGCAAATATACAACACATGTCAAGTTGGGATATACAAAATGCTGAAACTATTGATATAAATGAGTTATTTAAATCATCTAATAATTTAAATGCTGAGTATATAGAAGAACATTTAAGCGAAATGTTGCTAAGCAACGATCCAGGTATTCGTAAATTGGCAACTATGATTCAAGATTTATATAATCAATCGTTTGGAGAATATTCGGTTACTTATTCTGATGGAACGGAAGGTACTCAATATAGAAAATATTGGGCTCAAACAAAAGAAGAAAAACAAGAACGAATAAAATGGTTAATTACGTTACTAAATGAACAATGTGGTATTCAAAATCCAAGTGGCAATCCATCAACAACAAATGTAGGTTTAACACCTGAATTATTAAATAAACTTGGCGATAATGTTTTTGATAAAGTTGAAGAAGTAATTAATAGTCAAAAATTAGAAAAATGTTTATTGGCAGATATTGATGGTGTGATTGATAGATTCCAACAAGGAGGACATGGTACTGGCGATTGTTGGTTATTATCAGGTATTGCTGCAATTAATGCAACTCCTGCCGGCAAAGAATTATTTGCAAATGCAATTAAGTGGAATAGCGATTATACCGCAATAACTGTTACATTCCCCGGAACTGGTGATTCAGTTACAATAACCATTGATGAACTTTTAAATGCCGACCCAGACTTAGGTAGTGATAAGTATAATAATGGTGATAATGATGTTTTAGCACTAGTATTAGCTTATGAAAAATTATATGGAGAAATTAATGGTGATGATGGCGATACTTTCTTTAAAAAGTTCTTGCCGAATGCTGACCATAATAAAGAGAAAGCAAGCGGTATAGATGACTTATTCGCTATGATTGGTAGTATTTTTGGTGGTGGAGGTAGAGTAGATTTAACGGAAGGTCATGTAAAAGACTACTTGCAAAGCATTTTAAATGCCAAAAAGAATGGACAAAATGTTGCTGCAACATTCTGTTTATTTACAGGAGGTGATACAACATTCCGTTGGACAACTACTGATGGAGAACATAAGTCAAATGAACTTGACCACGGTGGTATGTTTGATTGGGGTGGACATGTATACGCAATAACGGATATTACTGAAACAACTGTAACATTTATAAATCCTTGGGATTCAAGTAAGGCATATACAGTTACATGGGATGAATTTGCTAGTATTGGTATTGGTGAAATGGCTTGGTCAACTTGGTAATAACCAATCATAAAATATAAATAAATAAGAAAGCGAGGTGATAAAACTACCCCAAAATTAAACAAATCTATATAAAAACACTTATGTTTTAGTAAATATAAGGCTTTTAGTAGCATATTATAAGTTTTGATTCTAAAGACGAGTTCATTAGAATCTATTGTGCTGTGCAATCACCAAAACGCTTGCTATGACTTAAATATAGCTTTACAAATCTTAACCAAAAAAGCAATTTTTTAACAAAAAAATACTTTATATATATACACAAGGATAATTTTAAAAGGAGTAAAGAAAAATGGAACCGAAATTAACAGGGTATGTTGGAACAAACCTAATTGTACTAGAAAATGCCTCTCATGATACCGTTGGTGGTGCATGTGTAAATGTTGGAGGTAAAATCGAAAACAATGGATTTTATGCTCAAGCTGAAGGTGGGTATGGAACAGCAACATATGCAAAAGCAGAATTAGGTAAAAATTTTAAATTTGGTGACGGTGGCTTTGGTGCCAATACATCTATTGGTGGTCAATATACTGTGTCAAATAGTACTAGAGATTATTACAGATCAAAATTTGAAGAAGGTGCCAATAGCCCAACTTGGAAAGCAAACGATACAAGAGGCTACGGCAAAGTTGCTTTAACATATAGTAATCCAACAGTTGAAGTCGGATTAGGTGTTAGAGGTGGTTTGAAAACTTCTACACAACCTTCATTAGATGGAATAACTTTAGCAGATGTGGGGCAGACGAGAGGAACAGAATATGCCGGAAGAACAACAAAATCTTTCGTTGAGCCAATGGCAAATGTCGGTGTTAATCTCGGCAAAGGTTGGAAAATTGCTTTACAAGCTGCACCTAGTCAAGGTTCATTAGGTTTATCGTTAAACTTCTAAAAATCGTCTTTACGATATAACATTTTAGCATTTTCAGAAACACGAATTAAAAAGTCTTTTTTATCATTGTCGTGTATGTTTGATATGTCTATGCGGTAGGGAATTCTTAATACATTAATCATTGATTTTATATCTTCAAATG
>CAMZGT010000045.1 GCA_947306495.1 uncultured Acinetobacter sp.
CCTGCAGTTTTGTGCAATGATTGTACCGTAAAATCAGCATAAGGGATTGCGCTTTTAGGCAAATTATCAGAGAACGGATAAAGAGCTCCGTGAGCTTCATCAACAATTAAATATACATCATATTTTTTGCAAACCTTGCTAATGCTTTCTATGTCAGAAACGATACCCTCGTATGTAGGCGATGTTATAATAATTGCCTTTGGTTTATAGGATTTTAACAGAATTTCTGTTTGCTCCGGGGTCATTTTATCAGGGATTCCCCAGTCTTGAATGTAATTTAGTCCATATTCAATTATATTTGCTCCTGCAAGAATTCCGGCATGCTTGTGAGACGGATGAGAATTCTTCCAAATAAGTAATGTATCATTTTTTGAACAGCAAGCAAGAGTTGCTACTATGATACCTGATGATGAACCGTTTGTCAGAAAATGCGTGGAGCGTGTTTGGTATATTTTAGCGGCATTTTTTTCTGCTTTTTCAAGTTCACAAACAGGGTCAAAAGCATCCACCTCTGAAATATCAGAACGGTACCATTGGTAGAATTTGTGTAAAATACAGAGATTTCCGCCATGACTCGGGGTGGTAAAAAGAGTTTTTGTATTTTTTTTCTTAAGTAAGCTAACTAATCCCATATAATTCTACCAATAATCGCAAATACGTTTTTCCCGTTTTGAGAAAACTCTTTTAACTCCTTCAACGAGCGGGTTTTTGTCAAGTTCATCCAGTTCTTTTTTTAGGATAGCTTTTTGGATAATCAAGGTGTTATATAGTTCATTGCATACATCAGAAGATGTTTGATGTGTTTGCAGTTTTTTGATTTGCAGTTCTTTTTGTTGAATACGCTTTTTTAGGATTTCTTTGTTGTTCACTGTAACCTCTTTCGTACATGCATGATAAATGTTTTTTAAACATTTTTCAATCAATCTTTTAGAGTATATTGGATTGTATCTCCAAGCTCACTGTTATTCAGAGGGGCAAATGTAAACCAGATTTTATTGTAACTACTAAAATTATGTCATCACAGCAACAACGGCATTTCAAGTTCATTTACCCCTGAAGAACTCAGTATAACTATATATCACCAAAAAAATTAACAATACTCAAAAATAAAGTTAACAAAACTTAACAAACTGTCAAAAATTTTTAACAAAAAAACTTTATATAAACATAAGTACAAATAACGAGAAACGAGGACAAGGTGCGAACCTTCACACAGTGAAAGTTTTGCAATGTAAATTTTTGTAACAATTCAATAGGAAAGACTAAAGTTTTAGGGATTTAAGCCGATAAACATGTCAAAGTAGGATTGTATTGTTATGAAAATACAGAAAGGAGCAAATATTTATGGCAACGGAAATTCAAAAGGCAGTACTAAAAACGTATATGGCAACACATAATTGTACTGCACAAGAAGCAGCTAAGGCATTAGATATCAAACTTTCTCCTGCAGAAGAAGAAAATTTGACTCAAGGATTGGCAGGCGCAAATCAACCGGCTAATGCTGATACATTACAAGTATCAAAACAAAACAAAATACAATTAACAAAAACAGAACCGAAAGAAAAAGGTTTCTTAGAGAAGACATGGGATTATGTAAAAGAACATCCTTTAAAAGCACTTGGTATGGCTGTAGGTGCAAATGCGGTTGTTGGAGCCGGAGTTGCAGCAGTATTGACCGGTGCTGTTAGCTTACCTGTATTAGCTGCACTTGGTCTTGGAGGAGCATTGCTTGCATCTTGTTCTCCATATGATGATGATAAAACAGAGATTAATCAAACCGTTAATGTACAAATAACACAAAATAGTACTATAGAACAAGCATTAGATGCATTATTAAAAGGACAAGATGTCACAAATAGTCTTTTGGCTAAAATTCTTGCTAGAGAAATGGAAAATGGAACAAAGTTAGATGATATAATAAAACTTTGCGGTGAAAATAATAGTCTATTAAAACAAATATTAGAAGCTATGGCAAGAAATACAGGAGTTTTGAATGATATCAAGAATATTATGGAAACAGATAATAATCAACTTATCAAGTTAATGCTATCTGCTATCAATGCTATAAATAATGTTGATAACTCTGTTAAAAACAACGGAGATGACATTAAAGCTTTATTACAAACTATTAACAATAATGTAGAAAAAGGTAATGCAGAGCAAGAAGACCAAGTTCAAAAAATCCTGCAAGCTTTAGCTGCATTAAAATTTGAAGTTGTTGCCGGTACTGACAAAATAGTTGCTGCTGTACTTGCAGGTAATCTTAAATTGGATGAAGTAATATCTATACTGAATCGTATCTCGGAAGCGCAACAAAAATTCGGTGATGAAGGTATAGCTTTAGGTAATGCAATCCTTGATGCAATCGGTAAGATTTCAATTAACGGCGGCGGTGATATGTCAGGAATTGAAGCTAAGCTTGATAAGATATTGGCAGAGCTTGTAAAAGGTAACGGAAAAATGGCTGATATGACCAAGTTATTGGAAAAAATTAATAGTGGTGTCGTTAAGAACGGTCAAACTCAACTAAAAATTCTTGAAGCTATCGAAAAATTGGGCGTAATCACAGCCGGTGGATTCAATGCAATACTTGACGCATTATCTAAACAACCTAATTACGAAGAAAAGTTGGATGCTATACTTAATAAACTTGGCGATATCGATAACAATAACGCTAAAAACTTTGCAGCTGTTATTGATGCTATCAATAAGAAAGCAGGTCAAGGTATTAATATTCAACCAATACTTGATAAATTGGAAGAAATCCTTCAAGCAATCAAAGATCACGATGTTAAAGTTACAGTTGATGTTACAGGCAAGGTTACTTGTGAATGTAATTGTAACTGTGGCGGCAACCACGAAGGTATACTTGGTGATCTTAACGCAATCCTTGGATAGTAAATCAGGTGTAAGGACAGAAATTGAACAGCAGGCGGGACAGAATGTCCCGCCTGCTTTGTTTGTTTTATGAAAAATTTATACAATCTCATATAACTTTTTTCTTACCCTTCACCCCAAAAAACTTTAATCTAAAGATAAAAAATATACACCATATGGATGTTACCAAATAGGAGTATATTCTGTACCATAAAAATGGGAGAAGGATATGCAAGTTAATATTAAGGAAAATAATAATCTGGCGAAAGTAGCTGAGAGAGTAACTTTGCCCAAGCAATCGCGCTCATATAATTTATGTGTAAAAGCGGATGCATTAAGATTTTCCAAGATGTATCAAGAAGCAATTCAAACTTATCTTCAAGCAATTATGCTTGACAGAAATGAAGCAAAAGCGTATTTCGGTTTAGCAAGTGCATACAAGTATTTAAAAGAATATAAAAAAGCTATTAATACTCTTTTGAAGCTTGTAGAAATAGATGACAGTAATGATAGTTATTTCTTTGAACTCGGAGTTTGTTATCTTTCAGATGGCCAACCAACAGAAGCTATTAAATATTTGATTAAATCTATTTTGCTTAACAGAGAAAATTTGGAAGCACAAATTCAATTGGCGATAGCTCATGAGCTTGTTGAGGAAACAGAATTATCATTAATGATTTATAACAAGATTATTGAAACAAATCCGGAATTCCTTAAAGCATACTATAACAAAGCTGCAATGCTTATGGGAATGGGTGATTATATGGAAGCTTCAAGAACGTTTTTCCAACTTATTAAAAAGAATCCTGACTATTATAAGGGTTATTTGGGCATTGCAATGAGCTTTGATAAAATGTCTAAGTACAAGGATGCTGTACGTTATTATAAAAAATTTCTCGAACTTAAACAGTTTTCCGAAGATTCTGTTTTTGCACGCAATAGAATAAATGAACTCAGAAATGAGCACTTCTCAAAGGAAAACAAATTCTCTATTGTTTAATTTTCAATAAGCTTGGTGTAGTTGTCAAAATATGTTTCTGCAAGCTTGTCTTTTCCGAGCTTTTTATATACGTATGCCAAATTGTAGTGGAAATCAGGAATGTTAGACTTGTACATTATAGCTTTGTTTAAGTTTGCGCGAGCTTTTTTATAATCATTTTGTTTTATATATGCACACGCCAAATTATAAAATATGTAAGGATTATCTGATTTTAGCTTTGAAGCTTTTTTATAGTTTTCAATTGCTAAAACATACTGTCCCTTTGTCATATGATAGTTTCCTATATTGTAGTATGCTCTATAATATTTAGGATCTGTTGCAAGAGCTTTTCTGTACATAAAAACTGCATTATCAATTTCTCCTTTGTCAGCAAGAACATTGCCAAGTAAAAGCCAGTCTTGTGCGGATCTGTCTGATTCATTGATTTGTAATATTAATTCCATAGTTTTTTGCTGGTTATTATCGCTGTAAAACGCGGTTGCTTGTTTAGAAAAATCATTTTCTTTAGCGTATGCTGTTCCAAATAATGTCAAAACTAAAGTTAATAATATAAATCTTTTCATACAATTATTATAAACAAAATTTGCGTTTTTATCAAAATTACTTTATTGCTTTATAAAATTTATACATAAGTTTTATATCTGTTTCATCTTTCTGAATAGCATTAATTAATTCTTGTCTAAGAAGTTCAACATTGTTTAAGTGCTTGAAATTAAAAATCTCGTGTGGTTCAACGTTTAAGGCATCGGATATTTTGACAAGAGTTTCTGCTGATATAAAATTTGCACCGCATTCTATTTTGCTAAGATTCCTTTCACCGATTCCTACTATTTCAGACATTTTTTCTTGTGTCATTTTCTTCTGTATTCTTAGTTCTTTAATTCTTTTGCCCAGTAAAATTTTTATATAATCAGCTTTTGTCATATTCAACTCCTACTAATAATGATACAAAAATCAAAAGATAATTATAACGAATCAATAGACTCTAAACTTGACACAAAGAGTCCTAGGATATATAATAGAGTGTAAAAGTTCTTATATGTATAATAAATAAGTCTTACAGGCGATTTGTTGGTTTAGCTAGGAGGTATAAATGAAAATTTACAAAGGTTTTACGTTAGCAGAAGCTTTGATAACTTTAGGTATTATAGGTGTAGTAGCAGCACTTTCGGCTCCATCTTTGGTTCACAATGCTGCTAATTCTAAAATTGGTCCATCGTTATCAAAATTTCGTACGACATTTGAAGTCGGTTCAAATATGATGATGGCTAAGATGAATTTAGAAAGGTTTCATAAAGAAGAATTAGGTAGTGAAATCGCAAATTTAAATAAATATATAAAAATGATTCCATACTCTGAAAATTATAGCTTTAAAGATGCTAAAGGCAACAATACTTATACAAATCGCTCAAAGGAGTATTATGAAAAACTTTTAGCTAATTATGAAAACAGTTGTAGCGGTGTTGGAGTTATTTTTGCACAAGGACAACCATTTACTAATAGTGAGAGGAGTGATTGTTTGCGAACCAAACAATTGCTTGATCAAAGCTTTGCCGGCACAATTTTTCAATTAAACAACGGAGAAATAATGGTTTTGATTCCAACAGATAAATATACCGAACTGTTTGACAAAGGCTCGTATAAGGGGATTTTAGCAGAAGTTCTTATTGATATTGACGGTAATAAGAGAGAAAATAAAGCAGGCAAAGATGTTTTTGCTTTTCTCCTAGATGCAAACGGTTCCCTTATAGCAGCGGGTTCCGGTGCGCACAAATATATAAATCAAAAAGGAAGCAAATATATAACAAGTTTTTCAGATGAATGTAATCTAAACACTGAATCCCTAGTATCTAATTTTGCTTGCACCGGTAAGATCGCAGATAACAACTGGAGTACAACGGATTTGGATTTATAAATTTTCATAAAAATCAGGCTCATATTTAATATGAGCCTGATTTTTATATTATAAATTTATCCGAGTTTTTCTACCAAAGCTTTGTGTTTGTCTGCAAACTCACTTCCTCTGGAAAGTATTGCTTGTTTTAATATAGCCTGCAAATCTATCGCATTCAAATCTTTGTAATTGTTTGGCAGTCTTAATGACCAGTTTTGATCACCTGATGTTCCGGGAGTATTGTATGTTTCATTTATTTGGAAGAAATCAGTAAAGAATATTTGTACATTCTTAGCCTTTGAAGCAAAAATTTCAACCAATTTAACAAAAGCCAAATAATCCTTATCTTGAGTTAGTTTAACAATGATATCATCTTTGTTATCAGCATCTGCAAATAAGTCTTCAACAAGATTCTTTGCGTGTAAATACCCTTCGTGAGTGTTTATCATGCTTTCTGCCCAAGTTGCGATGGGATTATTATCGTGAGTTCCAACCATATTCCATACATTTTCTGTTATATTTTTGCATCTGTATGGATGATTTTCTTTTTCTGGAACAACAAATTGAGTTAATCTCATACCTTGTAGACCATATTTTTTCATAACTGCGTCAACAGGATTTGTTAAGGTACCCAAGTCTTCGCATACAATAGCGTTTTTATCCAAACCGCATTCTTTAGCTGCCCCAATGACAATCTTTTCAATCAATCTTCCGTATATTTCAATTTGTTTATCTGAAAGTGTTTTTACCCGTTTTTCTTTATCAGCTTCAAGAGTCCAGTCCAAATCATCTTTTGTAGCAATAGCATATTTCCCTAAATCAGGATGCTCCGGAGATGAATATAGTCTTCCTGCTCCGTCTTCGCACATAGGTTTTTTGCCTGCTTTATAAACCCAAGGGTCAATTAAACCTACAATGTGGTCAATTCTGACTCCGCCGGGGTTTTCTTTGAACATCTTTTTATAAAGATTTTTCATCAAAATTCCCCCTTCACCAAGAGAACCGTCAGCATTGTACATTTTTTCAGGATCCATCACAGGAAATCCCCAAGCTTGACCGTCTTTTGAGAAATAATCAGGCGGGCAGCCCAAGAACCATCCGTCCAAGAATAATGACTGGTATGCCCAGGCATCTCTGTCGGAAAATGCAACTTGTCTGTCAGCTATCATTTTTATACCTTTAGAAAGCGCATATTTTTTTGTTTCTTCATTTTGTTTTTCCAATACAAATTGGCAAAATGCGTAAAACTCTATTTCGTCCGAATATTTTACTCTGATTTCTTCAATTCTCTTTGCAAAAGCTTTTCTCTCTTCATCATTTTTAGGATTAAGAAGTCTTTTGTCAGTTTCGTTTTTCCATATATACCAATAATCATTTCCGTTTTCTATTGACAAAGCTTCATATAAAGAATCATTTTCTAGCCAATATGAATTTTCTTTTTTGAAAGATGAAAATTCTTTCAGTAAGTGAGAGCCGAAAATCCCTCCGTGTTCTTTTGTCTTAAAGTTTTCCCAAGCTTCTTTTAAGGCTTCTTCTTGTGCTTTGACAATATATGAGTAAGAAGTTCTGCCGGAGTTTTGTTTAGGATTGTTATTTACAATTCTGTTAAAAGTTTTTTCTGATAATATGCAGTCCCATTTTTTCTCTGTTAATTGCTTAAGATCAATAAACAGCGGGTTGCCTGAAAAAATAGTTCCTGTGTAAGGTGATGAATCAGATGATTTAGTTTTGCCGGCAGGGCCGAGTTGTAGTGCATTAAAAATTCCTGACGCATAGTCAATTAGTGAATGACCGGCTTCTGAATTAAACGTTCCAAATCCTGTATCTTCGCCATTCTTTGACGGGAAACTGCTTCCGTGAATAATTAGTGCTAAGTTCTCTTTCCCCAAAACTTTTAATGCTTCGCTTATAAGTTTTGTATCGTTCTTAGTTGTTAAACAGACCATAAATATACTCCTTATCTTCTCTTACAGTCGAGTTTAACAGAAGCATATGCAGAATTCAATAGGTTTATATAACCATGTCATTAAATTCTTTTAGGTCATCATAATTGAACATGTGGATAAAAGTATAAAGCATTTTTGCCGAAAAACGTTTTGTTCCGGCTTCTAACATAGCTCTCAATGCTTCTTTATTATTAGTTACAAGTATGTGTGTTCTGTTACAAGCTAAGTTATCATAGTAGTTAGCAACATTAATAATTTGACTGTATTCAGAAATAAAATCATTTGATAATCCTTGCGGATACCCTGAACCGTCATTATTTTCATGGTGCTCAAGTGCAACTTTTGCAATTTCTTCCGACATCCCAAATTCATTGCGTATCATCTTGTATCCTATAATAGTATGTTCCCTGATCTCGTCTTCATTAAGCGTAAGTAATGTAGATTCTCCGGGTATTTGGATTTCAAGCTTTCCTATGTCATGCAAAAGTGCAGCAAACAGAAGTTCATCAACATTTCTGGGAGAATATTCCAGTTTCCTTGCGATCAAGCCTGCAACAACAGCCACATTAAGAGGATGGCAAAGTTCATATTCTCCCATAAACCGAATCCTGGAACCCTTATTAGATTTATGTATTTCTTTATACACCTCGTTTTTTAGGATATTTACCAATGTTTGTAATTTAGCAATGCCGTCCAAGTAATATTTTTCTAAAAACAAGTCTAAAATCTTTTTATAAAAGTATTTGATTCTGATTTGAACATCTCTTTTTAAGCAGGCATCCCTGTTTATTACAGTATCAAATTCATCAGGCTCAATATTTTCATAAGAAAAATTCAGAATACTTGGAGGTGCACTGTTTTCCTCTTTGCTGACATGTGTGATATTAGAAACTTTTTTTTCTCTAAAGTCTTCTGTATAAACTTTTTCATAGTTTTTAAGCATAATAAGCTTGCTAGGCGAGAGAACTTCACCTGCCTCAAGGATTTTACTGTTATTTTCCGTATATAAATCAAACGGTAAAACCTTAAAATTGCTTAATTCATTATTCGTTACTAATCTCATATCGTAATTATACAGAACTTTTAGAAAATTTTACATACTGTATATAGTGGATACGAATTTAATCGGATATCTCTTTTTCTTCCAATCTCTTTGAACGATAGCTGTAACCTGCATATATCATTCCGCCAATTGCAAGCCAAATTAAGAAATATAGGGCTGACGTTGCTTTTGCACTAAATTTGCAATACATAAGTCCCAAACAAGTTACAATCCCAAATATCGGAAACCACGGACAAAACGGAACTTTAAATGGTCTTGGTCTATTAGGCTCTGTTTTTCTGAGTATTAAAACGGCTATACAAATTATGATAAATGAAGTAAATGTTCCAAAGTTACACAATTCAGCAGACAGGTTTAAATCCATAAACAAAGCACAAACAATAACAACAAGTCCTGATAACCATGTCATAATGTGAGGAGTTTTGAATTTTTTATGAATAGCATTCCAACTTGAAGGCAAAAATCTGTCACGACTCATAGCAAATAAAATTCTTGTTGTACCAAGTTGATAAATTAGCAATACTGATGTCAGTGCGCATAAAGCTCCAATAGAAATTAATCCTGCATACCAATGGATTCCTAAAAATCTCATAGCATGAGCAAGCGGAGCTTGAGTATCAATGGCATTAAAAGGGACAACTCCTGTTAAGACAAGAGCTGCGCATACGTATAAAATTGTACAAAGGACCAGAGTCCCCATAATTGCTATAGGTAAATCCCTTTGCGGATTCTTCGTTTCTTCGGCTGCTGTTGAAATCGCATCGAAGCCTATATATGCAAAAAATATAACAAAAGCTCCCGTAAAAATTCCTTCAATTCCGTTTGGTGCAAACGGAGTCCAATTTTCAGGTTTTACGTAGAATGAACCTACTATTATGAATGACATTATAATGAACATATTAACGCCAACCATTATGGTAGCAACTTTTGTAGATTCCTTTATGCCTCGAATTAACAGTAACGTTAAAATTAACACAATAATAATAGCCGGAAGATTTACCGCAAACGGTATACTTATATCAAAAGGAAGGTTTATAAACGGCATTTTTTTATGTACGTCCCAACCGTATTTATTGCATATTTCATACATTGTTCTGTAGTCGTTTCTTAACCATAGAGGGCAATTGACAATAAAAGCCGGCAGTACGTGTTTAAACCCTTTTAATAATTGAACAAAGTAACCTGTCCAAGCACTTGCTACAGTAATATTCCCTATTGCGTACTCAAGCATTAAAATCCAACCGACCATCCAAGCCATAAATTCACCCATTGTAGCGTAGGTATATGTATAAGCACTGCCTGCAACCGGAATCATAGATGCGATTTCCGAGTATGAAAGAGCGGAAAATACGCTTGCAATAGCTGCCAGTACCATTGATATCACAATAGCACTTCCGGCCCCTGCTCCGTCTTGGCTTCCCACGATGGCACTTCCTATAATCGTAAAGATACCGGTTCCGACAACGGCCCCTATACCTATCACGATAAGGTCAAAAACATTCAATGTTTTCTTTAATTCAGAATTTGTTCCATCCTCAATCAATGTTTGAGGACTTTTACATTTTAATAAATTATTTAATACTAATTTCCAATTCATTTTTCTCTGCTATTTCGTTGTTTTCAGCTATTTTTTCATTTTTTCTGTTATTTTTGTAACCGTATGAAGCATATATAATTGCTCCCATTATTACCCATACTATAAATAATTCTGTTGAAAGTTTTGCGGAATCTCCTTTTGCAACAACCATAGAAAATATCATTAAACCTCCGCAAGAAACTATTCCTGCAAGTGGGAACCACGGACAAAACGGAACTTTAAAAGGTCTTGGTCTGTCCGGATCAATTTTTCTTAATATTAAAATTGCAACACAAACTATTATAAAAGATGTAAATGTTCCAAAGTTACACAAAGAAGCAGCTGCATTTAAATCAAGTGTAATCGTTCCAAATACTGA
>CAMZGT010000046.1 GCA_947306495.1 uncultured Acinetobacter sp.
GTTCCAATCTCTCAACACATACCATAAAATACATGTCAACTTTTTCGGGTACAGTACATTTGTCCACTTTGATGTTTTGTTGTTCTGTATCAGGGATTTTGACATAAAGTATCGCGAGTTCGAGTCTCGTCGTCCGCTCCATAAAAAACCGATGAACAAATGTTCATCGGTTTTTTATTATAAGATGATAGCGAATCGCATGAGCTTTTTGCGAATTGCGGATTTTTTGCTCAAATAAAAACGGGTGCAATGATTTATTGCACCCATTTTATTTTATTGCCTTCGGGTAAATAATGTTATCGCAAATAATGACCATTTTGTGTTATCGATACAGGAAATTCTGTTACCGGTTCAGGCATATTTCCGGAAGATATCATATCAAAAATACTGTCTATTCCTCGTTGCGCGTGATTTAAAGTTAAACCTTTACCGGAACTTATTGGGTACATTTTACCTTCGTATGCAAATCCTAACAATGGATCAGGACCATTATAATCATTTATACCATATATTAATTTTACACCCATTTGATTTAATAATTTATTTTTTACAATAGTTTCTCTACCACCTTGTAATGCAATTCTAAATTTTAGGCCACCAGTACCATTGACACCTATATCCGGAGCTTTTTCCAGAGCAGCCCAAGCGTCTCGTTCTTCAAGAATAATCGGCATTGCCTGTTCTCTGTATTGAGCCGGCACTTTGCTCAATAAACCATTCGGATGCGTATACAATTCCACTGCCACAGGGTCAGCTTTTGCAAGTTCTGCAATTTGTGAATCAGTCAATTGAACTTTCTTAAGCATAAATTCAACTGTAGATTGATATGGTCTACCCTGACCGTCAATTCTTAATACTGAACCTGGCTGAACAGTTGCTTCACCTTCAGCACCTACATATTTTGTACCGGCTGGTACAACTTTAAATCTTGCAGGCGCATTCTTCGATGTTACAACGTGTTCACCTGATTTTAAGCTTTCCGGATTAATATATTGCTTTGCTCCTGTTGATTCAAATTTTGTATGATTTATATATGTATCATAAAATTCTTTTCCCTCAACTGCATTAAAATCTCCTTCGCCATATTTTACAAACATATAGTTTTCATTTTGTATGTATGACTTCTCTCCCCACGATGTTTGTACATAGTATTTTCCTGCTTCTGCATCATATGACAAACCCGGATTTTTCGCCAATACTTCGTCGACTGTACCATTTAAATCAACCTTATAAGCATCCGGCACTTTGTTACCTGCTTGGTAACCTGTTTGAACTCCACTTCTTGTAGCATTTGAATTTGCATAGATTACTTTATCTCCCTTAATTGCACTTGCCCAAGTTAAAGCATTACCTTTAATATTTAATCCTGATTGTCTGAATGATTCCGGTAGAGCTTTTACCAGTGCTTTAGCATTTGTCATCCAGCTTTCATTTTCAAGACCTTGCAAACTCTTAACACCAGCGTTTGCTCCGACTTTATTAGCACTTTTTACCCCCAATGCTGTAAGCGCAACTGTTGCAGCACCTGTACCTATTGATTCATATGCCATCTTGGCTTCTGTATCTGTTTGAGCTGTTGCTGCTTTATATACGCCTTTTCCTATTTCTAATGTACCTAATGCTGCTCCGGCCCCTATTATTAACGGTAATGCTGCTCCACCTGTTGCAAAAGTTACCAGTCCTGCTACACCTACTGTTATAGCTGTTGCTATAGGATTTTTTAAAGGAGCCTTAATTAAATTACCTATACCCTTTATAAAAGATTCGGCAGTTTCACCAAGACCTAATTTACCGTCATCTTTATCGTCAGTTGATACTTTATCTACATCAAACCACCAACGCTCAAATGCATTCATGTCAAGTTCTTCTGATATTTGTTTGTACGATACTCCCTGCTTTGCTGCATTTTGTGCAAAGACTGAATACTCTTCTCCGCTAAGTTTTTTGTCACCGTTTGAATCTGCTGTATTTGCAATTTGCTGCAACTTTGCGTCCTTAATTGATGAAATCTCTACTGCCATTCTCGTTTCTCCTTTTCGTGTTTTTATATTTTTTACATTTTTAAGCACAACAACTAAGGCATATATTTTGCCTTACTATATCTCTATTTCCGCGTGTTGATACTTTTAAAAAGTTTTTAGAAAAACTAAAATTGCTCAGAGCATAGTTATTCTATTCTATTCTATTCTATTCTATTCTATTCTATTAGGCATTATGACTGCATTACAGACCTTTGTAAAGAATTTTACATTTTTGTTACAATATTAAGTTCTGTTAACAAAATGTTGTTCTCAACTTATGTATAATTAAAATATGTACACTTGTTTTAAATTTGACAGAGGAAGGAATTGCCTTCGGTATCTAGTTAAAACGTTTTGCATAAAAGAAATTCACATTCCTTACTACCTATGTGATGTTATTCGACACACTCTTTTTCAAGAAAATTGTAAACCATTGTTTTATCACATAGACGATAATTTTCTGCCGGAAAAACAATTTAATAAAGAAGACTTTGTACTATATCCAAATTATTTTGGAGTATTCAAACGTAATGTTCATAAACTCGTGAAAATATATCCAAAACTTATTATTGATAACGCTCATGCGTTTTACGATGAGCCTGTGGGATTCGCAAGCTTTAATTCCGGAATAAAATTCGGTTACGGTGAAAATGCTTATTTATGGATAAAAAATGACAATGAAATTTTATCAAATTCACAAGCAGAATCGCAGCCTGTTTTCAAGATAGATATGAAACAAAAATGCCGAAACAGATTTTTTGAATTACATAAAATCTATTCCGGCATTAACAAATTAAACATTAATTTAACAAACGATGAATACCCGTTTGCTTATCCTCTATTAGCAACTTCTATTGAAAAAGCTGACAATTTAGTAAAAAATTTGTCAAAACAAAACATTACTATTTACAGATACTGGAATTCTTTACCTAAAAATTTTAATGAATATAAATTTTATTCAAGATTGGTTCCGATACCCACTAATCATGCTTTAAGTGCCCAATAATATTCAACAAGATAGCTTATTGCATCAAAAGGATGTTCAAGGAATTTAAATTCTCTGTTAGTTTTTATTTGAGTGTGCGTCGGAACATTAACAATACCGGTTCCTTCTTTAAAAGAAAGATTGTATATATTATAAAGAATCCATTTGCACCTTCTGGGGTCTACAAAAAGGTGACGCTCTCCTTTGGAGTTTTTAACCCGCGCATTAAATGCTGAAATTCTGCTCATAATGGGCGGATTGTAGTTTCTCAACCTGAATTTAACATTACTGTACCCATAATCTTTAAGTGCATTTTTTATAATAGCATAATTAGTATATTCACTTTGTGTACTGCGATTATCTCCGGAAGCATCTCCATTTACAATTATTTCGGATTTGTGATTTGGGTATCTTCTGATAAATTCTTCAATGCACTGTTGAGTAGAAGTGTTCTCAATAACTATTTCATCAAAGAAATATACATTTTCCTCATCTTTATGTGCAATTGCCCAGCACATTGGGTCAACGTTAAAATCACAAGTTAAATGAATAGGCAATTTCTGATTATATTTTAAATTTAATTTGTTTTCATCATCAAAACCCTTAACAACGAGTCCGGAAGCATAATCCCCGAATTCGCCGAGAACATTAATTTTATAGTACTCTTCATCAAAGCTATCCTTCAATGACTGAATAAAGTGCGGCGGCAAATATATATTGTTAGTTGTTGGCGCAATGATTAATCTATAGTTTTCTTTTTTATGTTCAACAAACCTTTTCCATATCCAGCCTTTATCAGCTTGAGGGTTTGTATGTCCAAAAAGACGATATCTGAAATCTACCCAATTTCTGCCGCGATAAGTATTTCTGAGTCTTCCCAGCAGTTGCTTAAAAGAAGAATCATTTATCTGAGATGCCTATTCTATTTCTGCCCAATGCAAGTTTAAAGACTTGAATTTTTCAGGATCCTCCAAGGCAGTAAACAAAATTTCTGAACCGTTAGAAAATTTTATAATTTTATCAATTTTATTATAACTATAGTCCTTTTCAGGAATATACCCAAAACTATCTAAGTGTTCCAGATAAGATACAAGGGTAGTTTTCCTTACTAATTCATATTCCTTTGCTCCGACAAGCCCTTTGGAACCGGGATACTTTTTTGCCAAAAGAATTCCAAGCAAAGAACCGCACCAAGTTTTTCCACTTCCGTAACCGCCTTGGTATATAGCAACATCAAGGGCATTTGAATGAGGAATCTCAATAAATTCCTTTTGTTTATCTAAAAGTTTATATGTAACCAAGCTAACCTCCTTTTGCAACTATTCCTAGGTTTCAAATCTACCAATGACAAAACATTCTTTGAAAACATTCAACCGAATGTTTCATACAATATCTTTTAAACTTATTTACACCGGATGATTCTAATAAGGCATTAAATACTTCTGTGGAAAAATGTCTGTCATTTTCTACATAATTATGATTCTCGCATAGTACATCATGGATTAAAGCTGCAATCAGAAAACGATTATCTGTGTTTGAACCGATTACACGCCAAAAAAGACGGGGTATTGATGCCCCGTCATAACAATATCCTTTTGGTACCATAAATGAATATTCCTTCTGTCTTTTATAATCCTTAAGTAAAACTTTAAGATTTTTCCTGCAAACAAACGGATACCTTTCCACTGCCTTTTGTTCATCTTTTGTCATTGACGGCAAAAAGTAACGAACCCCTACTGACGGAATTTCATCAAAATAAATTCCGACTTTTTTGTTGGAATACCATTCAAGCATTTGGTTCCTCCTTTTGCGGTAAAGCTTTATTTTCAAATAAATAATTTAAATCCGCAGCTGTGTACCCGAGAGAGCTACCAATAATATCAATCAAAGGGTTTCCTCTGTAGTATTCATTTGCATACTCAAATTCAATTAGTGCTTCTGGATTCGTTATTCCTGATTTTATCTGTTCGGGAGTTAACCCTGTATCTTTATATAGAGCCAAGAAAATTTCGCGTTTAGTCATAGATAATTTAGCAATACGCTCTTGTTCTTGAGCTTCTTTTTCTTTTTCCCAATTAGTGTTTAAAGCTAATTCCCCATCTACAATAATATACTTTCCTTCTTCGTAATCACTAGGTAGTGGGAGTACATTGTCGTAAAAACGTGTTAACGCTTGTTCTTTATCGGCTTTTATTATACTTTGACCCTGTATTGTATAAAACATTAGTTACCTCCTTTCGTAGGATAAAAATAATTGTAATTACCCCAGCTTGATAAAGCTTTTGATGTTATAAATTTGATTACATCCCCTTTATCAACAAATATTGATCCGTTTATACAAGTGTATGCACTACTGCTTGTACCATAGTTGTCACCATAAATCACATATTCATCATTTACTTTCACATATGCATATGTTGTACCTTGCGACCAAAGATTAAAATCAAACCAACCTGCAGAAGGGGCTGTATATGTTTGTTCGCTAGCATTTGATGCCGCAACATTAATACCGTTTGAATAGTCAGGAGCAATCCAACTTAAGATAGTATTTTTTGCCGATTGACCTGCATTCATGTTACTCATATCTTTATCCATTTTTTGATTAAAATTGTTATTAATTTCTGTCATATCAAAATATGGTTGTAAGTATTGTCCGCTTGAATTTTTTAATTTCACTATTAGCGTTTCCGGTTGTGTCATTTTTCCTCCTTTTTAAAAACCTTAGAGCCGTCTAAATAGACGGCTCTAAGGTTTTTATTTTATTTTTAATTATTCTTCTTCGACTTCTTCATACGTTACTGCATCTTCTATACCGTAATCTTCTAAAGTCGATGCATTATTAATATTTGTCATAAAATTTTCAATACCTATATCATCATTAAGATCACTTATTTTTGTCGGTATATCCAAATCTAAATCTATGTATCTTTCAACGTATTGTTTTATATTTGAAAGCATTCCTTCCATTTCCTGAGCACATTCCCTAATTTGAGTTAACAAATCATAGATAGACATATTTGCTTCAATTACAGCAGGAGATGAACCGCTTCTCACATTAATTTGATGATATTGGTTTGATGGTTCTATATTTATCATAGCTAAATACCCTCAACTTTCTTCGGATATACCGTTATTGTATTTACATCACCCAAATTATTTGATGCGATTAATAAAGTATCTTCTTTTGAGTTTTCTTCATCACATACCTTAATTCCATAATAATAAGTTGCATAAGGCTCATGTTTGCTTACCGTAAAAGCATCCGTATAGTTACCGGAAATTTCAAAGATAACAGAACTAAAACTGTTACTGCTTACTTCAATTTCTTCTCCTACCGGATTTCTGTTTTTATCTTGAACTGCAAAATAAACTTTATAATTTTTATCAGTATTGATACCATTAATCACAAGGGTGCCACTATCACCTTGAATTAATGTAATATTTCCTTTTTCATCAATATTAAATGCCATTTATACCTCCTTTCCGTAATTAAAATCATTGACTGTTTGCATAAGACACTCTTTAATAAATTCTTGAGTTGCTGTTTTATATTCCTGCAAAGATTCCAAATATTTTTCATCACTTTCAAGAGTAAAATCCGGTTCTTTATATGTAATAATTACCACATTTTGTCCAATTTCCATGCCGGCTTTTACTGCCAATAATATATCTGACAGAAAATCTTTTTCGACTCCGTTTTTCATCGTAACTTTTCTTCTAATCCAACCTAAAGATGTTTTAAAAAAGTTTTTCAAAAACTCCGTTTTTCTTCTTTTTGTTAAATCTTCCCGAATTTCCTTGTCAGATTTTCTTACTACGATATTATTCGCGATTTTGTATTTATCAGGATTTTTTTGAATATCTGAAACATCATCTACGTTTACCAGATAAAAACCTTCTTGTTCTCCTGGTGTAGTAATGGGAGTAATATTCAGGTCCTTATCTGCTTTGCAATAATTTTTTCTGTAATCATTCACAACTTGCCATTCTCCTTCAGATATGACAGGTATTTGGTTTTCACCGTAATTAGGTGGAGAGTTCAGAACTGAACAAGCTGGAAGAAGCGGAACAAACTTTCCTTGCAATTTTGTTTCTGCCGGATCGGCATCAGCTTCTTTGCATCCTAAATATTCTTTTGTTTCTTTATCATATAAATATATTTTCATTTTTACCTCCTAAATGTACCTTGTAACTACTCTCACAGCCAATGAAGGCGGTCTGACAGTTGCATTATCCGTATAAATTTCATTTTTTCTTGAAGCATTAAAATTAAATTGTGCCACATACTGATCACCATTATTATTTGTTGCCGAATTTGTAGATGTTGTTATAAGCTTAAACAAATCTCCATCCGCTCTTCCGACAGCTCTGTTATTAGTCCAAGCCCATAAATAACCTTCTAAATTAGGCAATGTTGCTGCCAAATAACCAAAGCTTTCAGAGCCCCATATTGACCTATCACGGAAATCCGGCAAATTAAAAGTACTTACACCATCTCCGGAACCGTAAGCTATACCGTAAATATCAAATAATGCAGCATATGTTGTTCTTGATACTGCAGCTCCTTCCAACCTTATTTCATCATCAAATATAGTATCATCCAATCTTATAATCGGATGACCTATCGGTCTTATTTTGTCTGCAATTTGTCCTACCATATTTGTTATACTTGCAGAAACCGAAGAAATACTTGAAGTTGCTGCTGTTAGTGATTCAGATAACGTGGATATTCTGTTATCTAAATACTCAAAATTATTATTCATTACACTTGAAGATGCCAATGAACCATATTCTATATTAATTAAAGCCATCTTTACTCCTTTCGTTAATTAATGTGTCATAAATTTTATCAACTTTTTTGTTAATATTAGCTAGTTGTTCTTTAAAGCTTCCGAACTCCGATTTTGTAATATAAATTTGGGAAATCTCTGATAAGATTTCCCTATGCGTATGTTCCAATTTTTCAGGAGTTACGAAAAGATTATACTGAAATATTAGTGCTATACCTACTACCAACGCAGGGGCATATTTTTGTATAAAATCCTTATCCATAATTTAAGTCCATCCTTTTCTTTTATAGTATGAATTTATAATATCCGTTGCGTCTTTATCCACAGAAGATGTCCTTGTTGCATTACCTGCACTTGTTTGCAATGATTTTGCTTGTATATCGGAAAGTACATTATACCCTTGCATATACATCTGCAGTAAATTATTAATAACTTTTGCAGATTCATCCTGTGCCCCTGCTAATAAATCTCTTATGTACTCATCCAAAGATGCATTACTGTTTTTTGATAAATTCTTGTACAGATCTGTCGCTTGAGAAGAACGAAGCATGTTTCTTTTGGAAAGCGGATTTATTATACTATTTTCCAAATTACTGCGAGTAGTATTTTCCAATGCATTTTTGTATGCATTTAACTTTGATTGATTTACATTTGAATTAAGATTTGGATTTAAATAATCATCCAGCATAGAACCAATATTTTTATTAACTAAGTTGTATATGGTTTCAAGAGCTGTTCCTGACTGAAATGCCGCTTTTGTCCCTGAATTATTGGTCGATGCCGTTGCATATGGATTAGATGTTGTAGTATTACCATATGTCGTAGTTGTTTTGTTGGACTTTGTTCCCATAATGTTTTTCCTTTCTTTTTTAAATTGCTTTTACCTTAATCCTGCTGAATTCAATATTTTTGATACAAAAATCGTCCCCGCTGTTTTTAGTCGAGAACGTTATTTGAAGAGTTTTAAATAATGAAACAGGTAATTTTTTTGTGTAATTTATGTCCCTTATCGGGAAATATGATGAATCCCAATGACCTATATCAAAGTATAAAAAATTTCCATACGTCTTAGATGATATATAACGTTTTTTATAAGTTGATACATCATAATTTTTAGTATATTCAACATAAAAACTGTTTGTATAATACATGTCCAAAGACAGTTTTGGCGGGTAATTAACAGCTTTAAGAGTATTTTCTCGTCCCAGATTAAATGGTGAACACTTATAAAAAGCCTCAATGAATTCTCCGTCAAAATTTGAAGAAACATATTCTTCGTATATTTTTTTACCGGCAGAATATAAAGTATTACCTATTATTGCCATACAATTAATTTTTTGAGATTTACGCTTTACCCAAGTTCTTCTCAAATAATCATATATCAATACTGTCGAATACTCACCATCCGTACTTGGCAGCAAAAACCAAACTTCATTTCTGTCAGATGTGACAACTGACAACGTTTTTATTCTTTGAACATTAGATTTTGGAATTCCAAAGAGTTCTGCCTGAATATCAACTGCAATATTTTCTCCAAGAGTTTTATCTCCGTTTATTACTTGCCTAAAGCAAAATACACCTTTTTTGGTATCGTCATAAAAATATAATTCAGTACCGTGAAACACTAAGGCATCATACCCTGCACAACCTCCTGGAGATTCCATTGTCTTAGAAAATATACCGTTTTCTTCAGACAAAAGACAAGACGAATTTTTATGAAATACAGCTAATGTCCCTAAATATGGATATATAGCAGTAATATCTTTTACAAATTCGATATACCCTGCAGAAGTTGAAATTTGTGCATCTGAAGTTGAAAAATCATAAATATCCTCTTGTACCGAATACCACAGAGTATTTCCCGAATATATCCATAATCTCCCTGCAAATACTCTTATTCCGAGTCCTTTTACAGTTCTGCCATCTGCATCCTCCAGTTCCATTACCTGAATCTCATCTAGCTCATTGAGTTCATTGTAATTGTCTAACTCAATAGAAAGAACTTCCTCTGAATTAGAAAATACAAACAAATCAGACCACCCTTGAGCCACATCACATCCGGAAGACTGTCCCGTAACTGTCAGTCCTGAAACTTTTTCTGTTAAGGTATTGTCTTCTTTTGCAAATAAGTATATTTTGCCTTCATCTGCACTTTCTGTATGTACAAAAAAATGAGTCCTGCCTTTCTGTACACTTTCAAAAATATTAATGACTTCTTCATCATTTGGAATTAAATCACATACAGAAACATTTCCTTTTGCGGTTCGTATTCCGACTCCTGAATTTACTTCTGTAGAATACAACTCGACATTTTGAATATCTGATGCTGTAATCACAGAAGAAGAATAAAGTGAATTTGTCCGATTTATACCGGAAAAATTGTTACATATCAATGTTGTTCTTTGCATTTAAGCTCCTTTCTGTTTTAACCAAAATTTGTATTATGGTACTTTTTCTGACATTTTGTTAATTTCATTTCTTTTTCCTTTTATTGCGGGGTAAATTGATATGAATTGAGGTTTGGGTTCTGAATGACACCAAGCTTGTAGTCACACGCCCGTCAGGGCGTAATGGTTATCAATTCAATCCGATGTTTTCCTCCTTTTATTGGTACTTCATTTCTTCCTTTTGCCTCCGAACCAAAAGGAAGAAATGAAGTACATTGAATCTTTATGCATCAAAATACATATTTTGGTGCATTTCTGTTTATTACTTTTTATTACG
>CAMZGT010000047.1 GCA_947306495.1 uncultured Acinetobacter sp.
CTTTCATTATTCCTCACCTTTTGTTAATTTTTCAATTATACCGTTAACCAATTCAAGCATAACATTTTTATAATGAGTTGCCTGAGTTTTCTTTTTTGCTTCAAATCTCAAGGTAAAAACAGGTTCAGTGTTACTTTGTCTGATTAGAGCAAAGCCGGCAGGGAATACAATTCTCATTCCGTCTAAGGTAATGATATCTTTGATTTCAACCCCAAAGAAATTAGGATTTTCTTCAATAACCCTTTTGAAAGCTTCTAATGTTGGTTTCTTTAAAGAATTTGGACAAGGAATCCGAACTTCTTGAGAAGAAAATACTGCTTCAAACGGTTTTAACATATCAGAGATTTTGAAATTTGGATTGCATTTTTTCTTTTCGGCAATTATTTCAATGATTCTGCAGCCTGCATAAACCGCATCGTCAAAGCCGTAGTACCTGTCTTTAAAGAATGTATGTCCGCTCATTTCTCCAGCTAAAACAGCTCCGGTTTCTCTCATTTTTGCTTTTATGTAACCGTGACCTGTTTTACACATAATTGCGTTTCCGCCGTTTGCGTTAATCGTATCATACAAAACCTGCGAACATTTAACTTCAGAAACAATAGCAGGTTTTATTCCTTTAGCATTGTATTCTTTTATAATATCTTCAGAATAGATTAAAAGCAGTTTGTCGCCGGTCATAGAGTTTCCTTCTGAATCTATAACTCCGATTCTGTCGCTATCGCCGTCAAAAGCAATACCAATATCTGCTTTATTAGAAACTACTGCTTTTTTTATATCTAATAACGTTTTTTCGTCACTTGGATTCGGATGATGATGCGGAAATCTTCCGTCAGGAAGCGAATATAATTCAATAACTTCACATCCTAAAGCTCTATATAATTTGGGTGCAACTACACCCCCTGTACCGTTAGCAGAATCAACCACAACTTTAATTCCTTCGCCGATTCTTCCAAATCTCTTTTTCATGTCGCTAATGTAGTCGGGAATTAAGTCATACTCTGTTAAAATTCCAAATGGTACAGGTGGAATTTGAAGTTTATATTCTTCTTCTGTTAGTGCTTTAACTTCTTTTATTTGTTCTTCTCCTAGGGTTTGTTTTGCATAAGTCATTTTTAAGCCGTTATATTGGCTCGGATTATGGCTTGCTGTAATAATAAGTGCACCTGTAACAGGTGAATATTTCGTTAAATAAGGAGCTACGCCGGCCGCTTCCGAGTAATAACCTATAGGAGTGGGTGCAAGTCCCATATCCAAGACGTTTGCACCGCAGGAACGAATACCTTCAATTAAAGATTTAGAAAGTGCAGGAGAATGAAGTCTTGCATCTCTGCAAACAGTTACCCATATATCAGAAGGTAGCTTTTTGGATTCTTTTACTAAATATTGCACAAAACCTCTTCCTGTATAGTAGAACAAAGTTTCTGTTACGTTTTCTCCATAGATTCCCCTTATATCATTTTTTCCGAAAGCTGATGTATCTAGCATTTTTTCTCCTTTTTTACTATTGCTCTCTACTTGTATTTTGAATAAAATTTTTCTAAAACAGCAGTAAGTCGGCATGTTTAAAGTAAATTAAGACCCTTTACCCCTTTACCCCTTTACCCCTTTGTATTTTTTATACTAAAATATTATCATGGACAAAGCAAAATCGAAAACAGGTATATTTTTTATTTTGCCGGCTTTAGTAGGAACATTTATATTCATTGTTGTTCCGATTTTTTGTTCTTTTGCTTTAAGTTTCTGCGATTGGGATTTGCTCAATAATATAACATTTGTAGGATTTGATAACTACAAGTTTGTATTATCGGAAGATGAGTTTATTCAAATATTATTTAATACTCTTGTTTATGCATTTTCAACAACACTCTTTGCAGTAATTATTCCGTTAATTATTGCGTCAAAATTAAATACAAAAATAAGAGGAAGCGAACTTTTTAAAGTGTTATACTTTTTGCCGTTTATAACCCCTGCTGTCGTAATAGCGATAGTTTGGGCCTGGATCTTTGATCCGAATATAGGAGCTGTAAATACTTTATTGAAACTGCATTTTACATGGCTTTTTGACACACGTCTGGCAATGCCGGTTTTAATCTTCGTATCTGTGTGGAAACTTGTCGGATATAATATTGTGTTGTTTTTAACAGGATTTTCAAATATTGATAACAGTGTGTATGAGGCTGCAAAAATAGACGGTGCGAGAGAAAAAGAAATCTTTTTTAAAATTACTCTGCCTTTGTTGAAACCAACTACATACTTTGTCATATTAGTTACTGCTATATCATCATTTCAAGTGTTCGATCTTATTTATGTAATGACATCCGGCGGGCCGAATGATTCTACGAATGTTATTGTGTATTCAATATACAAGTATGCATTCGAATATTTTGACATTGGTAAATCATGTGCTTTAGCGTATATTCTTTTTGCAATTATTTTTGTTTTAGCAATTTTTCAGAGAAAAACATCAAGGTAATATTTACTTTTTTGTATTTGTTATTAAAGCAATATTATGAAAAAGTATTTATTAATTTTAATAATGTTGTTTTTTACACTATCTTCAGAAGCACAAATGATAACAGGAGAGGTAAAGTACACGGAAGAAATTGCAAGGCATGAAGTTTTTTCTGAAGGGATAATAACACCTTCAATTGAATTGATTCAAGCAAATTTGATTGACAAACATTGTATAGAAAATAATGTAGCTCTGTTGAAAGGGCAAACTTCTATAAAGGACAGAACTCTCGTAAAATTTTCCGATGAAACTTACGGTGTAACTTATAAGCAGATTCCTCTTTTTTCCTGGATATATACTTCAAGTGGACAGCTAATAAGTTTTATTAAGAGAGAATCTTTAAATTATCCGACCAAAACAGTAAAGTATAAGCCGGATGGCAGTATTATAAATGCAGGATATAAGGTGTCAGATAAAGAAAGCTATATTTACAGTATTGACGGTAAAATGTTGGCTCATTGGAAAGGTAATATATGTTTTGATTTGAATGATAATATAATTATGATAAGAAAGTTCTATGATTAACAAAACTCAAACCCGCCCTCAAAGAGGACGGGTAGATCATTCATTTCTTGCGTGGGTGAAGATAAAGAGAGAATTGTCATGAATCTTTATCTTAAAAATGAATGTTCAAAATTATGAAATTTTTCGTACTTGCAATGTGTGTGATAGGGGTATACCGCCTTGCACAGCAGGTTTGTTAACGACTTTTCCGTTAACGTACATTACTGTTGAACCGCCACCATCAAGGTTCATTGCATTAATGCATCCGAGTTGTTTCATTAATGCAGCCAATTCGTTTAAGGTTAAACCAACAGAAGAACCTTCTCTTCCATCTGCTGTAACCATTATTAAATGATTATCTTTAGTATAACCGATAGCAGTTCTAGGATTTCTTCCACCGATAGCATTAAGTTTTTGCTCTTGTATATCAACAAAAATTTCCCCGTTCTTTACGAGGTAAGGACCACCGCTAATTATATGGTTAACATCTTGCCATTCAGGATTAATTTTAACGTCAAGTTTTACTTTTTTTGCGTCAGATATATCAGAGAGTTTGCTAATAGGGCCTACCAGTACAAAACCGGATTTAGGAATCTGTGCATTTGATGTGGTTGTGCTGACAATCTTTCCGTTATCTACTATTATTTGCATTCCGTATTTAGGACTTTCCGGTGAGAAATCTCCCCAATCCGGCGTGTATGCAATAATCTGAGTTGACAACATTCGCGGCTGGTTAATGTTATCAATTTGTAAATTTCCCTTATTAGTTTTTACTTCTGCTTTGAGCTGCACTCTTGCCATTTCATAACTTTGTTCGAAGATTCCCATAGCAACACGATCATAAATAGGTCCGGTGTAAACTTTTTTATTAATCATTAAAGTCCCGAGCGGTGTTCCTGTTTGAGGTTTGAAATACCCTCCGTTTATAGCAACAATTGCGTTATCTCTATTGGCTATATTTGCAATTTTAGAACGATGTGCCAGTGTATTTGATGCGATTGCAGGTTCAATTGTAAGCTTGTTGTTTACTCCTTGAGAAAGTTCAACAATATTTATTCTGACAGGTTGCTTATTATAATATTTTATCATCCTGATATGTTTAATTCCTTTATCAACCTCTGTAATACTGTATTTTTTATACTTTTCTAAAATTTCTTGTTCAAAAAGCTCTTCTTGTATTGCCGTATGCTCTTTTATAAGATTAATACTTGGTGAAAGCCCTGTGATTCCGCATATGTCTTTAGCTGAAATATGTAAATTTTGCGAGAGCAAAAGACAAAGGGCAATGGTTATACCTGCCGCGCTTGTCGCAGCTTTTTCATATCGGGGTCTTTGTAATATCAGTGTATCCATGGCTCTCACCTTGTGCTAGTGAACGGATACCTTTTTGTTTAGAGAGTGGTTTGGGGTTAGTAACACTCTATTTGGGAAATGTAACTCTGTCTGTTTTTCAAATCGGCTAGTGTCTGTCTGCTATTTCGGCTAGTGTTGATGCAATTATCTTAGATTTTTAAGGTTATACTTCCTCTACTTATATTATATCATACACTTAATCGATTTGCAATATGGTTGTAAACAAAACATAGTAATACTTTTGGGTGATTTTATATATAGTACATAATACACTTAATCGGTTTTGTCCAATAGATACGGGGGTTTTGCAAAATTTGCAAAACCCCCGTTACTTAAAGATATTATTATTACTTATTTTAAAGCAACTGTCATATCTGCTTCAACGCAAACTTTTCCGTCGACCCTTCCAATGGCATGGCATTTGCTGATTGGTCCTTTTGATTTAACCATTTCAACTTCCATTTCAAACTTGTCACCAGGACGTACAATATTCTTGAACCTTACGTTATCAGCTCCTGCAAATAATGTTAACTTGCCTTGGTATTCAGGTAAACACATTAAAATTGGAGCTGAACATTGTGCCATAGCTTCCAGTTGTAAAACTCCAGGCATGATCGGATTATTTGGAAAATGCCCTTGGAAAAATAATTCATTCATTGTTAGATTTTTATAACCTTTAGAGTATTTTCCCGGAACACATTCCGTTATTCTGTCTACTAACAAAAACGGATATCTGTGAGGTATCATTTCCATTATTTGCATAACATCAAACGAAAGAACTTCTCCATTTTTAATTGCTTCAGTCATTTTTTTCTCCTTATATTTTAACAAGTTTTTGTTTTAATTCTTGTGCTACTTTTGTGTGAACAGCGTGACCTGCTTCTTTTACTAAAATTTGAGCTCTTAGATTAAGCGGAGATACTCCTGTTAAGTATAAATCTCCGATTAAATCTAAAATCTTATGTTTTATTGGTTCGTACTCAGAACGTAGAGCTGTTGTATAACCAACGTCTTTTAACCCAACTGTATTATCAACGGTAACACCTTTAGCAAAACCAAGAGCCTGATATTTTTTTAAATCTTTATAGAATCCAAAGGTTCGTGCTTCTATTATTTCATTTAAATTATTCGGATTTAAAGTAACCCATTGATTTTTTAAATCCGTATGATCATAGTTTACTGCATATGTTATTCGGTTTTCTTTATCCGGCAGAATTATTAAACTGGTTTTACCATTTAGATAATAAATCGGTTCGCTAACTGTGTATAATTCTTTTTTTGTTCCTTCAATACCTGCATTTTTAAAAAGTTCTACCCAAACTTTTGCACTTCCGTCAAAAATAGGCATTTCAACTTCTGAAAGATATACATCAATATCTGTAATTCCGCAAATAGCACATGCCGCTACAAAATGTTCGCAGAGCATTACCTTGTATTTATAGTCACCTAAAAGGGTTCGGTGTTCTTTGCTGCATAACGTTACGCAGTGGTCAGTTGAATATAAATTCTCAATACAAACATTAAACGGTGTGTCTGCTCCTTTGGAAAAAATACGAATTCCACCGCCGCGTGAAGGCTTTATAGTAACCTCACACATTTTATTTTTCATTAATGAATAACCTGATGTTTGTATTTCGTTCTTTATTGTAGCCACTTTTTATACCTTAGTAGTTGCCGCTTCGGTCACCCCTTCATTTACCCCTTCATTTACCCCTTCTTCGAAGGATTTTAATAACGGTTCATATTTTTTGAATTTAGAAATTAAATCTCCGGCATCTTTCAGAATCTTAAGTTGTTTAATAAATTCTTTTCTCGGAACAGCAGGAGAGCCTACAACAATTGATTTGGCAGGGAAGCTCTTTGAAACACCTGCCTGAGCGGCAATAATAGTATCATCGCCTATAGAAATGTGGTCTGCCAAACCTGCTTGACCTGCAATAACAACTCTGTCACCGATTACGCAGCTTCCTGCAATACCGACTTGTGAAACAATCATACAACCTTTTCCGATACGGCAGTTATGACCTATCATTACGAGGTTATCGATTTTTGTATTATCGCCAACGATTGTATTTTCGATTGTACCCCTGTCAATACAAGTATTAGCTCCGATTTCTACGTTATTTCCGATTATAACTGAGCCTATAGAAGGAATTTTGAAAATAACTTGCTCAGTGTTACCTTCTTTAATTTCTCCGTCTTTACGAGCTTGTTCAATGTTATTAGGATTTTCTGTTACGAAACTGAATCCGTCTGCACCTAATGAAACTCCGTGATGAAGTATTACTTTATTTCCGACTTGAACTCTGTCACCAATGTTTACTCCGGGATGGAAGAAACAATCTGAACCTATTTTTGCACCATTACCTACATAACCGTTTGCAAGAATTTTTGTGTTATCTCCAATGATGGCGTGTTCTGCAATAACAACATTTGCACCGAGTGAAACGTTTTGACCTATTTTAGCAGTTGATGCAATTGTTGCAGTAGGATGAATGCCGCTATTAACATTTGGTTCTTCATAAAACATTGTGATAAGTTTCATCATGGCAAGACGAGGTCTTTCAACTTCTATAGTAGAGAAGCCGTCTATATTAACTCCCAAAGGAACAAGTGCAGCTTGAGCTTTAGTCTTGGAAAGATTTGTTATTTCATCTTCTCCTAAAGCTAATGCTAAAGTGTTTTCGTCAGCCAATAATGGCGGTGCTATTTTAGTAATAGCTACATCTTTTGCTTTTGTAAGCATTCCCCCTGCAACTTGTGCAATTTGTTCCAATGAAAAAGTTTTCATAATACACTCCTTTTATTTACTAATTTTATTAATTATTCCTGTTGTAGATTTCCCTTGAACGAAGTCTATAAACTCTACTTTTATGTTGTTTTTTATTACAATCTCTCTTTCGGGAAGAGTTTCTATTGTATAATCTGCCCCTTTTGTATAGATATCAGGTTTTATTTGTTCCAATAAAGATGCAGGAGACTTCTCTTCAAATAATACCACATAATCGACACAACTCAAAGCTGTTAACAATTCGGCTCTGTCATCCTGATTATTGATAGGTCTGGAGTCGCCTTTTATTGATTTTACTGACTTATCTGAATTTAACATTACGATAGAATAATCAGCAAGAGATTTTGTTTTTTGTAAATATCTGACATGCCCGACATGTAAAATATCAAAACAGCCGTTTGTAGCTGCAAACGTTTTACCAATTTTCTGACCGTCTTTCACGATTTTAATTATTTCTTCTTGTGATAATATTTTTCCCAAACTATTAGGCTCCTCTGTACAATCCCATTTCAATAACTTTTTTGCATATTCTCACTGTGTTTAAAGCAGCGCCGATTCTAATGTTATCGGCAACACACCACAGAGAAATTCCGTTTTCGAATGCAAGATTTTTTCTAATGCGTCCGACAAAAACAGGATTTACTCCGCTGGCATCACGTGTAGTTGGGTATTCAAAATTTTCAGGATTATCAATAACATTAACACCGAAGGATTTCGCTAAAATAGAACGAACTTCATTCGGAGTTACATTTTTTCCAAATTCAATATCAACAGCTTCCGAGTGTCCGTTGAAAACAGGTACGCGCGCTGCTGTGCAGGAAATTTTTGTACTTTCGTCTAAGTGAAGAATTTTTCTTGTTTCATTAACAACTTTCATCTCCTCTTTTGTGTATCCGTTCTCGCAGAATACGTCAATTTGAGGAATTACATTAAAAGAGATAGGTTTTTTAAAACATTTGTTTTCAAAAGTTTTCCCTTCAAGATTTGCAATGGTATCTTCTTTGAGTTCATTTATTGCTGCAAGACCTGCGCCTGATACCGCTTGGTAAGTTGAAACAATAAGGGTTTTTATTCCAAATTCTTTAAGAGGTTCTAAAACAAGCATTAATTGCGAAGTTGAACAGTTGGGGTTTGCAATTATCCCTTTGTGTTTACGTAAATCTTCATCATTGACACCTGCAATAACCAAAGGAACGTCAGTTTCCATTCTAAAAGCTGAAGAATTATCAATTATTAATCCGCCTCTTTTTACTATTTCCGGAGCAAAAAGTTTGCTGGTTGAACCGCCGGCAGATGCCATAACTATATCAACATCGTCAAAAACTTCAGGTTTAGCTTCAATTACTGCATATTCCCTGCCTTGAAAATTTAATTTTGAACCTGCACTTTTTGCACTTGAAAGAAATTTAATACTTTCAAATTCTATGTTAAGTTCATCTGTAATCTTTGTTATTTCTCTGCCTACAACACCTGTTGCACCCAGTATTGCTATTCTTGGTTTTGCCATTATTGTCCTTTCTTATGATTATTTATCCTACGCGTATAACGATTTGACATTCCAAATTTGTCATTTTACTTGTAATGTATTTCCTCTACATTATGTTATCTAATCCGTATACAAAATCTTTATGTTCGGCTATGTGTCTTATCGCTAATAAGACTCCTGGCATGTAGCATTTTCTGTCAGTCGAATCGTGTCTGATTTTCAGAGTTTGTCCTGATGAGCCGAATATAACTTCTTGTGATGCCATAAATCCGGGCATGCGAACGGAATGTATATGAATGTTGTTATATGAATTAGCACCTCTTGCGCCTTCTATTGTTTCTGTTTCTGCACAATTATTTAATGAAAAATTATTATTAGCTTCTGACATCATTTGAGCTGTTTTCACAGCAGTTCCTGACGGAGCGTCTTTCTTTTGATTATGATGAAGTTCAATGATTTCCGCATTATTAAAATATTTTGCAGCCATTTTTGCAAACATCATCATTAAGACTGCGCCGGTTGAAAAATTCGGTGCAATCAAACATCCGACTTTTTTCTTCTGTGACAGAAGTTTCAGTTCTTCTAGCTGAGAATCCATAAGTCCTGTTGTACCTATTACAATGTTAATATCGTTATTTAAGCAGTACAGAGCATTCTCATAGATTGATTTTGGCTGAGTAAAATCAACTAATATATCAATATTTACTGAATTTTTTGCATCTTGTATAGTTACGAATTCACCATTATTTATATCTATTTTTGCTACCAAGGTCATATCATCAGGAGTGCTGATATCAAGCTTTCCGTCGGAAAGGC
>CAMZGT010000048.1 GCA_947306495.1 uncultured Acinetobacter sp.
TGAATGGCGGCGGAAATATTTCATCCTATATGAGCAGCTTGATGTCAAGTAAAGCGTATCAAAGTGCACCTTCTCCTGCTTCAGGTTATGCAACAGTAGCGTATGCATCATCTAATGCAGTTAATGAAGAGGACCTTCGTTCTATTGATGCTAGTGCATCTTATGATGGAATTAAATGTATCTCTTCAAGTGGCTATGGTGGCATGTATATAGATTTTACTCATTGTGCAAGTGGTGCAAGTGGTGCAAGCGGTTTGATTCGTGTAGGACCTGTTTTTGGAGCTACAGGTTCCGACAATAGATCGGTAACGTGCGGTATTTTTTATGCAACAGGTATGTTATTTGACCCGACAGATATAATTGACGGTTTCTCATATAATCTTGTTGATTTAGTAGATTCATATGTCTCAAGTACAGGAGCAGCAGATGTTAGTAAACTGAAGCCACAATATAACGGTTTCATACTTCAAGCTCACCATTTATCAGATAGTGATGTTGGTGCGTTAGAACATGTAAAGAACTTGTCAAATTTCATAAGTGGTCGCACTTATGCTATATCTGATTCGGATGATTTAATTCAATTGTCGTGTTTGGTAAATTCGGGGATAGATACTACTAATGTTAAATTTGTAATGTCATCGGATATAGATATGTCAGGAATAGATCTTGATCCAATAGGCTCAGATAAAACTTTTAAAGGTGAATTTGACGGTAACGGACATAAAATTTCAAATTTAAGTATTAATTCAAATTGTGATCAAGGTTTATTTGGAGATAATAGTGGTACAGTTCGTAATCTCGGTTTAGAAAATCTGACTGCTTGCGGCGGTTGTGATGTCGGAGGAATTGCAGGATTTTCCAATGGTAATATAGTGAATTGCTATGTTAAAGGAAATATTCTTGGAGAATATGCTGGTGGTATTGTAGGTTCTAACCATGGTGAAATAAAATCCTCATATTCTGAAGGGCAAGTTACAGGTAAATATTCGGCAGGTGGAGTTGCAGGAAATGCTGATTATCATTCATCTGTAATAAATGTTTATTCTACTGCCAGTGTTAATTGTAACCGAGCTGCAGGTGGTTTGTTAGGTTTTATGGGTGAAAATGCATATTTATTCAATTCGTACGCTACAGGTAATGTTACAGGTGATACTGCGGGGGGACTTATCGGTAGATCTTGTCACAGTAATGTTATTGCCAATTGTTATTCAACAGGTGATGTTATTGGTAATTCTTGCGTTGGTGGTTTAATAGGGGAATCGACGTCGTTGGTCATTAATTCATATTCAATTGGACAAGTTTCGTCAGACGGTCCTATTGATAAAATAGGTGGTGTGTTGGGTTATATGATTAGCGGAGGTGTAACCGGAGGTTATGATAGAGCATTAAATTCATTAACGGCGATTGGTTCCCTTCCGACAGACTATTACGATGTAGGTGCGGTCAAAGATAATATATCAGCTGCGGATGTAGATTCCGGCGGATTATCATTGTCGCTTCAAATTGGTCTTGGATCTGATTCTGGGTCACAGATAAATGTGGATATATCACCTCCATCTGGGGATTTAAACAGCATTGTATCAGGCGGACTTGAGTCCGCAGGAAGTTTGGAAGCAATAGATAATTATCTTGCTGAGATATCACAGGCGCAAGTAAAACTTGGTGCTGCTGAAAATCGATTGTCCAGCACACTGGAATCAATTCATGTAGCTTATGATAACCTTGTGTCCTCACGTTCAACCCTAAGGGATGCTGATGTGGGTGAAGTCTCGAGCCAGTATATTAAGTATCAAATATTGCAGCAAGCTTCTGCAACACTTCTTGCGACTGCAAATCAAACTCCATCACTAACACTTCGCTTGTTAGGCGCATTGTAAAATGATGGTAATACTCAATATTCCCATTTTTTAGGATCAAATTTGATATCTTTTACCCTTAGTTGCAGTGTTTTTAAGTAGGGTTCAAACTTTTTCATCAAAATAACTTTGTATAAAGATAATTCTTGAGCAATAACAGGGTTCTCACAGGCAACAACCATAGTTCCTCCCGGAAGCATTGAATAGGGTTTTGACCTTTTTTTAAATTTATCAGGCAAAATTTTGTCCCAAAAATTATAAAGGGTTGTTCTTGTCATGGCTTTTTTTACTTGAGGATTATCCATCATAGAATCTATAATGGTTTCTACTTCAACAAAATCCGTATATAAAACCTTAGACAAATTTCCTCCGATTGAAATGCACTTTTATATTAGCAAGGTTTGTGATAACATACCCCTATGAATTGTAATTTAGATGATATCATAAACTCTTCAAAAAAGATACTACTTTTATCTCACATGAATCCTGACGGTGATACATTGGGTTCAATGTGCGCCATGTATAGCATGATATATAACAGGTTTAAGAAAAAAGCTGATATGAACATAGTTTCGAATTTACCATACAATTATAAATTTTTGCCTAATATAAATTTGGCTCAAAGATATTTTGATAAATCTTTGGTATATGATTTGGTAATATCACTTGATGTTGCATCAATCGAAAGAGTGTTAGATTCTAAAATATTTTTTGACAAAGCTAAAGTTTCTGTTAATATTGACCACCATAAAACAAATCCAGCTTACGGAGATTATCAGATAATAGAGCCTGAAGCAAGTTCATGCGGAGAAGTTTTGTATAATTATTTTAAAGCTAATAATTGGAAAATAGATACAGATTCTGCAGTATGTCTGTATACAGCAATTATGACTGATACCGGCAATTTTAGGTTTGAAAATACAACTTCAAATGTATTTAAGGCAGCAGCAGATTTGGTGGAGGCAGGAGCCAATCCTAACATAATATATAAAAAATGCTACGAAACAAAAACAAAAAACTTAGTAATGTTTCAAAATTATTGTGTTAATAAAGCAGAATTCTGTGAAGAAAATAAAATTGTTTATACAACAGTTTATAAAAAAGATTTAGAAAAATTTTCTGCGGGAGATGATTATACTGACGGAATAGCAGAAACCCTGAGGGCAATAGAATCAACAGAGGTGGCTTTTGTAGCAAAAGAGGTTGACACAAAATTGACAAAAATTTCAATGCGCAGTAAACATATTGATGTAGCTCAAATATGTTCCAAGTTTTCCGGCGGCGGTCATACATATGCAGCAGGCTGTACTGTAAATTCTGCAGTTAATGAAGCTGTTAAAAAGGTATTGAAAGAGATTAAATTGTGAAGTTTAACATTAAAACAATTAAAAATATTGTAAAATCAGTAGTCGATAATGATTTGTTCGGTATGGCATCAGAAATGGGCTTCATGCTATGTATAGGCTTTTTCCCGTTTATTTTGTTCCTGACAGCTTTATTCGGATGGCTTGGTAAGCATACATTTATGACCCCGCTTATTGTTTTTCTTGAACAAATTATGCCTGAGGATGTAATGAACTTACTTCAAATAGTGCTTAAAGAAGTTATGTTTGTACATAAAGGCGGTTTTATTGCTATTCTGGGTTTTTGTATTACAGTAATTTTATCCACTAATACACTTGCAATTGTTGCTAAGGGGTTAAACAGAGCATATAAAATTGAAGAAACAAGGTCATTTATATATGCAAGATTATTGGCTTTAATAATGGTGTTTGTCAATGCGCTTGTTTTATTCTTAAGTATAAACCTAATTATTTTTGGAAAAATAATCATAAAGTTTTTAATAACATATATAGGACTTACAGAACATTTAGGAAATATAATGTTAGCATTAAGATGGCCGGTGGCAGCGCTTGCGCTATTCATAATGGCGTATCTGCAATATTATGTTTTGCCTGATGTAGGTGGAAAAGAGAGACTTAGGAGAAGAAGTGCTCTTCCGGGGTCGATATTCTTCACAATATCTTGGTTAATAGGTTCTTGGGGATTTTCAGTATACATAAATAACCTTCATACGTACAATTTTGTATATGGAACGATTGCAGGATTTGCTATTATGATGATTTGGCTGTATTATACATCGATACTTATACTCATCGGTGGTGAGATAAATTCGCAACTGCATGAAAAATTAGAACGAAAAGATGAATTAGTTGCCAAGCGTAACAAAGATTTTTAAAAATGTAAATAAACTTAACTCATTTTTTTTATTTGTATATTTGTGGTAAAATATTCGTATACATTGCTGTGGAGACAAAGGTGCTTAACCTGAAGTTTATATATAAAAACCTAATAGTATTTTTTATGTTGTTTGGTATGATATTATCACCGAATATAGTTTATTCTGCCGAACATGATATTAATGATAATGATATAGATTTTACAGAAGAGAATTCATCTGATGTAAATACGGCATATATAAACGACATTGAAATTTTGGGTTCCAATATAATAAAACCGGAGTTTATTCTTTCAAAAATGACTTTAAAAAAAGGTGAATTGTACGACAAAACAATAATGCAGCAAGATCTTAAAACTATATATAAACTCGGTTATTTTACAGAAAAAATGAAAGCTATTCCTGTAAAAAATTCAAACGGTACAATATCTTTGAAGATTATTTTGGAAGAAAATATACCGGTTACTGATTTTACAATAGAAGGTAACACGGTTGTATCTTCATCAGAAATATTAAGATATTTACTCCCGCTAAAAGGCAAACCCCAAAATATCACAGCAATAAACCAAGCTATGGAGCAAATTAACCAATGTTATTACGATAAGGGTTATATCTTATCAAAGATAGATTCTATTTATGACGATCCTGACGGGGCTCTAAACTTGAGCATTATGGAAGGTAAGATTAATAAGATTATGATTACCGGAAATGAGAAAACAAAGGATTATATCGTTGAACGTAATATAATGACGGAACCGGGTACTGTTTATAACGAAAATCAAATGAAGCAAGATTTAGTACGGTTATATTCTACTCAAGCTTTTAAAGATGTAAATCGTTCAATAGAACCATCAGAAGAAGATCCTGATAAATTCAACGTAACAATTGAGTTGAAAGAACAGAGAACAGCGGCCGTGTCAATAGGCGGAGGCTTGGATTCAGCAACAGGTGTATTTGGCTCTGTAGGTATTTCTGATAATAATTTTAGAGGAAGAAATCAAAGAGTTTCATTGACCGGCATGGTAGGTTCGGGTGTATTAATGAGTGATTCTTCCATAAAAAATAGCATAAACTATCAAGCGGAATTAAGTTTCTTTGAACCTCATTTCTTAAATTCTGATAATTCATTAATGAGTAAAATATATTACAGAGATTTAGGCAGTTATCAAATACCTTTGGCAATGGAAAGACGGATCGGATTGGAAAATACAATTGCCCATCGTCTTAAAGCAAATCCGAAGTTATCAACTACATTTACTTTCGGCGGTGAGTACATAGATTTGCGTGAAGGTGATAGCAAACAAATTGCATCATTATACAGAAGTCACAATATTAGTATTGCAAACAGAGCAAAAGAACTGGAAGGCGGCTTTTTCTTAAAGCTTGCTCCAGGAATATCATATGATTCTCGTGATTCAGCGGTAAACCCTCGTAACGGGACACTTGCTTCTATAAGGTATGAAGAAAACTTTGGGTTGGACGGATTCGGAAAAACTAACGGTCGACTTATAGGTATGGCAAAAAGATATTATCCTATAGCTAAAAAATCTTCATTCACATTAACAGGTAGAGGCGGTTTGAGGATTCATGGCGAGAACATGCCTGAAGTTATGGCATTTCGTTTAGGCGGTCCTTACACAATCAGAGGTTACAAAGTTAACGGTGTAGGTACAGGTACATCTTTTATAATGGGTTCAGCTGAACTTGCAACACCTATTCCTTTCTTGGACAGATTAAAGGTTAATTTCCTACAGAATTTGAGATTGACTTTCTGGTTAGATGCAGGTACTGTGTTTAATCCTACAGTTGCAAGTATATTGTATGACAGACCGCTCCGCGCGATTACTGCAGGTGTTGGTTTGAAGATAAATATGCCTGGCGTTGGCCCGTTATCAATTGACTATGGTTTGCCGCTTACAAACCCCGGTCCTAACGGTTCTAAACACGGTTACTTTACGTTTGGCGCAGGCGATATGATGTATTAGTATGTTAATATAGGAGGCTTAAAAATGAATAAGTTAAAATTGGGACTTGTTGTTATGACAATGGCTGCGATGGCAGGCATCGTAAATGCAGGTGGAGTTGGATATATTGATTATGTGAAAGTTATAGACAACTATGATTATGCAAAACAAGTTACAAAAGAAGTGGATGCTAAGGGCTTGGAAATGCAGCAATATCTCGTGGACAAAGAAAAAGAATATAAATCTTTGGATACACCTCTTAAAAAACAGTCTTTTGAAGATAGGGTTTCTCAAGAGTTTAAAGCAAAGGAATCTGCATATATAGCACTTAAGGAAAAAAGAGAACAGGAAGTATATAATAAAATTCGTGAAGCGGCAAAGGCTGTTATGGTAGAACAGAAATTAGACGCTATTATGGATGTACGTGGTGTCTTTGTTGGCGGCGTTGATATTACACAAAGTGTCATTTCTAAATTAAAAATAATGAAATAGTCTTCATATTTCATTGAGGTATGAGCAGTTATATAGAATTGAGGAAGAAGATGTATAATAAAAAAATGCAATATATAATTAAATCTGTACCAACTGATGATAAGCAAGCATTGGAAAATCTTTTGAATGAAATGTCAGATTCAGGTTGGGATTTGTATACAATGCATGAAGTGGAAACGGAATCTTCTATAGATTTTAACTGTATATTTATGAGAGAAAAGCAGGAAGAAGCTAAAGCCGATTTGGATGATATTGTTAATATTACAAGTTTTAAATACAGAATGGAAAAAATGTTAGCAGCACCATCCAGTCCTTATGCTTCTTGTAAAGAAATTCAATTGAAAATTTCAAATAAAAAAGAACGTATAAAAAAGATTAAAATTGAGTTGGAAAGTGACGGATTATCAAGTGATAAGAAAAAACAGCTAAATACTCAAATGTCGGATGAATTAAAGCAACTGAATGAATTAAAGCAGGCTCTAGTAAACGAGATTTCTCCGGATGCTATGTATTCGTCAATTAAAGAGGAAAAGTTTGTAGTAAATTTATCAGAAGAAATTTTAGAAGTGATTTCAATGGAAGCAAATGATAATTTGCTCGCAGAGACTGTTAAAGTCAGACAAGAGTTAGCAGATAGACTAGGGTATGTCATTCCTCATATACATTTTCATAACAGTGATGAGTTGAACCAAAATGAATTCAGTATTAAAATTCATGATATTGAAGTGTTTAGAACGGTAGTATTCCCTAATTACAGAGCTTATTATAAAGACGATATAAAGGGTTATAAACTATCAGCTGATGATATATCTTTAACTGATGATTTAACAGGAAGAAAAATAATTTGGATACCGCAAAATAAAGTAAAAGATTTTTGGGCGCAAGGTATGTCTGCTTCTGAGTATATAGGAAAAGCAATAAAAATGATTGCTGTAAAAGAAGTGTCTGATATTATGGACTACAATGACGTTAATAAGTATGTTGAAAAAGTTATAGAGATTAATTCTTTTCTTGTAGATAATATTATTCCTGATTTTATCACTGCGTCAGATTTAAAGTATCTTTTAACATGTCTAATAAGAGAAGGGGTATCTGTAAAAAATATAGTTTATATTTTTGAAAAAATAAATGACTATGCAAATGAACCAACCAAAGAAGATTTATTAGATAAAGTACGTTTAGCTCTTTCAAAACATATTGTAAAAGACTTATCGGTTAATGGAGAATTAAAAGTTGTAGAATTTGAGGATGAAACAGTAGACAAAATATACTCTTTCTTTCAGGAAGATGAGGAAGATCCTATCATTAGAATTGAAGCTTGTGATGTGGAAGAAATAGGTGATAGGTTAATAAAATTTGCTAAGTCGAAAAAACTTTCTCAAATTAATTTGGTAGTACCAATGGATATAAGACATATGGTATTTGTTATTTTATCTGAATTTGTACCGAATCTCACTGTTCTTGCTCATGAAGAACTTGTAAGTGAGTGTGATATAAAATTTATTGGAAAAGTCTAATTATATAAATGTAATAAAAATAACGCGAATGAAATTTAATTTCATTCGCGTTATTTTGTTGTGTATAATAATCTATACGCTTGCTAATTGTTTTCTTGGACAAGCGATAGCTGCTTGTGCTGCAGCAAGTTTAGCTTGCGGAATACGGAATGGTGAGCAAGATACGTAGTTAAGTCCGATTTTGTGAGCGTACTTAACTGAATCAGGATCTCCGCCGTGTTCACCGCAGATACCGCCAACAAGTGAACTGTTTACAGCCTTACCTTCATTGATAGACATCTCGATTAATCTGCCAACACCCTTTTGGTCTAAAGTAATGAATGGGTTAGAAGGTAAAATCTTTTGTTCAACGTAGTTTTTCAAGAACTTACCTTCAGCATCGTCACGAGAGTAGCCGAATGTCATTTGAGTGAGGTCGTTAGTACCATAAGAGAAGAATTCAGCTTCTGTAGCGACTTCTCCTGCTGTTAGAGCTGCACGAGGAATTTCAATCATAGTACCGAATTTGTAATCTACTCTTATGCCTTTTTCGTTCATAACTTGTTCAGCAACTGCAACTAATGTAGCTTTAGCTGTCTTAAGTTCGTTAATATGACCGATAAGAGGAATCATAATCCAAGGTTGGATGTGATGTCCTTCTTTAGTTAAATCACAGCAAGCTTCAAAAATTGCTCTAACTTGCATTTCGTTGATTTCAGGGTAAGTTAAGCCCAAACGGCATCCTCTCAGACCCATCATAGGGTTAGATTCCGATAAGTTTTCAACGATTTCAAGCATTTTTTCATCTTCTGAATAGTCTTGATTTAAAGCACGTTTTGTGGCAACTTTTTCAATCAATTCTATCTTAGAAGGCAAGAATTCGTGAAGCGGTGGGTCAAGTAGACGAACTGTAAGAGGTTTATCTCCTAAAGCTTTGAACATTGAGTAGAAATCGGAATATTGCATTGGAAGCAAGTGAGAAAGAGCTTCTTTTCTAGCTTCTGTAGTAGATGCAATAATCATTTTTTGTACCCAAGGAAGTCTGTCAGGATCCATGAACAT
>CAMZGT010000049.1 GCA_947306495.1 uncultured Acinetobacter sp.
GTTAATAAATAAGGTAATACTAAATAACTATTAGCGTAACATATAAAATTATACAGATTTATTATACGTGTGTCAACAAGTTTATTATAAAAACTATGCATAGTGCATTAAATATAACATCAATTGTAGTCATTGCTTGATATAGAAAAACTTTTTCATAAAGTTTATTCTGTTGTTAGGAGAAAATATGACTTCTTTAAAAGAAAAATTCGGCAAAAGACTTAAAGAAATTAGAAAAAGTAAGTCACTTACTCAGGAACAAGTTGCTGAGTATGTAGGCATAGAACCTGTAAATATTTCTAAAATAGAGTGTGGCATGCACTTCCCGCAGCCGGACAAAATAGAGAAAATGGCCGCAGTATTAAATGTAGAAATCAAAGAATTATTTAATTTTGAACATTTTAATAACAGAGATATTCTTATAAAGTACATAGAAGAATCGTTAGAAGAATTTGATTTAAAAGATATAGAGTTGGTATACAAATTTATTTCTAATTTAAAACTTTATAAATAGAGTAATTAGTGATAGAATAATCTTATGACAAATATAGGAGATTATGTTATGAGAATTAGAGCAAGCCATATCTTAGTTGATACTAAAGAACAGGCTGACAATTTATTGTTGGATATTAACAACGGAGTCGCTTTTGAAGATTTAGCAAGAGAGTACTCGAAATGCCCATCAGGACGCGATGGAGGCGACTTACGCTGGTTCGGCAAAGGTATGATGGTAAAATCCTTTGAAGATACAGCTTTTGCATTAAAAAAAGGTGAAGTATCAGAACCTGTTGAAACACAATTTGGTTGGCATTTAATCAAATTGACAGATATAGATGAGTAAAAAAGAGTCCGAACAATATGTTCGGACTCTTTTTTATTAACGAAAACTCTTTTCCAATTTGCTTGAAGCTAACATATATTCATTTTTTATTTTATCAATGAGTGACGTATTAAAGCTATTGTTTCTCCTAACGTATTCAATTTGTCTTTGCAAATTAGACTTAAATTTTCTCAATAAATGCATTTTATAGTACCAATAAGAATATAGTATTTTATCTACATCCGGATTACTCATATTATTTTCAACTTCTGACATAGCTTGTTCAATATTTTTTATTAACAATTTTACGCTATTAATGTGTTCTATAGATTCTTTTGACAACCTTGGCGTTCCTGAATATTTTGCCTTAGGGACAATGCCTTTTGCGCTAATTTGATTAGAATATATTTTTGCTATTTGCATAAATTTAACCTCCTAATACCATATAATTACAGAAAAAAAAATTTTTTTATACAAAAGTTGAAAATATTTACAAATATTAACAAGTAAATTATTATAAATTGGGGGGTTAAATTTTTGAAAAAAATACTTAAATATTTAAATATAGATTACTTATTAGTGAATTCCACTAATAAGTATCTTGTTGAATACTCTTCACTCAGTGAGAATTCCCGTTATAAGTTAACAGGCTTTTCAGGTTCTACAGGTGATGCTTTAATTACTGAGGATAATATTTACCTTTTTGTTGACGGGCGATATCACGTACAAGCTGACTTAGAAGCAAGAGAAGGGATTTCTGTAGTTAAATTACAACTGGGTCAATGCCAAGATGATGAAATTCGGAAATTAATAAACAAGGATAAAATTCTGGGATTGGTTGCAGAAAAAGTTTCACAAAAAAGACTCGAGGGTTTTTGCGGATACAATATCAAATTACTAAACTATGATCCAATAAATAGTTTTACAGAAGAACATTCTGCAATCAGCACAAAAGCATTTGAACCGGTAAAATATATACCGGAAAAAGGAGAATTTATATCTAACTTAGAAGAAGTATCATATATTACAGGGCTTAGAGATTTTTCCAATGATTTTTCTTCAAAAATATGGAAAAAGTTATTCATTAAGCCTGATGGTGAACAAATTTTATTTGAGAATGCTGCAATATGCGATAAATTTTTAAGCACCTATGATAAAGAAATTATCGTTGATAAATCGACAATAAATGCGCATGATTACGCTTTAATTTGCAAGCCTCTGCACAGAGAATCAAAAATCGCAAAAATGAAAGCCGTAAAAAATCAAACCGAAATTGAAGCTTACAAAAAAGCTTTTGAAAGAACAGACAAGGCTGTTATGTCAATTAGAGAGTTTATTGAAAACAACGACAATATCTCAGAACACGATATTTCAAAGAGATTAAAAGAAGAATTTATAAAGTACGGAGCAAAATCTTTAAGCTTTAACTCTATTGTTGCAATTAACAAAAATTCAGCTTTAGCTCATTATAACAAGAGTTCTAAAGATATTATTTTAAAGAATGGCGATTTAGTACTAATCGATTGCGGAGCTTATTACGAAAGTGGTCTTGCTACTGATATAACAAGAGTTTTTGTAAAAGGTGAGCCGAATTCATTGCAGAAAAAAGTGTATACAACAGTATTAAAGGCTTTTTTAAATTGTTTTAATACAAATTTTAATGCAGGTATTGAAGCTGATTCCTTGGCTCATTCTATTTTAGATGACAATATTGAAGGATTTAGATTTAATCACGGCTTAGGGCATGGAATTGGCATCAACGTACACGAAGCGCCGCCAAACCTATCTCAGAATGAAATAGCAAAAACTGCAATTACCAACGGAATGTGTTTCACTATAGAACCAGGCTTATATAATCCTAAGCATTTTGGAGTTCGGTTAGAAAACTCTTGTTATAAAAAAGACGGGAAAATTCATTCTTTTGTTAAAATGGGATACGAAGGAAAGCTAATTGATTATAAATTGTTAAATAAAGACGAAATTAATTGGCTTAAGGAGTTCACAATTCTATGAAAATAACAAGCGTAAATAATAATCTTATTAAAGATACAGCTAAACTGTTGCAAAAGAAATATCGCGATGAGAGCGGTTTATTCCTGCTTGAAGGGAATAAATGTATTGAAGAAGCAATAGAAGCAGGACTGCAATTTGAACATATTTTTATAAAAGAAGGACACGAACAGTTTGGAAATATCGAAAACATCGAAGTATCCGATGCTATTTTATCCAAAATATCATCAACAGCTTCCCCCCCAAAAGCTATTGCCGTAGCACATCAAATCTCAAGAAAATGGTCCAAGAAATACAAAAAAGTTATTTTATTGGAAGGAATTAAAGATGCCGGCAATTTAGGCACCATTCTAAGAACATCTGCTGCTTTTGATATTGATGCAGTAATACTGTTTGGTGACACTGTTGATCTATACAATCCTAAATGCGTTCGCTCATCAGTAGGAAATTTATGGAAACTTCCTGTATTTAGCCTGAATGATACAAATTCAGTCGAAAAAATTTTTAAGTCATACGAAAAGATTGCAACATTGCCAAAGAGTAGAAACTCAATTTGGCTGCAAGATTATCGACCAAGTGAAAAGCTATTAATGATGTTTGGTTCTGAGGCGGATGGACTGAGTGAAGAGCTCAAAAAGCTGGCTACAAATAACGTGACAATCAAGATGTCAAACAATGTTGAATCACTTAATTTGGGGGTTTCAGTCGGTATTATACTGCATCATCTGATGAATTAATATGCAATAATTTACAATATAATATACAGATATACTTAACCTCTAGTTTTGGTATTTTCAAATATTGAGCGGCTTTGACTTAATGCCAAAACTTTAAGCGAGCATGCTCCCTTTTGTCTGTCAATTATACCAATACTTGACAGTCTTGCCAGTACAAATTCATTTAAATCCTCCGGAGAAATATACAAAGGACATTCAGATGAACATATTTTATCAGATGAAAAAGGACAAGTCATACTTACACCTCACTTAAATCTTTTAATGCAATTGACAACTCTTCATCATTAGGAGCTTTGCCGTGCCAAGACGCATTATTCTCCATAAATGAAACACCTTTACCCTTTACCGTATTTGCTATTATCGCAGTCGGTTTAGTTGATTTTTTTGCGGTTATAAGCGCATCATAAATTTGATTAATATCATGACCATTGATTTCAATAACATCCCAATTAAAAGATTTCAACTTGTCATGAAGGTTATCCAAACCCATTACCTTCTCTGTATTTCCGTCAATTTGAAGTCTATTTCTGTCAATAATAGCCACTAGATTGGACAAATTTCTGTGTGATGCTTCCATAAAAGCTTCCCAGCATGAACCTTCCTGCAATTCACCATCACCGGTATAAACATACACGTAAGCAGGATTATTATCCAACTTAAGTCCTAATGCTATTCCGCATCCTATTGAAAGACCTTGCCCCAAAGAGCCGGTAGACGTTTCTATTCCTTTTATATATCCCTTTGCAGGATGACCTTGCAGCTTCGAACCAAATTTCCTAAATGACATTAACTCCTCAGAAGGGAAAAATCCGTGTTCTGACAAAATTGAATAAATAAGCGGTGAAGCATGTCCCTTTGATAATATAAACCGATCACGTTTTGAAAAGTCTGACGATTTTTCCCAATCTTGGGGAATATTCATTATTTTCTCATACAAAACTGTTAAAATATCTGCGCCTGACAGGGAACCTCCGGGATGGCCTGACTTTGCATTATGTACCATCTTAACAATATTTTTTCTTACTCTTCTTGCATGCTCTTGCAGTTTAAATAATTCATCACTTGTTAACATTATTTATCACCTCTATAGAATAAAACTTTCAATAAAAATAAGGGTAAAGCCGGAAAAATTCTTTTAAATCTTTCAGGCTGCATTACAGTTCTGTACAACCATTCAAGACCAAACATTTGATAAATTTTCGGAGCTCTCTTGATATTGCCGGACCATACGTCAAAGCTACCTCCGACACCAATCATCAAAACCGATGAAAGAACTTTTTTTGCATTATATATAAAAAACTCCTGTTTTGGAGAACCTAACGCAATAAGAACTAATTTAGCCCCGGACTTTTTAATATTCTCATAAATTTCATTATTCTCGGTAAAATACCCATTTCTAAAGTAAACAATATTTAAATTCGAAATATCCTTCTTTAAGTTTTTTACAGCATTTAAAACAACTTCATCTTTTGAGCCTATAAGCGCAACCGGAATATCTTTATCAGCACATTTTTCAAGTATTTTTCGTGACAAATCTATGCCTGGGATTCTAGTGACTTTTTTACCCTTTAGACCAAGGGCAATTTTAACACCAACACCATCCGGTACTATTAAATCAGCCGCATCCAGTACTTGCTTAAAAGCAGAGTTGCACTCAGCTTCACTAAACATTTCCGGATTAATTGTTACTATTTGTGAAACTTGTTCTCGGTTAACTAAAGCCAATGCAGATTCAACCGCATCATCAAAAGAACCATCATATATCTCTATCCCTAATAATTCAACACCCATACATCTATTATAACCACAGCAAGTGAAAAATACAAATACTTGAAATATCAAAAGAATTATTCTAAAATCTTGATGAATAAGAAAGGAGTTTTCTATGAAAAAATTATTAACAGTTTTAGCATTAATAGCTTTTACAGGTTCAGTTTTTGCTGCAAATGGTTGGACAAAATTTACTAACTCTGTAAACAACGGAGTTAAAACTCTAAACCAAAAAGAACAACAATTAAATAACAAAATTGACAAAGCACAAGCAGACAGAGCTGCTAAAAAAGCTGAAAATGAAAAGAAAGTAGCTGCTAAAAAAGCTGAAGCTCAAGCAAAAGTAGATGCCCAAAAGAAAGCTGCAGCAGATACAAAAAAAGCTGTAGATAATGAAGTATCATTCTGGAAAAGTTTGAAATTCTGGAAATAGTTATCTTATTTAAGAAAGGCGAATGGGTATACCCATTCGCCTTTTTCGTGTATAATCGTATTATGATTGAAAGATATTCAAGAGAAGAAATTAAAAAAATTTGGGTTCTAAAAGAAAAGTTTAACTACTACTTAAAGGTAGAACTTGCGGTATGTAATGCATATTTCAAATTAGGCAAAGTTCCACAAAAAAATTTAGAAGAAATAAAACAAAAAGCATCTTTTACTATCGAACGAATAGATGAAATAGAGAGAGAAGTTCATCATGATGTAATAGCCTTCCTTACAGCAGTAAATGAATCTGTTGGTCCAGAAAATGCAAAATACATTCACATGGGATTAACAAGTTCAGACGTAATTGACACTGCATTTGCGCTACAAATAAAAGATTCCTCAAAAATAATATTGGAAGATTTAAGTAAACTTTTAGCTATAGTCAAACAGAGTGCCTTTAAATATAAAAATACTGTTTGTATCGGGCGTTCTCACGGAGTTCATGCAGAAATAATGACTTTTGGTTTTAAACTGCTGAATTGGTATGATGAACTAGAAAGAGCAAAGGAAACATTTGAATCTGCTTTAAAAGAGGTGTCGGTAGGTCAAATATCAGGTCCCGTCGGAACATATAGTAATATACCCACTGAAATAGAGAAACTGGCATGCGAGTTGTTGCAATTACCTCCTGCAAAAATTTCTACGCAAATAATTTCTCGAGACAGACATGCAAAATTCATGGCTTCACTATCTTTAATTGCCTCATTAATTGAACAATTTGCAACGGAAATAAGACATTTACAAAAAACAGAAGTTCGGGAAGTCGAAGAAGGATTTGGCGAAAAACAAAAAGGTTCAAGTGCAATGCCACACAAAAAGAATCCAGTTTTATGTGAGAATTTATGTGGCTTAGCACGTGTAGTGCGTTCAAATATGATAGCAGCTTTTGAAAATATAAATTTATGGCATGAAAGAGACATTTCACATAGTTCTGCAGAAAGAATAATTTTTCCGGATTCACTTATATTAGTGGATTTTATGCTGGTAAGGTTTACAAATGTCATTAAAAACCTGGTAGTAAATACCAATAATATGGAGAAAAATACTTCTCTTTACGGCGGAATAGTATACTCCCAAAAAGTTCTGCTAAAGCTTATTGAAAAGGGATTAACAAGAGAAGAAGCATATAGAATAGTTCAAAAACATGCAATCAATGCACTTAACGGCAGTAATTTCAGAGAAGAATTATTGGCCGAAAAAATTTTGAATGAAGACGAGCTAAATATTTGTTTTGACAGAAGCGATTACTTAAAAAATATCGATAAAATTTTCAAAAAATTTGAAGAGGAAGTATGAAAAAATTTGTTTTATTCTTACTGTTAATTTTACCAACAATAACATGCTTGGCTCTCGAGAAACCTCGTTGGGTTTCGCAGCCTATTTATGTTTATATCCCTGAATACGGTAATATGAGTATTCTAATGAAACAAGCATTCAATGCATGGCAAGAACATTCAAAATCTCTTGTCAGATTTAAATTTGTGAATAGCCCAAATTCGGCTAATATTGAAGTTGAGTTTGTAGATTTTGTTGCTAACTGTAACGACGCAAATGCTGTAGGTTGTACTGAGATGGCAACCAGAGGAGGACAGTATTATAAAGCATATGTTACTATTGGAACTAAAGAGTACAAAAGAGATTACTTAGGAGGCAGGTATTCAAGAAAAATAGTAACAAGATCCAAAGAACATATATATGGAGTAATGCTCCATGAAGCAGGACATGCCATTGGATTAGATCATTCAGTTTCAAGCGGCAGTATAATGTATCCTTATGATTTGGATTCAATGCAGTACCTGACCAATGAAGACATGAAATTACTCTATAAAAAGTATCATTAATAAAATAAAATCAGTAAATATATCAAATTAAACTGTATATAATTTTAATTTTGTAAATTTTTGTAAATTTACCACTTGAAAAATTGTAAAAAATACGCTTATTAGTTGACTCCTAATTTTGACGTTATATGATGAAATAACATGCGAACATGTATATGGGATAATTATGTCCGAAAATAAAAAGTAGCTAAAAAACAGATATAATCAAGTTTTGAAGCAAATAGTTAAGAAATAAATTTAAAAGTTTATAACGTACATCACACTAGAATAGATGAGGTGAATTAATGTCGACACAATATGCAAAAAGAGTAACGCCAATGGGTATACCAAATACTCGTTTGGACGATTTACCGGATTTAATTGACGTGCAAAAAAAATCATTTGAATGGTTTTTAAAAGAGGGCTTAAAAGAGGAGTTATTGGCATTCTCTCCTGTTAAGGACTACACAGGAAGGCTTGAATTACACTTCTTACCTAATTACACATTTGACAATGCTAAATATACTGTTGAAGAAGCTCGTATTCATGACACAACATACGCTAATCAACTTCGCGTAATGGTTAGATTAGTAAACCGTGACAGCGGTGAAATTAAAGAACAAGAAGTT
>CAMZGT010000050.1 GCA_947306495.1 uncultured Acinetobacter sp.
TCGTTATAAAATAGATACTCATGATTACGAAGTCAGATTGAAAAGTATAAGAAAATTCATCGGACAAGGCAACAAAGTAAAATTAGTTGTAATGCTTCGCGGTCGGGAAATGCAGCACTCTAATTTGGCTGTCGATTTAGCCAACAGATTTATAACAGACCTTGCAAATGATCCTGTTAATGTTGAAAAGAAACCTGTTATTGAAGGTAGAAATGTAACAGCATGGTTTGCTCCGCAAGGGCAAAATTAACCACATTTTAATATATAATTCTTTTTTACTTGATTATAAAATTTTAGCAAGTACAATATACATATTGCATAGAAGATATGCCGCGATAGCTCAGTCGGTAGAGCAGAGGACTGAAAATCCTCGTGTCGGTGGTTCGATTCCGCCTCGCGGCATATTTTTATATAAAAATTTTTAAGGCGGAATCGAACCAAGGTTCTTACCTCTCGAAAAATGCTCAATGGTTCGCATTTTTCTCGGCAGACTCCCTCGCGGCATATTTTCGCCCATGCACAGGCATATTACTGCGCATCTTTCTATTTTCTTCTGTTTCAGGTATAATCCTCTTATGAACTATAGAAATAACGTTAGAAACTTTTGTATAATAGCTCATATTGACCATGGGAAGTCAACTTTAGCCGACAGACTCCTTGAAGCTACCGGAACAATCGCTCCAAGAGATATGCAAGCTCAACTCTTAGACACTATGGACATTGAGCGTGAACGAGGCATTACCATCAAATTAAATGCCGCAAGAATGAACTATAAAAGCAAAGACGGAAAAGACTATATATTTAACCTTATAGATACTCCGGGACACGTTGACTTCTCTTACGAAGTTTCACGTTCGCTTGCAGCTTGTGAAGGAGCTTTATTAATTGTCGATGCAACACAAGGTGTAGAAGCTCAAACACTAGCCAATGTATATATGGCTATTGAACAAAATTTGGAAATTATTCCTGTTATTAATAAAATTGACCTTCCATCAGCTGATGTTGAAAGAGTTAAACAAGAGATAGAAGAAATTTTAGGTATAGATTGCTCAATGGCAATTCCGGTGAGTGCTAAAACCGGCGAAGGCATAGATAAAGTATTAGAAGCAATTGTGGACTTTGTGCCGCCTCCTGCAAATACCACCGAGAAACCTCTTAGAGCACTCGTTTTTGACAGCGCGTATGACCCTTATTTAGGTACGTTATGTTTCTTCAAAATCATGGACGGGAAAATGAAACTTGGAGACAAAGTTAAGTTCATGGCGTCAGGTAAAGAATACGAAATTGTTGAAATTGGCTACCTTACTCCCAACAGAGTCCAAGTTAATGAACTTGTATGTGGTGATGTAGGTTATTTTGCAGGTTCAATTAAAGAAATAACACGCTTTGTGGGTGATACCGTAACTCATGTTGAACATCCTGCATCAGAACCGCTTCCGGGATATAAAGAAGCCTTGCCGATGGTATTTTCAGGAATGTATCCCGTTGATAATGAAGATTATCATGAGCTTAAAGAAGCACTCGAAAAATTAAAACTCTCTGACAGTTCTATTACTTTTGAACCGGAAACTTCATCTGCTTTAGGTTTTGGCTTTCGCTGCGGATTTTTGGGAATGCTTCACATGGAAATTGCTCAAGAAAGATTGGAAAGAGAATATGATTTATCAATCGTTACTACTGCACCTTCAGTAGTTTATAAAGTACACAAAACAAACGGCGAAGTTGTTGAAATTGACAACCCTGCAAACCTTCCTGCCGCACAATATCGTGATTTTATTGAAGAACCGTATGTAAAAGTTTCAATAATTACACCGAACGAATTTGTAGGTACATTAATGGATTTGGCACAAACTAAACGCGGTATATTCATAAATATGAATTATCTTGACAAAGTTCGTGTTGATTTGATTTATGAAATTCCGCTTAGTGAAGTTATAACTGATTTTTACGATCAGCTAAAATCTCGCTCTAAAGGTTATGCAAGTTTAGATTATGAATTCTCTGATTACAAACGTTCAAAATTAGTAAAATTAGACGTAATGCTTGCGGGAGAAGTTGTAGATGCCTTGTCAGTAATCTGTCATGAAGACAATGCTTATTATATAGGACAAAAATTAACTGAGAAACTTAAAACAATAATCCCTCGCCAAATGTTTGAAGTTCCGATACAAGCCGCTATTGGTGGCAGAGTCATTGCCAGAACTAACATAAAAGCTCTCAGGAAAAGTGTTCTTGATAAATGCTATGGCGGCGATATTACGCGTAAGCGTAAACTTCTCGAAAAACAAAAACGAGGCAAAAAACGTATGAAAGCGGTCGGACGGGTAGAGGTTCCGCAAGAAGCATTTATGGCTGTCCTAAGTCTTGATGAAGAATAGATTTAACCCTTAACAGCACCGTCGTTTTCGCCTGAAATGAAATATCTTTGCATCATCAAAAAGAAGATAATAATTGGTATAGTAGAAATTATTGAACCTGCCGCAATGAATCTCCAATTTGCAGAAAACATACCCTGCAAATTATTAATTCCTACAGGAAGAGTGTACATACTTTCTTTGGTAAGCATAATACTCGGCCATAAAAATTCACCCCAAGACCCTATAAAAGTAAATACCGCAAGTACAGCTAGGGTAGGTTTTACCATCGGTAAAACAACTCTGGTAAACATTTGAAATATATTGCATCCGTCAACAATTGCAGCTTCTTCAACTTCTTTTGGAACCTTAAGAAATGCTTGACGCATCAAAAATATTCCGAAAGCACTTACCGCAAAAGGCATTACAAGGCCAATATAACCTGTCACATTATTAACACTGTCTGTTAAGTGTAATTTCAATGTTATTATGTATACAGGAAGCATAATTGCTTGAAACGGTATCATAATCGTCGCCAGTATTGAAAAAAATACAAATTTTTTACCTCTGAATTGCATTCTTGCAAGCGGATATGCTGCTAAAGATGAGAGTATTAAATTCAAACCAACCGTAAGAGCCGCCACAATAACACTATTCCAAAAGTAAGCCATAAAATCTACTTTTCCCCACACATCTATATAGTTCTGAAAAGTAAAATCAACAGGAATAAGCTTAGGAGGATATGCAAATATATCCTCTCCGATACCCTTTAATGATGTAGATGTTAACCATATAAACGGAAAGATTGATAACAAAGATGTTAATATTAATGCTGTATGTATTAGAGCTTTTTTAGAAAGTTTTTTTAGCATGTTTTTACTTTATCTGTTCTTAGTATACATCATGCAAATAATTGAGTAAATATATTAAAAACAGCAATAAAGACGAAATTTGTGAGATTTCGCCATTATTGCTAAATTTTGCTTTTGGTTCCTTATGGCCTGTTATTGCGCAAAATCACCGGTATAAAACCCCATTAGATTAGCCAAACGATGCTGTTTTTCTGCAGCTTTTTCAATACTTTGCTTGATTTCATCAAGCTCTTTTAATAACGTTTTTAAATCTTTACGTCGTTTGCTCTCTAAGCTTGACTCCTTATTTACCGTTGCTCTTGCATCTGTTAAATCAACTTCAAGCCAATTTGGCGAAAAACAACCTTTTTGAAAATCTTGTTTGTTACTCATGTTAAAATACTCCCAAAATTAATAACTTCTGGCAGGTTTAAATTTTTTAGAATAATTTTTAACCGTTCTGGTAAAACTTGATACCATGCCTTTACATTCTAAATAATCTCTTCTAACCTCTTCAAATTCTTTTGAATTAAAATTGAATGCTGTCATTTCCGAATACTCAATCAGCATTTCATGTTCATCGCGTTCCATAAATTAATATCCCTTTCAACAACTATGTGTGATTTCTCTTTACATTATGTATATCGGCACATTTTATGAAAACTTTAGACTTTTTTTGTGTATTGTTACAATTATTTACATTAATCATGCTTATCCCAATAAAAATGGGATTCTTATTTATAAAAATTTTTTAACTTTACTAAAATTAATTACATAAATCACCCTATTGACAAGCATGCAAAAAGTATGTTATAAAGTTAGTGGGGTAAATGTATATTTTTGAGTCTTGCACATTCTGCAAGACTTTACTTTTGTCAATATAAGTTTGAGGTGAAAAATGGATGATAATAAGATAATTATTACAGTTTACGGCGCAGATAAAGTCGGTATTGTAGCAGGTGTTACAAACTTACTTGCAAAACACAATGTGAATATTGAAGATATTAAACAAACTTTAATGCAAGGACATTTTGTTATGTTCATGCTCTGCAACATTGAATCTTCAAAATTAAATTTTAAAGAGCTAAAAAACGCTCTTATTGAAGAAGGTAATCGCATGGAAGTAGAAATTTGGGTTCAGAAAAAAGGAATTTTTGAAAAAATGCACACCGTATAAAAAATTTTTAAAAGATAGTTCTAAGTTTAAAAATTTTAGAACTATCTTTTTTTGTAAATAAAGTGCAATTTAACTTGTATAAAGAACCTCTTAATATTACATTAGAAAATTTGTATATTAGGAGGTTCTGTTATGATAAAAATCCTGCTTGTAGAAGATCAAAAACTTATGCGAATAGGTATAAAATCACTTTTTAATGATTATCCTGAAATGGAAATAATAGGTGAAGCCACAAACGGTAAAGAGGCCGTTGAAAAAGCAAAACTTATTAAACCAGATATTATTTTAATGGATATAGGTTTACCTGACATTTCCGGTATAGAAGCAACCAAACAAATATTAGAAAATAATGACAATATAAGAGTTATCATGCTAACTTCGCATGTCAATGAATCCGAATTAAACGCATCACTTGCAGCAGGTGCTAATGCATATATCATAAAAGATATAAGTACTGATTTTTTAATGAATGCAATCAAAATGGTACGAGTAGGTGCTATGTGGATTGATCCGCAAATGACTCCTTTTATAAGGGACAAAAATAACGGTGTAATTCCATCAAGACAACTTTCAAGAAGTGCGTTTAAGCAAAATCATTCTAATCTGACTCAAAGAGAATATGAAGTCCTAAAACTCGTTGTAGACGGTCAATCTAACAGTGAGATAGCCCGAACATTGACAATAAGTGAACACACCGCAAAGGCTCACGTGTGCAACATTATCCAAAAACTAGTTGTTGACGACCGAACACAAGCCGCTGTTAAAGCACTAAAAGAAGGTTTAGTTTAAATTTTTATTTAATTATAACCAATTGACCTGCTTTTACTTGTTTGTATAATTGAGTAATCACATCATTATTCATTCTCATACATCCATGAGATACATAAAGTCCGTCTTTGACAGCTTGAGCATTTCTGTTTCCGTGAATAAACTCACCTATTGAAGCAGTTTCACCTGTTTGTGTATCAATTTTTCTCAAAATAATAATATGCGGGCCGTAATCTTTTGGATTTCTTTTGCGCTTTGAACCATACGCTGAACGATATGGGTAATCCTCTGTATGTGAAATTATACGAACTCCTTTATGCGTCGGGGTGCTTTTTTTACCGGAAGCTATTCTGTAAGCCATTTCCGGAACACCTTTTTCATTATATTTGTATAATACGTTTGTTTTTGTATCAACAACAATTATTGCACTCATTGACTTACCTTGAATATCTACGTATGGACTTGGTGCTGCAGCTAAAAATTTTTCATCATTACTACCTTCAGAAGGGGGGAAATTTTGTTCGGTTTTAACAAATTGGTCATATACATTGCACTCAGCAGACAAATTCAACGATTTTGGCATCGCAAGAGATGTTATAGCTATGAAAGGTAATATTGGCAATATTTTTGTAATTCTCATATCAAATAGAAAAAACGTAAAAAAAATTTTTGCCATTAGTTAACAAAATAGTTACAAAACGTTAATACTTGACCAATTTTTAAATTTTTGATGTAAAATGTATAAGTGCATATTGCATTTTGATTATGACAACTAAGGGGACGGTTTTACCGTTATGTGTATAATATATGACAATACAAGAATGGTTTGATAAACGTAAAGAAGCCCAAATAGAACGCAGGGCAAAAGAAATCAAAGGTTTAGACACTGACACTCCTGAATTATGGACAAAATGCGTTCATTGCGAAACTCAAATTTTAAAAACAGAAATAGAAGAAAACTTAATGGTGTGCCCTCATTGTGACTACCATTACAGGATAGGAGCCAAAACAAGGATTCAACAGCTATTTGATGAAGGTTCATTTGAGGAATTGTTTCAGGACGTTCTTCCTACTGACCCGCTTGAGTTTGTTGATACTGAATCATACGCAGACAGATTGAAAAAAGCTCATGAAAAAACAGGACTTGATGAAGCTGTAGTTACCGGTCTTGCTAAAATAAAAGGACATAAACTTGCGGTTGCAGTTATGGATTTTGATTATATGGGCGGTTCAATGGGAAGTGTCGTAGGAGAAAAAGTAACAAGAATTATGGAAAAAGCATTGGAGCTTAAACTTCCGATGCTTGCTATTACATCCTCAGGCGGCGCAAGAATGCAAGAAAGTGCACTTTCATTAATGCAAATGGCAAAAACATCTTGTGCAGCAGGAAAGCTTGACGAAGCAGGAATCCTTTATATTAACCTGCTTACCGAACCGACATTTGGAGGAATTACTGCAAGTTTTGGCACATTAGGCGATATAATTATTGCTGAACAGGGTGCAAGAATCGGCTTTGCCGGCAGAAGAGTTATAGAACAAACCATTCGTCAAAAACTTCCGGATGATTTTCAAACTGCGGAATATTTACTTAAATATGGTCAAGTAGATGTAGTTTCTAAAAGAAAAAATTTAAGAAAAACTATAGCCAATATATTAGAAATGCACGGGGTATAAATATGGCAACTGTTTTAGATTTTGAAAAACCAATAATTGATATACAAAATAAAATAGATGAACTTAAACAAATGAGCGAAACATCAGGAATGGACCTTGAAAGTCAAATCGAATCATTTGAAAGACAGGCAGAAGATTATAAAAAGGAGTTGTACTCAAAATTGAAACCTTCACAAAAATTACAAATTGCAAGACATCCTGAAAGACCAAAATTTTTAGATTACGTTAACTTGATGTGTGAAAATTTTGTAGAACTTCACGGTGACAGAGAAGGAATGGATGACAGAGCAATAATCGGGGGTCTTGCAAAACTTAACGGAAAACCTGTTATGATTATAGGTATACAAAAGGGCAAAAGCACAAAAGAGAATTTGGAATACAATTTCGGCATGCCGCAACCTCAAGGATACCGTAAAGCTTTGCGCTTATTTAAACATGCAAATAAGTTCAATATACCTATAGTTACAATTATAGATACTCCCGGAGCATACCCCGGAATAATGGCTGAAGAAACAGGCCAAGGTGCAGCTATTGCTATGAACTTAAGAGAGATGTCTAAACTTTCTGTACCGATTGTTTCAATAATTACCGGTGAAGGATGCAGTGGCGGAGCACTGGGTCTTGCTGTTTCAGATAGAGTAATGATGCTTGAGCATGCTTATTATACAGTTATTTCACCGGAAGGATGCGCTTCTATACTATGGAGAGATGCTGCCAGATACGCAGAAGCAGCTGAAGCTTTAAAAATAACTTCTAAAGATTTACTTGAACTGGGTATTATTGATGAAGAAATTATTGAACCATTAGGCGGGGCACATAATGACTATGAAAAAGTTGCATCAGCAATGAAATCATCAATAATAAAAGCATTTGATGAACTTTCAAAACTTTCTCCGGAAAAATTACGCGCAGAAAGATATAATAAATTCCGTAGAATGGGCAAATTTATTGAAGTTTAATTGTAGATAAAATTTTTGTAACATTTCTTAATATTCCTCACAAAAAAGGCAATTTTTTGCGAGGAATATACTTTATATATATGTAAGAGATATTTAAAAGAGAGATTAAAAA
>CAMZGT010000051.1 GCA_947306495.1 uncultured Acinetobacter sp.
AAATCTATTCGCAAAACTGCATAACCATGCTCCAAAAGCTCATTTGGTAAATTTTCCCACCACTGAGAAGAATAACCCAACGAGTGCAAAAGCACAATTGTTTTATATTCCTTTTGTCCTTTGACTTTTGGATATTCAAAGGTTGCATACAGGCTAAATCCGTCTTTGGCAGGCACTTTAAGTTCTTGTTTTGTTGTCGGAACTGCAGCAAAAACAGAACTGTTTATAAATAACAAAAATAATGATAATATAATAGTAAATCGTTTCATACAAACTTATTATATCACATTAAATTTGTCTTTACAATTCTTAATAAAAAAGGCAATTATTTATATAATATATACTTTATATATATAAGAGTAATTATAAGGAGATTTATGTCAATAGTCATAGATGCAAATATGAAATTATTCGCAGAAAGAATGCAAATATCTTCTTCCCGTATGGTAAATGATTACGGTCTAAAAAACGTTGATGAAATTATTGAAGCAGAAGCTGCCAAAGGAAATTCTCAAGCAGTTAAGTATGCTGCCGAAGTATACAGTTCTCCTGATAAGTTGATTGATGTATTTAAGCTTACTGACGTAGAAAATAAATTCGTTTTAATTCATAAAATGGATGACAGAACAAGAGAATTGCTAATTCCCCTTCTGAAACCTGAAGACTTAGTCATGGGACTATATTTCTTTACTCAGGATAAACTACTGAAAATGCTTGAAAATGTGGATCTTTACGAGTTAGTTAATGTTATCAGAGAAGCATTTCCTTTGGAAAAAATTGTTATGATGCTAACAGAAGAAGATTTAGCAAGCTTTTTCCAAAATGATAAACTCGAAAAAACTGACGTCATGAAACAATTAAAAGCTATGCCGCCTGAAGTTATGCAAAACTTTATAGAAGGAATTACAGGCAGACCATTTGAAGATACTAACGTTGAAGAATTTTTAAAAAGCATAGAAAGTTTAGAAGACGACAAATTTAGAGATTTTATGTCATCTATAGATCCGGATGTTCAAAGACAATTAACATTTCAACTGACTAAAGAAAAGCCTGAATACCTTTTACTATTTGAAAACACGACATATTTAAATATGCTGAATACTCTGCAGAAACCTGAAATGGTTAAGCCAATGATTGCACTTGAAAAAGAATCATTGGTTAAAATGATACTGGAGCTTCCTGATGATTTGATGTCTATAGTCGGAGCTCAAATCGACACGAAAGAATTCGCGAAATTTTTAATTGATGACCATTTAGATGTTTTAAAAGAAGCTTTAATGATTTAAAAACACTTGTCTTACATAATAATTTGAATCACTTTTTAATTTATCAGCTAACGCCGGATATATATTTGATTTATTAAGTATTTCAGCGGCTTTTTCTCTTATTGTGTACTCTTCTTGAGAAGCAGCCTTTTGCAAAATCAGCTTTAACTCATCTTCCGGTATAAAATCATAAAAATATTTTAAAGCATCAAGACACCAATATAACTTAAATAATTGTTTATTTATAACATATTTTTTGTCCCTGAATATAAATTTATCCAATGCTTCAAGCGATTCTTTAGCATACTTTACTATAGTTTTAGTATAATTGTTTGAAAATTCAAAATTATTTTTCAAAAGGACAGCACTATCTACCGCAAGTCTGCATATATTCCCGTTAATATCAACCGTTGCATCAGACAACCGACGAGAAGCACACTCTGCAACTATTTTTAGCGAGGTTCTGCTTACTCTGAGAATTTGATTTAGTTTTAACGCCACAGCTTCTCTTACTTTACCGTCACATCCTGTTAGATTTGAGAGTAACACTTCTGCATCAGATTTATTTTCTATTTTATCGAATTTTAATGCGGCAATTTGCTTCTGAGGAATATTTCCTGTTTTAAGCATTGCAATAAGCTCACCGTGAGTAAAATCTTTTTCACACATGCTGCAAGCTTGTTCAAAATTAGTATCTAAATCCGAATAAAAACTTGATTCCAAATTTATTGTTCCTTATGTATTACCTAAGATTTTACCATAACGTATAATGATTTTAAATTTAAAAATAGTTTTAATGAAGGATAAATAATAAAAAGAAAATTCGTACAATTATAACAAGGAGAATAAAAATGAAATATCTTGAAACATTAATACATAAAATACTGGTATTTGAAAAAGAACCGCAAAGAATCGGACTTACACAATTTAAACAAACTACTGCCATTAAAAAAAGTGAACCGTCAATAAAAAATAAAAACGTAAAACTTTCTGATTTAATGCGAAGAGCAAGCTAATTGCTAATTGTTTGACATTTTGCCCCTTTACCTCTTTACAAGAAATGCTAATAATAGTATTATTAGTATGGAGTCGGAGGAGATTTTGACAGAAAAGTATAAAATTCAAGGCGGAGAAACTCTTAGAGGGGAGGTTTCTATTGGCGGAGCAAAGAATGCAGTATTAAAGATTCTTGCTGCAACAATTATGGCTAAAGGTATTTCTAAAATATACAATGTACCGCATTTAACGGACGTTGATATTATTTTAAACGTTCTGAGTGATTTGGGAGCTAAATGCATTTATGACACTACAGAGAAATCAGTAGTTGTAGATGCAACTTCTATAACATCTATCACGGCAAAATATGAGCTTGTAAGCAAAATGCGAGCATCGTTTATAATTTTAGGGGCATTGATGTCCAGATGCAAGGAAGCTATTGTTGCATTGCCCGGTGGGTGCGCAATCGGGGAAAGAAGAGTAGATTTTCACATAAGAGGTTTAGAAACACTCGGGGCAAAAATTAAAATAGAAAACGGATATGTCCACGCTAAAGCTTCTAAATTGGTAGGTTCTGATATTTATCTTGACATTCCCTCTGTTGGAGCGACTGAAAATCTTATGTTAGCCGCTGTTACAGCACAAGGAGCGACAAGAATTCAAAATGCAGCCAGAGAACCTGAAATCATTGATTTGGCAAACTTTTTAAATGCTATCGGAGCTGACATTTCCGGTGCAGGAACATCTGAAATTGTTATAAACGGTGTTACACAAGACAAATTACATGCAGTTGAATATACAACAATCCCGGATAGAATTGAAGCGGGTACATTTATGGCTGCCGTTGTTGCAACAAAAGGTAAAGCTGTTATCAAAAATGTTTACCCTGCTCATCTTACATTCTTTAATGATAAGTTAATACAAATGGGAGCAAGTATAAAGTTGGTTGAACCGACTACAATAGAAGTAAGCTGCAAAAATCGTCTTAATTCAATAAATTTTGTAACTCAGCCATATCCTGGATTTCCGACTGATTTACAAGCGATAGCTATGACCCTTCTAACTACGGCTAACGGTGTTGGTATCATTACCGAGAGTTTGTATGAAAACAGATTTATGCAAGTGCCTGATTTAAGAAGGATGGGAGCGGATATACACCAAGACAGAAATCACGCAATTGTCAAAGGTGTTAAAAAACTGGAAGGTGCTACTGTGGTAGCAAGTGATCTGAGAGCAGGAGCAGCTCTTGTAATAGCAGGTCTTATTGCAAATGGTGAAACTATTGTAGAAAAGTTGCATCATATTGATCGCGGATATGAAGAGTTTGAAAACAAATTAACAAATCTGGGAGCAAAGATTGTTCGTTTTAATGATACAGAATCCGAAGCTACACATAACTCTAATGTTATAAGTATAAAGGGGGTATTGTAAATGAGTCCGGCATATAAAAGATGGTATGACCATGACCCTAAATTACTGGAAGTAATTGAATTACTAAAAAATTATCAATCAGAATTAAAAGAACATGCTGTTGTCTTTTTGGATAAATTAGAAGAGAAGGTATCTAAGGAGGCTCTTGACAGATTTTATGATTTGGTAAAACCTGTTAACGGATGCAGATGGTACGACAAAGACCCAATTATTTCTAAGACTGTAGAAATTTTAAGAGTTGTTCCGCCAGAAGTTCAATATGCATGCGCAGAAAGATTTATTTCTGCATTAAAAGAAATAGGCATAGAATACGAAAGCCCTAATTCATGAAACTAGAATTCGCGTCATTTTTTGACGGGTTTGTAAGTAATATAAAAAAAAACAAAAGCTTTACTTTAACAGGACTGACATCGTTTAGTCGCTTAATTTTGCTTAAGTATATTAAAGAGTTTTCCTGTAAAAAAGTTTTATTAATAACTTCTACAGAGCAAGCTGCACTTAAATATTCTTCTGATTTAGACAGAATATTTTCGTTAGAATCAGAAACTATACCCTATCAAAACATTTCACCATATGAAACAATTTCAGGAAATCTATATGATTATAAAAAACAGATATCAATATTGCTAAATACTCCGGATATTGTACTAGCTCCTGTTAAAACCCTTTTAGAAAAATTTCCTAAAGTCAGTTTTTTTAATTTAAATAGATTTACTTTAAAAATTGGTGATACAATTTCACAAAAAGAACTTCTTCAAAAACTGGTTAATTATGGTTACAAACACTCAACCATGGTATCTGATATCGGTGAATACAGTATTAGGGGAGATATTGCAGACATATATTCTTTAGAAGAATATCCTTATAGAATAGAATTTTGGGGAGATGAAATCGTTGATATAAGATTTTTTAATAACGAAACTCAAAAATCTATTGAAAAAGTAAAGTTTGCAGACATAAAACCTTTATATAAATTCGTCCTGTCCGACGGTATACCTGACAAATTCCCGAAAGAACTTTGTGAACAATTGATTAATGAAAAATACTTTGAGGGAATTGGTGCATATCAATCATATTTTAATCAAGATTTAGTAAGTATACTTGATTACTTTAAAGACTATATTGTTATTTTTGATGAATATGCTGAAATTATTTCAAAATTTGATATAATTGACAAAACTCATACTAATTCTTATCAAGAAGCGTTAAAAACTAAACAAATATATGAGCTAAAGTCCTTAAATCATTATTCATGGGATGAAATTAATCAAGAACTTGCAGGATTTCAAAAAATATATATGAATAACTTTCTTTCTGATGAAAATAATGAAGTGATTGATATTGATTCAAGAAATATTCGAATTTTTGACGCAAATATGGACGCCGTTTCGGATTTTATAAAAAGCTATCACAATTTTCAAATTACTATCGCAACAGATTTTCAAGAAAGAGTAAAAGAGGTTCTTGCGTCATATGGTATTAATCAAGTCGATTATATAAAAAACATAACCTCGCAAGGTACAATTATTCCGTCAGCCAAAATACTTATCTTAACAGATAGGGAACTTTTCAATAAACGTCAAAAGGAAATTCCGACCGGCAGAAAAAGAAAGTTCAAAGAAAAAGCCGAGTATATTGAAAATATTAACGATATACAGGAAGGAGAATATGTTGTTCACTCTATACATGGAGTCGGAATTTATAAAGGACTCACAAAACAGGAATTAGATGGTCAGCTTAAAGATTATTTAACAATAGAATATGCAAATAAAGATAAATTGCACATTCCGGCAGAACAGATAAACATGCTGTGCAGATACAGAGGGTCCGGACAGGTTAAACCCAAACTTTCCAGAATGGGAGGCAGTGACTGGGAAGGCGTGAAACAGAAGGTAAAAAAAGCTGTTGAATCAATTGCATATGATTTGCTAAGACTATATGCACGAAGAAAAATGCAAGAAGGGATTACATTTGCACCCGACTCACCGCTTCAACTGGAAATGGAAGAAACTTTTGAGTATATAGAAACTCCTGATCAATTAAAAGCCATTAATCAGATTAAAGAAGACATGGAAAATCCGAATCCGATGGATAGACTGATATGCGGGGATGTAGGATTCGGTAAGACTGAGGTCGCAATGAGGGCAATGTTCAAAGCAGTGACCTCATTAAAACAGGTTGCAGTAATTGTTCCAACTACTGTTTTGGCTTTACAACATTATCAAACAATTTCTGAACGTTTTAAGCCTTTCGGTATTAATGTTGAACTATTATGCCGTTTCCGTTCTGCAAAAGAAAGAAATGAAACTTTAAAAAATATTACAACCGGTAAATGCGATGTTGTTGTCGCTACACATGCATTGCTGCAAGATAAAGTGACATTCAAAGATTTGGGATTGCTAGTGATAGATGAAGAACACAGATTTGGAGTCCGACATAAAGAAAAATTAAAAGAATTCAGAGAAAATATTGATATTATTTCAATGTCGGCAACACCTATTCCAAGAACCTTGTACATGTCACTCTCTGGAATTAAAGATATTTCTGTTATCAACACTCCTCCGCAAAATAGGTTACCAATAAAGACTTATGTAGGTGAATACAACGAACAAACCGTTAAAAATGCAATTGTAAATGAATTAGACAGAGACGGACAAGTTTTTTATCTTTATAATAGAGTCGAAACGATTGAAAAATTTAAGATGGAACTTCAAAAACTTGTTCCTAATGCGAGAATTTCTGTCGGACATGGTCAATTAAGCGAAAAACAATTAGAGGATGTTATTGTTGGTTTTGATAATCACGAATCAGATATTTTACTATGCACAACAATCATAGAAAACGGCTTGGATATTCCGAATGCTAATACAATTATTATCCACGAATCCAATAAACTCGGATTAGCTCAATTATATCAATTAAGAGGAAGAGTAGGACGCTCTGAAAAGCAAGCTTATTGCTATTGCTTGTATAAGAAAAACAAAGAACTGACGCAAGAGGCAAGAGAGCGATTAAAAGCTATAAAAGAGTTTACAACTCTCGGTAGCGGATATAGAATTGCTATGCGAGATG
>CAMZGT010000052.1 GCA_947306495.1 uncultured Acinetobacter sp.
GTTCTTGCACCTTTTTCAATTTCTATTGTTTCAACGCCATGTAAAAAACTTGCAGGCATTATATTTCCTCCATTTCTTCTATACTTGGGGTAGAGAGTCTAAATTCTATTTCGTACTGCCATATACCGTTTGTTTCAGATATAAAGCCTTCTTTGTTTGGGGTTAATTTTGTACATTCGGGGATTTTATATCCGCATAAATATTGCTTAACTTTATCGAGGGTTTCATAAGCACCGTTATTATTGCGCAGGTTTCTTGTAACGACAGTTATTGCAAAATTGAGATTTTTATCTTGAGAAATAAAATTGATTGCATCTGTTTGAGAATAATTCCCACCTCTGTAATGTACGAGTATTGCACCGACAGGATGGAGTAAAATAAATTCTTGCGGTTTTTCAGGAAATCCCTGAACTAAAAACTGTGGGAATTTATCTTTTAAATATTGAATTATTGAATTCTCAATATCCCTAATACTCAAGATTCATTACTCGCTTATTAAATAACCTGTCTGATTCAGTTTTATTTGTTCTGTATTCTCCTGAAGTTCTGACACTCGTTTCCTCTTCTGTTTGCAGGCTTATTATTCCCTTTTTAAGATCTTCCAATGTTTTAATTGCGTTTTTGTAGGCTTGCGCAACTGATTCAGGAATATCTGTATAAATTCTTCTTGAATAAAGGCGATAAATACTTAAATCAATCGCAATTATCCGTAATAAAGGAAAGTGGTTATTTAAGGGTAGTGTGTATTTTCCCCTTAAATAACCATCAATAAGGGTAGAGGAGTAGATAAGTGCTTCCTCGCAGACAACCGTATCGACAGTTTCCTGATCGGGGTTGTCATTAGTTAGCTGGATAAGGGTATGTGTACTAACTTGCTTTTCAATATCTTCGGGGGTACAGTAGAAAGACATTAAATGCCTCTGATTATTCTGATGACATCACCATCTGCTCCGTCATCGAGAGCATAACCATTTGATTTTTGATTATCACCTAAAGTGACTGCTTTACCGTTGGCATCTGATGTGATTTCTGCTCCGACAGTAATTGTGCCACCTGCTTCAACAAGTAAAATTCCTGTTGTTGCAATTGGTGCATACTGACCTGATTCGGTTTCAACATCACAAATACCGTAGGCTTTTTCTCCGGCTCCTGAAACTGCGCCATTAAAAGAAATAAATCTTTGTTTTGGTAGGTCAGCAGTTGCAAGCACAGAATCAATCAATAAAGGTTTATATAGTTTATTTGCCATTTTCACCTCCTGATTTTTCAGAGTTTTCTGTCTTTGTTTTGTTTTGATTTTTATTTGTTGTGGAGGTTTCTTTTACCACAGTTAATACATCTTGCAATTTTGTAGCTTGTTTATCGTCAAGCTCAATTACATCGCCAATTTTATACAAATCACCATTGTGCAAAATGTTAGTGTTTTTAACTTTGTATTTTTTAGTTGCCACCGTTACCTCCTTTTGTTCCGTTTACATTTGAGATTAAATAACCGGCTTCTGCACCAACGAGGAATGGGGTGTAAATATCAGTCGCACGAATGTAGCGGACTTTGTTTCCTTCTTTTTCGTACTCATCAATTTGAAGAGCATCTTTTTTGCGGATAGTGTAAGCAAAAGCAGGATCGTATTCTGTTCTTGCATTAAGTTTAGGAACATAAGCAAGAATGATATTGTTTCCCCATACTCTTTCAAACTGGTCGCTTGCATTTGAATAAATCGCCTTTCCGATGACAATATTTTCAACTTCAAAGAACTCTTTTAATAAATCAAGAGTTACGATTTTATTTGTTGAATTAGCAATCAAACCTTTCAGAGATTCATTCCTTTTCAATGATTCCCATACTTCTTGTCCCATAACGAGAGTGTTTGGATCTTGACCGATTTGTCTTGAAATTGCATCCTTTGCATCATCAATTACACCTACAGGATCGGAGTCTTTATGTGTAAATTGACTTGTGCCGGATAAAGCAATTTTATTTGTTGCAGGATACTTAGTCGGATCTTGTGCTAATGCGGCACATTGTGTTTCAAGTTTCAATAAAAGTCCCTGTGTTACAACATTTGTTGCGTGTACTTGCAATTTGATTTTACGAGCTTCTTCCTCTTCTCTGTAATCAATCGGATAAGCCAAGTCGTGTTCTGTAAGGGTTGTTGTATGCTTTTTAAATCCTTTAGGACTAATTACATTTGAATTAGCTCTAATTGCACGTTCTGTATCATAAACTTGGAATGCCTCTTTGTTAAATTCAAAGATATCCACTTTCTCCAAATCCGAACTAATTACAGGAAATAAACTTTCAGCAATAAATGAATTATTACTGTATCCTCGTGCAACTTCGGACAAATAGGCATTAATTCTTAATTCTTCTAAACGCCCCATTTATACCTCCTTAATCTTTAATAGTGCTTCACGAAATGAGATATTTTCTTCTTGGGCGATAGACTGTGCCTGTTTGAATATCTCTAAACTTTCCTCATCTGCATCAGCATACTTTAGATCGTCTTCAGTCTTTTTCTTTGCATTTTTTTGTGCAATTTCATCAAACTCAACTTGCTTCGGTAATGCGCAGATGAATGTTTTAAACTTATCGATGCTGTTAGAGGATTCGTCAAACTTTTTTACGTTATCCAAATCCTGTAAAATATTTAAAACAGCATCTTTATTAGCAGGAGTTAAAACACCGGCAGAGATTTGAGAGTCAATAAACTCGTTAAAATCTTTATCTCTTATGGTGTTTTCCAAGTCTTGCAATTTCTTTGCAAGTTCATCTTTTCCTGCCGCCTGATCTTTAAATTTTGCAAGTTCAATATTTAAATTTTTGACCTGCGTTTTTAATTCTTTTATTGTGTCTTTGTTTTGTGCTTTTTCCTTAAAATCAGCGACCTGTTGTTTTAAATCAGCGATTGTATTTTTTAATTCTTCTATATCTTCGGTCTCTGTTTCATCTTCTGTTTGTGTTTCAAAGATATAGGTTTCTGATTCTCCTTCTTTAAATTCAACCGGCTCCATTCCTTTTACTTGAGGGATTGATGCACCCAAGAAAGAAACAGCCTTTAAATATGGCTTTTTACCTTCTAACTCTCTGTATATTTCAACAGATATTTTTTTATACTTACCCTTATTAACAAATTCTTTTAAATCGTCTGATAAATCTTTAAAAGAAGCCTTAAGCATTCCGTCTTCTTCTTTTAATTTATCAACCCAACCATAAGCCGGCCCCTTCTGTTCGTGATCCAAAGTAATAGGTGCTTCGCAAAAACTCGGATCATAATTCTTGGCAAGTTCTTGCACCTCTTCCTTTGTAAATTTTCCCTGTGGGTAGTTTCCGGCTTTAAAAACCTCAAAATACTTCATAAAACTCTCCATCATTTTTGTGTAATAAACTTTTCTTTTTCTGATGGCAGTATAATCGCCATTGCAAATCACTCTCAAATTGCAATGGCAAGAGATTTTTTCTAATCCGAACACAAGTGAAATAATCTCTTGCAACGACAAGTTGAAAAATACAAGTCGCAGAAGTTATCTTTTAAGTAAAAGAAAAGGCGAAAAGCCTCTTTTCTCTTTCGTTTTGGAAAGGAATGATTATGGAAACATCTATTATGTTAAAGCTATTTGAGAGTATTGGATTTCCTGCGGTGATTTTTGTTATTTGGTACATTTACCATAATGCTCAAGTGAAAACCTTTGAAAAAATCATTGCAAACAATTTTGAGATCTTAAAAGATTTGGTTGAAACAAACCAATATAGCGCAACTGTGCTATCAAGAATCGAAAGTAAAATCGATTCAAATGTTTGGTGTCCCGTATTAAAAAGAGAGATTTCAGGCTAATGGATATTGAGAGAATTCAACTAAAAGGACAACTGTCCGAGGCTAAATCTAAATTTAAACATCTTGATACGGAGGCGGCAGGTCTTGTTATACTAATTCGTTCATTGTTGAACCCCTTTGAAGAAGACACTCTAAAACTTGAAGTCGAAAAGGCATCCGTTGCTTTTAATCGACTTCAAGAGGTGTTCGGGGAAATGCAGACTCTAAATACTAAAATTCAAAAGTTGGAGGATTACTTTGACTAAGAATGAGGTTTTATTGTCTAATGCAGAACGGCTCTATGTTGTAGATCAACTCACTATTGAAGAGGTTGCTCAAAAAGTCGGTGTCAATGAAAGAACCATCCGCAGATGGAAGACGGATCATAAGTGGGATTTAAAAAAGGAACAATATTTAAGTACAAAAACAATGTTCCACGAAGAGCTTTATAACTTTGCCCGAAAACTTATGACCTCTATTGAATATGACATCGACAATAATGAAAAAGTTGATCCCGGCAGAATGTTTGCATTTACAAAAATGCTTCCGCTTATTACCAAAATCAAAGAGTACGAAGATGGTGTAATAAATAAACCTGCAAAAGAAGAGAACAAAGGAATTACACCTGACTTTGTGAAGTTGATTGAAACTGAAATTTTAGGGATGAAATCAAGTGAAGAATAATTATTTTTTACCCTATCAAGAAAGATGGCTTAACGATAAATCAAAAATAAAAATTTGGGAGAAGTCACGCCGTATTGGTGCGACATACGTTCAAAGCTACGAAGATGTCAGGGATTGTGTTAATAAAACAGTCCCTGCTGTTTGGTTTTCATCAGCTGACGAATCTGCCGCTAAAGAATATATTGATTACTGCGAACAATGGGTTAAATTGTTCCACATCACCGCTAAAAGGTTGGGTGAAGTGATTATTGATAACGACAAAGATATAAAAGCCTTTGTTATTCAATTTTCAAACGGTACAAAAATACACGCTCTTTCATCTAATCCAAAAGGCTTCCGTTCTAAAGGTGGGAAAGTTGTTTTAGATGAATTCGCTTTTCATAATAATCCCGAAGAACTTTGGAAAGCGGCACGCCCTTGTATAACTTGGGGTTATCCTTTGAGAATTTTATCCACTCACAACGGACAGAATTGCTTATATTACAAGTTTATAGATCAGGTTTTGAAGGGTAAATTAAAATGGTCTCATCATAAAACACCGATTCAGCTTGCTGTTTCAGAAGGTCTTGTTGATAGAATTTACCAAAGAAAAACCACCCCCGAAGAACAACAGGAGTGGATGAAAAATGAAGAAGACAACTGTTTTGATGAATATACTTGGTTGCAAGAGTATTGTTGTATAGCGGTTGATGAGGCTTGTGCATTTTTACCTTATGACCTTATTTCAACCTGCGAGTTGGATGATATTTTAAGACCGTTATCTGAAATCAAAAACGATATGTTTGTCGGAATGGATGTCGGTCGTAAAAAGGATTTAACTGTAATTTGGGTGTTAGAAAAATTAGAAAATATTTTATACACCCGAAGTGTTATTGAACTGGTTAAAATGCCATTCCATAAACAAGAAGAGATTTTATCGGAGGTGCTATCCTGCAAGCCATTCAGAAGATGCTGTCCTGATTCGACAGGGATCGGGATGCAATTATCTGAAAATGCACAAATAAAATTCGGCAAATATAGAGTTGAGCCGATTATGTTCACTAACAGAATCAAAGAGGAAATGGCATATTGCCTCCGTACCCACTTTGAAAACAGAACTGTCTTTATTCCTAAACAACACGAAATTAGAGAAGACTTACACTCAATTCGTAGAATAACTACAACTGCAAACAATATCCGTTTTGATGCTGACCATTCAGATAACGGACACGCTGACCGTTTTTGGGCATTGGCACTTGCTCTGCACGCCGCCGGAAACGGAACTGGTGAAATACATATTTCATCAAGACAAAAATTTGAAACCTTAAAACTCGTAAAAGACTTTTAAGGGCTCTTAAATTATTTTGACTCACATGTTATTGCACCAACCCCTAAAAATTAAAATTAAAAGAATTTAAAAAGGTTTTAACGAACATTTAACATCACCTTAAAAGGAAAAAATTATGGCAAAAAAATTATCAGATGAAATTGCAACTCGAAAACGAAGTATAAATTTTTATTCATTAGGTTCATATTTACCCGATCCTGATATCGTTCTACGCAAGCAAGGCAAAGATGTAAAAATTTACAGAGAATTATTTTGTGATCCACACGTTTTTGCGTGTATTCAATCAAGAAAAGCCGGTGTTTTATCTCTTGAATGGGAAATAAACAGAGGCTTGGATAAGGCAAAAGATGCCGAATTGGTTGAAGATGTACTTAAAAAACTTGATATACATAAACTGATTAATGACATTTTAGATGCGACATTATTTGGTTTTCAACCCATAGAGATTATGTGGGGTAAGGTTGGCAATTATGTTTTACCATTTGAATTAAAAGCAAAGCCTTCTGAATGGTTCTGTTTTGATGAAGAGAATCTTCTAAAATTCAGAACCAAAGAACACTTTTGGGGAGAAGAGTTACCTCCTAAAAAGTTCTTATGTCCTCAAAATAATCCAAGTTACGACAACCCTTATGGAGAAAGAGTTCTATCTCGTGTTTTTTGGCCGGTAACATTTAAGAAAGGTGGTCTTAAATTTTGGGTAGTATTTACTGAAAAATACGGAATCCCTCA
>CAMZGT010000053.1 GCA_947306495.1 uncultured Acinetobacter sp.
GCGTTCAATTAGACGGTTTTGATGCCGGAGAAAAATTTGTATTTATGATTGAATGCCTGCTCGATCCTGAAAAACCTGATGATATTTACTTCGGTGAACTTATAAGAAAGGACTAAAATTATGACAAAAACAGTATTAGGAAGCGAAAACACACAGTACGGATTTTATGGAACTATTAACAATTGCAATTCAACAGAAGAAACTGAACACAAATGGGCAGAAGCTTTTACAACATTACTTGAATTATCAGGTTTGTCTCCTTATGAAATCAGAACATATCTTGATAGCAGAAGCGGTCGTAAGTTAGCTGACTGTTGCAATGACACAAAAAACGATGTAAAAAGCGAAATTTTGAGATTGTATTTTAACTGGATTGAAGATGACTTATTTGAATGCAGAGTTAAAGAACTTCAGAACACAAACAGAATATTATTTGGAACTGTAATGCACGATGATATTAGAAATCAAAACGTTGTAATATTGTGCGAGGGAGATAAAAAATACAGAAAAGAAAAATACTTCAAAGTTATCGACCAATACGAAAATATCTACATTACAAGAATGGATTTTTTAAGCCCGGCGGAGGATGAAGAATAATGGAATGTCCAAGACTTGATTTACTTAAAACTGTAAATGAATTAAACAAAGCATTAGATTACTGCGAGGCTAACTGTCACAAATATTACAGATGCGATGACGTTATGCTTATGAACGACAAACTTGTTGAATCAGAATTAAATATGAATGATTGAATAAATCGAATTAAGCAATTCATCAAAATTACAAATGTACTCTTTCCATAACATTACAGTTAAGTGATGTTCCAAATATTTTCGCATACTTGCCATAAACTTTTTGCGATAAAGAATGTTATACATTCTTCGTGCTTCTCTTAATTCTTCAGGTCGTTGATGTCTTTGTGGTAACTTTGATTTTAGCGGTTTTCTTGTAATATAAACCTTATCGTCATAACAATAAATATTAACAGATACATCTTTCATAAAAACTCTTACTTGAGGACATTGTGGATCAGAGTCAAAATAATTTATTAATTCCTGATAATATTTATCATAAATTTTTGCTCGGATGTACTGATAAAATGTCTCCGTTGTTGTACTTCCTATATTTGCTATTTTTGATGTTTGAGAGGCCGGGATTCCAAAACAAAAGCATTTATATACAACCTCTATTTGTTCTGTTGATGCTAAATCATAGACTTTCGGAAGACGATTTAAATTCCTGCGGACTTGAGGCTCCTCGCTCTTATTATCCGGCATGAAATATTTGGGGAATATACCCATTATACCCTCTTCTTGGTATTTCTTTTTCTTTGCATAAAATGACGAATAAGAAACCTTTAATTTTGGATCTCTCATTGGGATTATCTCTAAAAAGCTACGCAGTTCCTTGCTCCTCATACCTTCTGTTAACTTAAATAGTTTTAAATGCCTGTATATAAATTCTTTTCCTCTATCTGAAGAAACAGCATATAATCTCTCTTCAATTTTGTTATGAAAAAGTTTTTCAACTTCTTTATTCATAGCTCGTCTTTCAGAATCTTCTAAAAATTCATATAGTTTAAGAGAAGATCGTTTAATTAAATATTTACCCTCCAAATCAGGTTCTTTATTGGGTTTAACAATATAACTACCCCTCAAACAATTCCGTTTAACGGATTCTTCTTGGATATTCAAAAGTCGTGCAACTTCTGCTATTGATAGCCAAATATCATCTTTATCGTCTGTATTTGATGGTTTTTGTGGGGGTTGTGTGGCTTTATTAGAAGGCTTTTTTATATTTGTATATAGATATTCTGTATTTGATATCTTTTTAATCTGATTTAAAGACTCTAAATCATTGAGCGTTTTTTGAATTGCTTTTTCGCTTTCATCGAGCATTGGAAGAATGTCGAGCAATGTGAATTTATTAAGTCCTTTTGCGATTTTAAGAATTTTCGTTTGAAAATTCAATTTCTTCTGTGTCAATTTCATCATTTTTCAATACCTCTTTTAATGTTATTTCATCAATTTCTTTTATTCCGTTTGATTTTGCGACCTGTTCTGCTTTGCTTATAGTTTTTACTAATTGTCGGAATCGATTTGTGCGAGAATACAATAGTTTTTTGGCGCAATCTGTAAACTGCACTTCTGATAATTGATCTATTATTGAAGTTATATCTTGTTTACAGAATGGCTCAAATTTTATAATCTCTAATAATCTGTCGTATAAATGTTTGTGCCGTTGGAGTCTTTTATTGGCAGTTCCCATACCAACTAAAACAATAGGGACATTCGTTTTATCGTGAATGTCCCTTAATGTTTCTACTGCTCTTGAGTCGATTGTTAAATAATCTGTTTCATCAACTATAATCAGCCGAGGTGTTTTTATTAATTGTGCAATAACTTGATTGAAGATATCAGAGAATTTATTGTAAGGAATTTCCCCTAATTCTTCAATTATCTCTTCTAAAAGCCAACGGGCAGACATAAGATTGGCACTTCTAATTAATATCGCATCATTTTGTGCCGCCCACCAAGTAATTGCATAGGTCTTTCCAAGTCCGGGCTCTCCATAAATAAGTCCCATTCCGGGGACTCCGTCTTCACGATCACGAAGTCTGTTAAACATTGAGATCATTTGTTTTACATTTCTTGTTTTTACAAATACTTTTTTCATTTCGCTCCTTTCTATTTATATATTTCTTTGTATTCGTCTGATTTAATATAATTTGCAAGCCATTCCCGATCGGCAGGAGTTATGCATCCATTTTGCATATGCCATTCGTATCGTTCGTAATCGTCTATAAATAAAGGTCTTGCAACTATTGAGGTTTTAACCTTTGGCTCGAATTTCTGCTCTTTTTCAGGTTCAGGTTTTACCGTTATTGTTTTTATTGTTTCTTGTTGAGGAATTCTAATATTATTCATTAATTCCTTTTCAAAGAAGTCCATATCTTCAATATTGAAATGCTCTCTAACTGCTTTTATAGTTTTCTTGCGCAGTTTATGTTGCTTTTCAATTTTGTGTTTATAATCTTCAATATCTTTTATCTCGCCCATCTGAACTGCGAGTGGATGAGTCTCTGTTACTCTCATTGCTTTGCATATAAATTCGCCTTTAAGGGTATAAACCTTTATATAGGAGAGGTCAAAAAGACTATATTTAATTACAGTTTTCTCTTTAATTCCGTATAATGCTTCGTCAAAATAGTCAGCTTTCAAAAATCTTATTCCGTTCCGGCCGATAGATTTTATTTCTTGCGCCATCATCAAATCATCAAGCATATTCTCATCAATATTTTGTTTTTCTATTTCATTAATTACTTCTTGAATTGTCTTGCCTTCTGCATTAGTGCATTGTTGGGAATGTTTATATTCCAACCATTTTTCAATCATCAATCGAGCTTGTTCAATTGTAGGAGTAAATGAATATTTTTCGTGGATTTGTTTATGTAATTTCTCATTCCTCATCATATAGGCAGGTTTATTTTCAATGCTTGTCCCAATGTAGCTTGGAATAAGTTTTTCAAATCCCTCTTGAAAATCTAAAAAGAAACGCTCGATGACTTTTGCACGAGCGTTATATGGAGTGGCATAAACTGGTTTTATTCCGAGTTTGTTATAAACACCTGTAAATCCGAGTTCTTCAAATTTTTTGTCCCCGTTAAAGAACTTACTTTTAAATGCTCGACCGTTATCTTGATATACAAAATCAGGAATGTGATCCATCTTTAATATTGCATTACGGAGTGCCGATGCAATATTTTGTGTGCATTCTTCGAGCATAATATCGTATCCGACAAGTCCGCCGGATTTCCAATCTAAAAAACCAAGCAGAGTCGCTCGGCAGGGTTTCCCTGTGAATGGATTTAATACCTGAAAGTTTAGTGTATGACCGTCAGCGATTAAAACTTGACCTGCTTTTAATAGGCTTGCATTTCTTACTATATAAGGACTTACTTTATCTTTAAGTGCTTTTTCACCATCACGAGCGAGTGTCCATTTATCAAAATTATTATCTCTGAACCAATAGGCATATCTTCTAAAAGTTACATCTTTCGGAAGTATTTCATAGCCTCGCTCTTTTAATATATGTTTTGTTAATGAAATTGATTTACCTATTGAAAAAGCACTTGGGGATAATAAAATCTGTATAAATATTTTAATCTGTTCTTCGTTTAATGTAGTTTTATATTCTTTTCTTGTTGAATATTTATATTGACCTACCAAGCAAGTCCAATCGCCATTATAACCTAACAGCCTGTGCCATCTATATAATGAACCGACTGATATTTTACCAACAGTATTAAATAATTCAGGATACAAAGTTCCTGTATTAAATAGTATTTCAAATTGCTTATCTGACCTTACATTCTTAAATGATGGATCAATAATATTTTTCTTTTTATCTGCTTTTAAACTTTTTCTAAAATCCAACCATAATTTTATAATGTCATATTTTGCAAGTGCTTGTTTTTTCTGTTCTTCTGATATTAATTTCTCTTGTTTTATCTTGAGATTGTTTAATTCAATAATCTCGTTTCCGTCTGCTTTAAAATCATTGTAATATTCTTGAATATATTTAATCTGAAGTTCCTCTTCTAAACTACTTAATCTGATTTTATAAGTTTTCCCTCCACGAGTATTTTCAACCTTATGTTCATAATTATTAATTGCTAATCTAACACCTCGTTTTGAAATGCCTTTTAGTTTAGCAACGGTCTCAACATCGAGCCAAGTGTTTTCGGTTTGAATATTGTCTAAAATGCGGTTTTTCATAGAATTCTCCTTTGAAGCTTCTGTATCTTAAATCGTTTGCTATCAAATTGGAACTCATTTCGAGGGAAGTGTGTTGTTATGTGTCTTAAAATAACAAAATTTTAAGAGTTTCAATTACATATTTTTTTGATTTTCAATTACATTCTTAAATAATTAGAGTTAAAATTTTTGATAATCTGTTAATCTGCTAAAAATGTCTCGTAAATGCTTCCCTGTTAAGGGTTTTATTTTGATACGATGTAAGTCTCACAAAAAATTCAACAAATAAAAATGTAATTGAAATTGAGAGGGAAGATACTTCCCACTAAAATCGGGGAATTTATCGTCTTTATTGCGTTGTAAACAGTTCCGGCTTTCAGGGGGAACAATAAAAATATGTAATTGAAATGTCCGATTTGGATCAATGCCGGCAAAGCCCATAAAATTTATATTAAACGGCATTTAAGGGTGATTTAAATCGGATTTTCGTGTAATCGAAAGTGGACATTTCGGACTTCGATTACATATTGGTTATCATAAAGGGGGAAGTGCCTCAAACCTAAAAACAACGGGCAAAAAGGGGTATAAATTTTCAATTACATATTTTCAATTTGTCCAGAGAAGTTATACCGACAAGTGCTTCCGATTTCCAATCTAAAAAACCGATTAAAGTCGCTCGGCAGGGTTTTCCTGTAAACGGGTTTATTACTTGGAAGTTGAGGTCATGACCATCGGCAATTAAAACTTGTGCAGGTTTAAGTAATTTTGCATTTCTTACGATATATGGCGCAACTTTATCCTTAAGCGCTTTTTCACCATGTCGGGCAAGTGTCCATTTGTCAAAGTTATTGTCCCTGAACCATTCTGCGTATCTTCTAAATGTTACATCTTTGGGAAGAATTTCGTATCCACGCTCTTTTAATATATGTTTTGTTAATGTTATGGATTTTCCGATTGAAAATGCACTTGGGGATAATAAAATCTGTATAAATATTTTTATCTGTTCTTCATTTAAGGTGGTACGATATTCTTTTCGGGTTGAATATTTATATTGACCTACTAAACAAGTCCAATCGCCATTGTAACCTAATAATTTGCGCCATCGATATAATGAACCAATCGATATTTTACCTGTTATATTATATAGTTCAGGGTATAAAGTTCCTGTATTATATAATGTTATAAACTGCTGATCTGCTCTTTTATTTTTATAAATCGGATCTAACTTATTTTTCTTTTTATTAGATTTAAAGTTATTTCTAAAACCAAGCCAATTATTAATTATGTCATATTTTGCAAGTGCTTGTTTCTTCTGTTCTTCGGATATTATTTTTTCTTGTTTTACTTTTAAATTATTTAATTCAATAATTTCATTTCCGTCTGATTTAAAATCATTGTAATATTCCTGAATATATTTAATTTGTAATTCTTCTTCAAGACTGCTTAATTTAATTTTATATGATTTCCCTCCACGAGTATTTTCTGTTCTGTATTCATATTTATTAATTGATATCCTGACGGCTCTTTTTGTAACTCCTTTTAATTTTGCTAATGTTTCAACATCTATCCAAGTATTTTCCGTCTGTATATTATTTAGTATGCTGTTTTTCATAGAATTCTCCTTTGAGCTATCCGATGTTAGACTGAATGCTCTCAAATTGGAACTCATTTAGGGGGAAATGTATTG
>CAMZGT010000054.1 GCA_947306495.1 uncultured Acinetobacter sp.
ACACATTCAACGTGTAAGAGATTTGACAGAACAAGCAGCAAACGGAACTTATGGTTCTCAATCACTTTTAGCTATTAAATCAGAAATTGTTGCAAGATTAGAAGAAGTAAACCGTATTGCAGATAACTGCGAATTCAGCGGTCAGTATATGATGAACGGTTCAATGAAAAACAAAGATATTGCTATTCAAGTTGGCGTTGAAGGAACTGCTTCTAAATCACAAATCAAACTTAAGAGTGATTTGTTTAAAGAAGGTTTTATCAAAGATTTATTCAAAATAGCAGCAGTGACGGAAGAACCTGAAGAAGAAGAGGGTGATCCTGTTGTTGTAAGAAGGGCATATGATTTGAGTGCAATGACAGATGCAGCTTCTATAGAAAGATTGGCTGCGGATTGTGCAGGCTTAGGTACTAACGGTTTTAAAGCTGCTGATATGTTAGGTTATATTGATGATGTAATTAATACAATATCAGGACGTGTAACAACTCTAGGTGCTGCACAGAACAGAATTCAATCTGCAATAGAGTCAATCGGTGTACAATCAGAAAACATCACTTCGTCATTATCAACTCTTAGAGATGCAGATGTAGCAGAAGAATCTTCAAACTATTTGAAGGCACAAATCCTTCAACAAGCAGCAGCAACTCTTCTTGCAACGGCTAACCAAACACCAAGTATAGCATTGAACTTACTATAGATCTTGGTTTAATAAAAATTGTAGCCCGAAATCTGAAAGATTTCGGGCTTTTGTTATATGTATAATCTATGTTATAATAATAGTAGATAGTTGAGAGGTTTTATGTACGAATTTCCTTTTGAGTTAGATGATTTCCAGAAAGAGGCGTGTAGCTATATTACTGATGGTAAAAGTGTTGTTGTTTGTGCGCCGACAGGCGCAGGTAAAACGGTTATAGCCCAGCACGCTATACATTGTGCATTGGAAAAAGGTCAAAGAGTTTTCTATACGACTCCTTTGAAAGCGTTGTCTAACCAAAAGTATAACGATTTTTCGGAGCAGTATGGTTCTGATAAGGTAGGTTTGTTAACAGGTGACACTTCAATTAATCGTGGCGGGCAGATTGTTGTTATGACGACTGAAGTCTTTAGAAATATGCTGTACGGTACAAATTTCGGGTCTGTATCTGATAATATGAAAGATGTTCGCTATGTTATATTGGACGAAGTTCATTATATGAATGATGAACAGAGAGGAACTGTTTGGGAAGAAAGTATAATTTACTGCCCAACAAATGTTCAAATTATTGCGTTATCTGCAACGGTTGCTAATGCTGATAAATTAACAGAATGGATAAATACGGTTCATTCAAAAACAGAACTTGTAAATACAGATTTTCGTCCTGTGCCGTTGCGTTTTTTTTATTTTGATTCTTCTCAACCAAATACAATTTTGCCTCTTTTGACGCCGAGTGGAGCTTTAAATAAAAAAATTAAACCTGAAAAAAAACAATTTAAGAGAGGAAAACCTGTTCAAAAAAGGAATACAGTAAAAGATGTTGTAAGGGTTCTTCACGAAAAGGACATGCTGCCTGCTATTTATTTTACATTTTCTCGCAAAAAATGTGATGAGCAGATGGAAAAATGTGCCGAACTTTGTCTTGTAACGCCCAAAGAGCAGGAGCAAATCAGACAAATTATTGATGAATATATAGCTGAAAATTATTATTTATATAAAAACAAGCACATTGAATATTTACTTCAAGGTGTTGCATCTCATCATGCCGGACTTCTTCCGGGGTGGAAAGTTTTGGTGGAAAAACTTTTTCAAAAAGGGCTTATTAAAGTAGTATTTGCGACTGAAACACTGGCGGCGGGTATAAATATGCCTGCCCGTTCTACAGTAATAAGTTCAATTTCTAAAAGAACTGATACCGGACACAGAACTCTAACTCCGAGTGAATTCCTTCAAATGTCAGGGCGTGCCGGACGCAGAGGTATGGATGAAATAGGTTATGTAACGATAGTAGGAACCGCATTTCAAACACCGGAGGAGGTTGCTGAATTAGTTTTGAGTGATGCAAATCCTTTGGAAAGTAAATTCTCGCCAAGCTATTCTATGGTATTGAATCTGCTTCAAAGATTTACGTTGGAAGAAGCAAAAGAACTTGTTTTAAAAAGTTTCGGGTATTTTTCATCCAATTCAAGAATTGAACCTTTGTTAAGACTTAAAAAAGAAATTCAATCAAAAATTGATGAATGTAATTCTTTTGTTTGTTATGCAAAGAAAACAAATCAGGATTTATTGGATTACAACAAAATAAGAGAAATATATGTTCAAAACAGGCGTGTGTTTAAGACTATTCAAAAGCAAGAAAAGAAAAGAAACAGACCATTAACAGAAGAAGCTCAGGAATTTGGCAGACAGAATAAACTAATGCTTGAAAAAATGCATTCATATGAATGTGATATCTGTAAATTGTTCAAAAAGCATATGAAGAATATTGATATTCTAAACAGATATGAAACAAAAATTAGAGTGTTAGATAAAGAAATAGACAGGCAAAAAGACATTTTCTGGAACAAATTTTTATCTCATAGAGCGGTTCTTCAAGAATATGGATACTTAAAGGATGATTATCCAACACAGGAAGGTGTAATAATTTCTCAATTGCGTTCTGAAAATGAGTTGTTTTTGGCACGTGTTATATTTTCGGGAGTCTTGAATGGGCTTACACCGGCAGAACTTGCATCTGTAATTTGTGCAATAACAACGGAGGATATGAGGGCAGATTTATATTCGCAACTTCCATTCTCACCTAATGTTAGGAAAAGGCTTAATAAGATAAAAGATATACGCAGAGATTTAGATAAAAAGCAAAAGAACTATGATGTAGAAGACCCAATGTATGTTAACGGCTTCTACTCTCCTCTCATTGAAATGTGGGTGAATGATGCTGAATGGGAAAGTATTGTTGACAAAGTTGACATGGGTGAAGGTGATATTGTAAGAAGTTTTAAACGTGTAATTGATGTCCTTCGGCAATTCTGTACTATTGCAAATATATCTGAAGACCTTGTTTTTACGGCCAGAGAAGCTATAGAAAAAATAAACAGAAGTCCTATAGATATAGACAATTGATAAATTATTGGCCGGTTGTGTTATAATTTGCGTATGAATATTTGTATCTTTCCCGGAACATTTAATCCTATTCATTCGGCGCATCTTAAGATGGCTGAGTTTGTGCAGCAAAAATATAAATTTGATAAAATAATTTTTATTCCGGCATATATACCTCCACACAAGGATGTGGATAAAAGTCTTGCAGAACATAGATACAATATGGTTAAACTCGCAATATCCGGCAATAAATACTTTGTAATATCAGATATCGAGTATAAATCAGGGGGTAAATTATACGGTAAATCGTATTCTATTATCACTGTTCAAAAAATCAGGAATGAATATGGGGTTAATGGCAGATTGCCTTTTTTAATAGGTGCAGATGCATTTAAGAATATAAAAACTTGGTACGAATCCGACAAACTTAAGGAATTAACCCATTTTATAGTTTATCCGAGAGGGAATGATGTTTTGAATGATTCGGAATTTAATGATTATAGTTGGGAACTTTTAAATGCACCAAAATTAGATTTATCATCAACGAATTTGCGTTTAGGCGGCCAAGTTCATACGGTAGAGAAAGTGAAGGAATATATTGATAAAAACAAATTGTACAGTTGAATATATTGAGAATTGGCTTAAATTAAATCTGACAGAAGAAAGATTCGAACATTCTCTCGGAACGGCAGAATGTGCAAGAGAATTGGCTAAAAGGTATAATTTGGATGAGGACAAAGCTTATTTTACAGGTTTAATTCATGATTGTGCAAAGTGTTTACCCAAAGATGAAACTATACAAATTTTAAAAAAACTTAACTTGGTTGAAGGGGAATTTTGCAATTACAAAACTCACCACGCTCCGGTTGGTGCTTATATAGCTAAAAAGGAGTTTGGAGTAGAAGATGATGAAATTCTTTCCGCAATAAGGTGGCATACGCTTGGAAAGGTTAATATGACAATGTTTGAAAAGATTATTTTCTTGGCTGACAAAATTGAAACTCGAACCCGTCCGTGTGAATGCTCAAATTTAGTGAAGATTTTTGATGAAGAAAACGGGTTAAATAAAGCACTTTTAATCTGTTATAAACGTACAATAGAAAGCCTCTTGGAGCGTAATTTAGGTATCTGTAAAATAACTATTGATATTTATAACAGTTTGCTTGAAGAATTAAATAGATAAAGTATTATAACCTAATAATGTGCAAGAATGACCATAAACTTGAAGATTCTTAAAAAAATTTTACAAAAATAGCAATTTTTTTCTTTTAAATACTTTATATATACAGGAGGATTATAAAGTATAAAAGAAAGCGAGGAAATTATGGCATTAAACGATGTTATTGTTGGCGGAGTATCTTATCCTGCTGGATTGGTTGCAGGTAATAGTTATAATAAAAAAAATAACACTTACGAAGTTACGTTAACAACAGGTGTCAAATTGGAATATAAAGAACAAAAAAATGCTCGTGTATCGGGATTTACACACGGTCTGTTCTCTGATTGTTGTCATTTGCAGGTAAATGGTATGGTAGGTGGTAAAATTGCCGGTTCTGAAAATGATGATTCAATCACTTTGGATAATTGCCAAAATCTCACAGTGGATGTATCTAATGATCCTCGCAATTTATTTGGTGGTGATAGGGTAGAGGTTATAAAGCGCAATGACAAAAAATTAAACATATGCATTTTTACTAATGTAAAGGATGATAAAGTTCGGTGTCACGAACAAAAAGATAAAAAAACATTTGTCAAAAAAGACCCATATCATCATTACGATCAAACATCTGGAAAATATGTTTATCAAATATAATTATTAAAAATGTCGGGTATTAACCCGACATTTTTAATAATTATACTATTGTTTTAGAGCATTCCGAAACGATTTCCAAAAGTCTGTTTACCATAAGTTCTTCAAATTTCTGAGCAGATTCTCTGCTGTCAGCCTCAAATCTT
>CAMZGT010000055.1 GCA_947306495.1 uncultured Acinetobacter sp.
TAAACCTAAAGCTCAATAGATATAATACGTAGAACCGGTTTTAAACGATTGCAAACAAATAATAGTGACTATTTGGTGCTAATTTTATTACAAAAGTTCGTTTTAAGCCTATGTTAAAAAATGTGTCTAAAATGTACGATATTATTGCTTGATAGACTTGACTTGTTAAAAAAGAGAGTTACTATGAATAGTGACATAGCAAGCGTTTTAAGACTTCACAGGTTCGGGTCCAGCGCAAGCGAGCAGAGTGCACTCTGCCGAACAAAACGATTAAGTATCGTTTTGTGAGAGGTAGCTTTTGCAAAAAGAACAAAGTTCTTTGAAGCAAAACACGTAGGCACGTTTAATGCGAGCGCAGCAAGACAACCTGGGGAGTTTTTAAGTATATAAATAGGTAAAATAAAGAGTGTAAGCCAGTTTCCACTCTTTTTGCTATGGTCAATATATTAACAGTTATATCATAGAATTTATGCCTAGAACTCAACAATTATCAGTATTTTACATGTTTCGAGTCCAATTATTTTGAATACCCTTCAGAGCAATAAACATTAAGCCGAAAGTTTGAATTTATAAACTCTCGGCTTTAGTTATTTTTATAAATCTCTTTCAGAATCCTTATAAATTCTTTCAGACTTTCTCTTTTATCGTTAGTATGAACACATAAATAACATTCAAACTTTTCTTCACAATCAAATGGTATCCATGCAAATTCATCCGTATAATCTTGGAAAAATCCTGGAGTTAGACAAATACCTTTATCAGCAAGAATATTTGTCATTGTTGTTTCGTGGTTCTCGGAATTAAAGTAATCTATATTAATAGTATTTATTATTCTTTGTTGTAATGCTCTTAATTGTGGTGGTGAACCACCTCCGACCATTAAAGTTCTTCCTGTTAAATCAGTCATCTTTGCTATTTTCAGTTTAGCAAGTTCATCATTTTTTTTTGTAATCAAGTAAATTCTGCTTGTATAAAGATGAATTAGTTTAGTATCAGGAACGTGTTTCATTTCATTATCAAAGGTGAAAAACACATCTTGATTACCTTTTAGAAATTCTTCGGGTTTATAAAACCCGTTAAATATAGGAGTTATTGAAATATCAGGGTATTTCTTACCAAATTCTTTCATTGCTTGGGGCAGGTAATAAATACAAGAGCGAGTCGGTAAACCTATTGTAATATTATCTGAATATTTTTTACTGAAATTTTGTGCCTGTTCTATTCCGAGGCGCAACTCGTCTTTTACTGTTTTTAATGTGGTAACAAATTGTTTACCTGCAGGAGTTAAAGTTGCACCTTTGCCTGACCTTTCAAATAGAAGAAAATTAAGTTCTTTTTCAATCTCTTTAATTTGATAAGTTAAAGTTGATTGTGAAATATATAAATTCTCCGCTGCTCGGTTGAAATTCTGCGTTTGAGCAAGTTCTAATATATAATCAATTTGTTTGGTGTTCATAAGTTTATTATATCTTAATCGGATTTTTAAATCAATAAACTAATATTTCAATTTGAAAAGTTGTTAAACATCATTTATCATAAGAATATAAAAAAGGAGATAAATTATGCAATATGTAAAATTAGGTAACACAGGTGTTGATGTTTCTAGAATTTGTTTAGGTTGTATGAGTTTCGGTAAACCAGGAAAAGAAAATGGTCTTTTCCCTTGGGCAAAAGATTATGATGATGCTAAACCAATATTCAAAAAAGCAGTAGATTTGGGTATCAATTATTTTGATACGGCTAATGTTTATCAAATGGGAACAAGTGAAGAAATTACAGGTCGTTTAATTAAAGAATTTGGACTTGATAGAGATGAAATCGTTGTTGCTACAAAAGTGCATTTCCCAATGAGAGCAAACAAACCTAACGGAGGTGGCTCAAGTCGTAAGAATATTATGGCTGAAATTGACCATTCACTTAAAAGATTAGGTCTTGATTATGTTGATTTGTACCAAATCCACAGACTTGACCACGAAACACCGATGGAAGAAATTATGGAAGCATTGCATGATGTTGTTAAATCAGGTAAAGCAAGATACATTGGTGCTTCTGTTATGTGGTCTTGGGAATTTGAAAGAATGAACCAAATCGCTGAACGCAACGGTTGGACAAAGTTTGTTTCAATGCAGAATCAATATAACTTGATTTATCGTGAAGAAGAAAGAGAAATGATGCCATTGTGTCAGGATAGAAAAATTGCGGTAGTGCCTTGGAGTCCACTTGCAGGCGGAAGAACTGCTCACCCTTGGGGAACAAAGACCGATAGAAATTCTATTGATGAAGTATCACCAATGGTTTGGGGTGCAACAGATGAACAGGATAAAGTCGTAGTTGATAATCTTGAAAGAATATCAAAAGAACTCGGTTATTCAATGGCACAGGTATCGTTAGCGTGGATGCTATCTAAACCTTATATAACTTCACCTATTGTAGGTTGTACTGATGTTAAACATGTTAAAGAAGCAGTTTCCGCATTAGATATTAAATTAAGTGATGATATAATAAAGAGGTTAGAAGCACCTTATGTTCCACATATTCAGACAGGACTTTATTAGGGAGGGATTATGAAAGTCTTATTATTTAATGGCTCACCACATAAAAACGGTTGCACATATACAGCATTAGAAGAAATTGCAAAGACCTTAAAAGAAGAAGGAATAGATTCTGAAATCTATCAAATCGGAACAGGCTCAATTACTCCCTGTCGAGGTTGCTTTGCTTGCCAAAAACTCGGTAAATGTGTAATTAATGACGATAAAGTTAATGAATTTGTTGATTATATACAAGACTTTGACGGATTTATATTTGGTTCTCCTGTCCATTACGGTTCTGCCTGTGGCGGAATTACCGCATTTTTGGATAGAGCATTCTTTGTTAATTTCACAAGTGGTAAAAAAGGGTTTGAACATAAACCTGCGTCTGCCGTTGCAGTTGCTCGCCGTTCAGGAACAACAGCCACTTTAGACCAATTAAATAAATATATGACAATAACTCAAATGCCGATTATTTCAGGCAGATATTGGAATATGGTTCATGGTTATACTCCTGACGAGGTAAGACAGGATTTAGAAGGTATGCAAAATCTAAGAATACTTGCAAGAAATATGGCTTGGTTCTTAAAATTGAAAGAAGCGGGACAAAAAGCAGGTGTTCCAATGCCAAAAGAAGAAGAAATAGTATTTACTAACTTTATAAGATAGGAGGAGTAATGTCAAAGACTTTAATAGCATATTTTTCAAGAACAGGTGAACAGTATTCGGTAGGTAATATTACTAAAGGTAATACTGCTATTGTTGCTGAAATCATTGCAGAAAAAACAGGTGGGGATTTATTTGAAATCAAAGTGGTTAATGATAATTACCCTAATGAATACACACCACTTATTCAATTTGCAAAGAAAGAAAAACAGGAAAATGCAAGACCTGAAATAATAGGTGAAGTAAGTAATATTGAAGATTATGATACAGTTTTTATAGGTTATCCAAATTGGTGGGCTGAAATGCCAATGCCAGTTTATACATTTTTAGAAAAGTATAACTTATCAAGCAAGAAAGTCTATAAGTTCTGTACCCATGAGGGTTCAGGCGGAGTGCATGCAGATGATTTTGCACTATATGGGCATATTGCACAAAATGACAGACAACAGGCAGAAAAGAAAGTTTCGGAATGGATAGATAACATTTAAACACACGCTCTATAACCTTGCAATTTATAGAAGAAATCCATAGGAGCGTTGATAATAGATGAATACAACTCTTCACAAAAAGTTCGATTCTGACACTTTTCGGGGAGTTTTTTATTGGAAAGGCCGTTTTTAATGACGGCCTTAAATATCGTTCGACAG
>CAMZGT010000056.1 GCA_947306495.1 uncultured Acinetobacter sp.
GTGTATTCATAAATAATATTAGTGATCGTATCCCTTACCTCGCCGGCAGGAATTTCGCTTCTGCTATCGTATTTATCCCATTCTCTAATTTGCTTAAATATTTCCAATAAACACAAAGTCATTTTTTCAGCTTGATAATGTGATTGTAGTTGGAATTTATCAAAATTTTCACTATCTGTATCAAATTCAAAAATAACCTTCATAATGCCTCCTTTTAAGTCACGAACGAACATAAAGGTAAAGGTGGTGAAAGTCAAGATTGAGGATTGTTATCCTGCAACTTTTTACGATACATTCTAAAAATATAATTCTCTGAAAGACCGCATAATTTTGATAATTTTACACGACTTTGTTTTGAACCATCATATACATCTTGAATATATGCAATTTTAGCCGATAAAGTTGCGTTTTGGGGAACTGAAATATTAACCCCCTGCAATTCACACATAATTTTGATCGTTGCCTCCAATCCTATTACATTAGCAACGATCTTCATATCTTCGTTTGGAAGATTGTCCATATTAATATATTTAGTCCATGGGTATTCCAAATAAAGCTCCTTAAGTCCGGTATGGTCTCATCAGTTAACGCATTACGTTAAGACGGTCAGCTTGCAACGTTAGCCGACCGTTTCGACCTTTATGCCATTCTTGCAAGTGCAGGTGAAGGCATTGAAACTCCATTCATCATTGATTGGATTTTTTCTTTTAATCGTGCAACGATTTTTCTTTGAGCTTCAAATTCTTTACAAGCAATCTTTTTGTCCATCTTGCATTGATAATCACCATCATCCATAGTTACATCAGCAAGTTCCATTTTTGCTTCGTGTAAGTCTTCGTGGATCAAGTCCATTTCAAAGTCCATCATCTTCACGATTTCTTCAATTGTTGTGTTGTCCATAGTTTTACTCCTTTTCTTTTTTATCTACTACTTAAAAGCCTTTTAAATGGCTTTTAAACACATCTGTAATTTAATCTTTTCTAAAACTGCAATAATCTGAGATGCTCTTGCTTTAGTTAAAAAGCGCAAGTCATCAACGTGAAATTGCTTTTTTATAAACTGGCGAAGAGTTGCTGATTTATCTTCAGCTTTTGAGATGCACGCCCATACAACTTCCAATTTACGGAGTTGTGAAGGTGTTGCCATCTTCTCGTCTCTGCCTGCAAATTCGTCATATTTTTTATAGTTATTTTTTTGAATATACTTTGCATCATTCTGTAAAATATCAATAAAAATCTCTGCTTCTGCTTGTGTAAGGTCTTTTGAACTGCAAACATCAAAACTTAAAAGCATTTGACGATAAGTGTCATCATCAAGTCCTAATACGTTTTTAAGGGTATGAATTTTTTTAATCTGATAAGTTGTACTCATAATAACCCTGCCTTTGAAGTTCTCTGCCACGTGCAATACCCAATTGAACCCCGATAATAAAAATCAAAAGTCCGATTAAAAAGATGTATAGTGCTTTTTCAAATTTTGAGTATTCGTTCACGTTTCGATCCTTACATTATTATTTGGCTTATACTTGCCTGAACCACATCTTCGTTTACTTCCATATTGTTTAATTCGGCAATACGAATGGCTCTGACTAAAAGTTTAGTCAGAACTCTCGTATTACCTGCGCAATAAGAAGAGAGAGCGGGATATACGCTATCTTGATTTGGAAGGAGTTTAGAGATAATTTTTATTTTATCCTCATCTGTTAAAGGATTAAGCTCTGTTTTTATTCCAACTCTTGAATAAAGTTGTGCGTATTCTTTTTTATCGCCCTTGAGGTTCTTCATAAGTCTTGGCATACCGACCAACAAAATGCCAACTTCAGCTTTGTCATAAATCCTGCGCAAAAGTTCTAATGAGGTATATGGTAAATGTTCAGCCTCATCAACTATAATTAATCTGCCGGAGGATTTTAATTTATCAATAATGTCTAACATCATTGAATGGACAGTACCATGCCCGTCAAATCCGAGTTTTTTATGAATTTCAGAGAATAATACTTTCGGTCTGTAACCTAAATCAGCCTCAATAAGTACAACTCCTGCGTTTTCATATTTATATCTTTTAACTGCAAAGGTCTTTCCAATGCCGGCCTCACCATAACAAACGCCAATTTCATTTTCAACGTGGCAGGTTTTTGCAATATCAAAAATATCATCTGCGACTGTAGTTTTAACGAAATCAAGTGAGACTCTACCTTCACGAAGTTCTTCAATTTCTAAAAAACGAGCAACTGCATCATTTACCTTTTTTATATTACCTTCGTATTTATTATTCATCCAAAGGTGAAGTGTTGCTGTTGATACATCTACAGCCTTTGCTACAGATGAAATCGTGCGTTTTTTAGTTTTGATAAAATCTTTTAATCTGTTTTGTAAATCCATAATGCCCCCTTACATTGCACACCTTTCCAAAGCACGACGTTTTTGGCTCTCTGTAAGATAGAGAGTCTTTTTCGGTTTTGGTTGTGCCACATATTTAAACTGCAAGTTTTTATTAGATTTCTTTTCTTGGTTAACAACTTGATCCATTTTTGTATTAGTAATCTGTGACACAGTTGGTGTGCTGTTAAATTCTGTTTTTTCTAATCCGTTCTTCAAATTAGCGACTATTTCCTCGTTTGACGGATTATATTTGCATTTAATGTAAGATTTAAGAATTTTCTTTTCTTTATTCTTGCGCTCAATTGCCTCTTTGTATTGTGCTTTTTCAACATTTGTTTGAGCCAAGAATGAAACTGCGTGATAAACATTACCTTTGCCAAGATATTCTTCAGTTTGAGCATCAAATACCCAAGCTTCTTGGTATGCGTTTATATCTCTTCTAATAAAGACTTTGCGACCTTTTTCACATATCATCCACTCACCCCAATAGGTTAATTGAAGTTGGGAATCGTAAATACCGTTCCGGCCGATCGTCATTGTTTTAGACGTACGCATACAGAACAGTTTTAAGGCATCTTTACTGATAACTTTTTTATTCGTAAATTCTTGCGCCCACAGTTCGTCAGGACATTTACCCTGCAAGACTTTGCCTCTTGATGGTTTTTTATTTAAAAAGTTTTCAATAAAATCATCAAATAAGACTTTGAAATCCTCAAACTGCATAATTTTATTAGCTTTGATTTCATCTTTTAATTTTTCAGGTCGTGCAGTAATCTTTCCACCCCTATACCCGACAAAACCCTTTGAAAGGAACGACTTAACTTTCAAGAAGTCCCTTTCTACAGGCTTTGTTTGGGCATTATATGGGAGGGCAAAATGCACATTTATACCTATATTTTTTAGGAGTGAATTCTCTTTCATACTGTTATGTTCGACTTTTATCGAACTTGTCCTTCCACCTGCAAAATCTTTGCAACGATAGTCTTTACCGTTATCAAGATAAATATCATCAGGAAGTCCGAAGTGTTGGACTCCATAATAAAATGCCTGAAATATATGGTCGGAGTTTGGAGCTTCTGCGTGTAAAAACCATCCGAGCCATTTTGAAGTTTT
>CAMZGT010000057.1 GCA_947306495.1 uncultured Acinetobacter sp.
CAAAAGTATTTCCCATACTAAAATTTTCAATAAACAATTCGGTTGTTTGACCTGGTTGTGATAAACCAATCCACCAATCTTGGGCAACAATATCGACACCTTTATCACCGATAATATTGGTAATTTTTGAAGCATCAAAATCCTCCTCAAAAGTTATTACCACTCTGACGACATTTGGATTTGTGGAAAACTGTGCCAAACGAATCTCATTTATATTGCTTTTTTCGAATACAAGTTGTTGTTTTGTTCCGATTAGCACAGAATCATTAATATCAAAATAAATTCTGTTAGGATTTTCCAGCCTTACAAATTTTGTAGGAAAATTATCTTGATTAGCTCCTTCACACCCTATATATATAATAGAAGATGAATCGTCAAAATTTAAAGACATAACTTTCGCAGTATCAGCAAAAACTGCGGGCGTAAAAAATATAATGAAACTTATTATACAAAAAAGTACTCTCTTCATCCTCAAAAAGGCTCTCGCCTCCCAAATCCTAAAAAAATTATATCACAAACTCAAAATAAAAGCACCAATGACGGTGCTAACTGTGTACTTATATATTGGAGAAAGAGAGAAAAGTGCTTATTAATAGTTATTTAATTTCCTGTCTAATTCATAAATTTTTAAGATAAATGCTTCTGTCTGTTCTTTAAACCAAAGTGCAAACATTTTGATTTCATCTTTAAAGCTGTAACATCCGGGCCACATTGTATACATAGTTGATACTCCTTATAACTCATATGTTAACCTTTACACTATGTATGTCGGCATTTTAAAAAAAAACTTTAGGGTTTAATGAAAAATATTTACATTTCTTTACAAAGTAAAAGAAAATTTCTTCATTGGTGAGCTTTTGGCGACTATTTATAAATATTAATTTTTGTAAAGAGTTCTATAAAATTTGAAATCAAGACTGCAAAAAAGACTTTATATACATGAGGTGTTAAGATGACTACTGTAAGTAATAATGTAACAACAGTTGAATATACTTTAAAACCTACTGAAACAGCTAAGAAAACTTCTCCTGCTTCTGTGTTCAGTAATGTGAATAACACGACGGGAGGCACAAATACAGCTTCTAACGTTAATACAAAGCTAGACGAATTAGTTGAAAATCTTAAAAAAGACTTCGAAAAATATGGTTTAACTAAAGAACAGATACTAAGCATTGCAGAAAAAATAATAGGAATAAATGAAAATCAAATTGAATGTGTTTTAGAAAAAAATTCTGAAAAAGTATATATTGCATTAAAACACGCTATCAGTGATTCAATTATCGACGGAAAAATAAATATTGAAAGAGCTGCTAAACTGGGAAACATTTATAATATGGCATTGAGTTGCGGTTACAGTAGCATTGACGATTTTAAAAAAACAAATAAAAATAGTAACGAAGATATCTCAGCCCGTATGGAAAGATTCTTTAATTTGAGAAAAGGTTCTTTCAATGAACTAAGTCAGGAAAAAGTTGAAGACTATTTAGAAAGATATTTTAATCAATATTTTGATACAAAGATAAAAGCAGGGAAGAAACCAGAAGATATATACCGATTACAACTTCGAGATTTCTTCAATGTACTTGTTAATACCCCTGATGACAAAAAGGCTATATTTAAACAAGCATTAATATCACTTGTATCATCAAATAAATACAAAGGTTTGGATGCAGTTTTAAAAATCTTTGATACGCAAGAAGCACGTACAGAATTTGCGAACAAATGTGACACTGAATGGCAAGAAAAATTCTCCATGAAGCAAGACATTGAAGGTAATATTTTAAGCTCTGCAGACTGTACGGCAGCAATTGCTGCCCTAACAGCTAATATGGATGAATCTCACATACGTAGCAACTTTGATATTAGAAACCAAAAAGCAAAAGCATTTTTTGAACAAAATAAAGATATTCTTGACATAATTAAAGAAAAGCTAAATGCAGGTCAAACTTTATCAGAAGAGGAAAAACAGATTTTTCTGCAGTACAGCTATTATATCTCTTCAAAAGCAGGTGAAATGTCAGGGACTTCGCTTAATAGTAACATAGCACAAGATACCCAAAATAATATTTTATCAGAAATGAATGAAGCAAATTATAATTTGCCAATATACAAAGAAATTCTTTCACAGATTGATGAATACATAGAATCACATCCTGAAGTTCTTACAATACCAAAAGAAGAATTTATTAAGACTCTTGATGAAGCAACCAAAGGAAATTACTCCATAGTAACAAACAATTCTGAAGAATCTTTAAGAGATCCTTCATACAACGCTGAAAAAACAAGTGCAACAGACGAAACCGGTCGATTTATATTAGGTGAATTTCCTGCTAAAAATCAGCAAAGAGCTGTAGAATTATATAACATACTTGTTGAAAACAACATAGAAGATGATAAAATTACTGTCGAAAATACTACAGAACCGGCTATAACAGAAACACAAACCGCAGGAAAATCTATAAGCCCTCAAACTTTAACAAGTATTAGCATGTCTGAGATTAACAACATGCTTGAAAATGGTGAAATAACTATAGGTAAAGCTATTGAATTGTTAATAAAAAAATATAATGAAATACCTATTTTTATCCGGGATTGGGTAAACAACCAAATTGAAACAATGTCAAAAGGATGTAGGGACATATTTCTAAGTAATGCAACAGGAAGTACAGTTGTAAAAATTTTAAGAAATACAAACATAGATCTTGCTGATATTAGTGAAAAAGTTAAAAAAGCTGCCGGATATGACGCTAGAAAGCAAATAGAAAAAATGGAAGAGTCTGTTGCTTAATAGTTCTTAATATTTCATTTAAAAAGGAGCAATTTTTTTTAAGTTAAATTCTTTATATATTTAACGAGGAATATTTATGAGCATCTTATCAACAATAGGAGAATATGCAAAGAAAGCGGCAAGTGCCCTTGGTATAATTGATACCAAGGAGAACCAGTCT
>CAMZGT010000058.1 GCA_947306495.1 uncultured Acinetobacter sp.
TCTTCTGATACAAATAAAAATCCTATATTAAAAATGAAAGATAAAATCTCAGAAGATATGTTTGAAGCAATAGATTTAAAAAAATCATCACGAACAATTGATGAAATAAAATTTTCAATTAAAAATAAATGCAAAGAAAATAATCTTGACCCACAAAAAGTTATAGACGGATTATTTAAAAATACCGGTTTTAAGAAAAAATATTATTCAGCAATGTCGGAAAAAGAAAGAAACGAATTTTGGCAAGGTGTTGAAGCAATTATTGACAATCAAGTTGAAATAATGAAAAAGTACGGAACTTCCCCTGAAGCAAGTCAGGAAGCTTTACTAATGCAAATGGTAGAAACTGCATATGATGACATCGAAAATAAAAATTTAAAAAAACACACGCAAGAGATTTTAGAAGACGCCGGTGATCTTAACAGCGAATTGGGAAAAGATTTTTATAAAAAATCCGATTTTGAAAAAAACAAAAGAATAGAAGCCAGCTATGCAAGATGGAAACAGGTAAGAGAAGAACGTGTTCGTCAGGCATTAAGTGAATGTGACACTATTGACGAAAAAAACAAAAAACTAAAAGAAATAAATGATTATTTAGACCAAGTGGAATTAATCAGATACGGTCAATTTATGGCTTCACACAGTTCTGATGATTCATATCGTTGTTTAAGCGCAATGGATTCCAAAAACATGGGTAAAGGATTAAATATTTTAATGAAAACTCGAGTTAACAATGCTGAAAGAAAACGAGTCGCCGATGAAATTGTAACATTTGATTCTGAAATAAAATTATTAAATGTATTCAAATCACGCGGCGAAGAAATAAATACAAATGCAGTTCAAGAATTCAACAGAGAAGCCGTAATGTACAAATCAAATGCAGAAGTTCTAGAGTTTCAAAAGGATTATATGAATGCAAGAGAAAGCGGTGAATTCTCAGAATTTGAACAAAATGGTATTTTTACGGCAATGGCAACAGGTATCGGTTCTGGTGCAGCCTTAAACTTAGAAATGACTGCGGAGCAAAAAACTGAATTCTTGATAAAATGGAATAACGATGCTTCAAAATTCGAAGATTACAATCAGGTTATTGAAGGTACAAAAAATGTTCTTATTCTATATGCAGAAACACATCCTGAACAAGCTGAAAATATAAAGAAATTTATAAACAAAATTACAGAAAATTATAACACTGTTAAAAGCCAAAAAGAAAATAAAAATTTATCTGAACAAAGTAGCAACGAGCAAAAAACATTTAAATCAGAACAAACAGAAACTAACAGTGGCGTTTATACTTTCCAAATAAACTATAGAGAACAACCTGCAAAAATACATGTTTATAATAATGCCCAAAAAGAAACTGCAAATAAACACAAACCAGACAGAAATCTTAAACCTGAAAATAAAACTACGGTGGCATCGAATCCATTAAGTAAAAAAGATATCACCAATCTTCCTAAAGAACATTTAAAAATAGTATTAAAATCAGGAGAGATAAATTTTGAAAAATTACAGGATATAATAGGAAAAGATAATGCCTTTTCTATTTTGTTCAGCGATCCTATACTGCTGGCAGAACACAAGCAAAAAGCAATAGAATATGTAAATCAACTTAAAGATACAGAAGATTTATTACAAATTGCAAATTGCGGAGAAGCTATAGAATTAATACTGCTTTATGCTAACAATGTTAACAACAGAGAAAAACTTGTCAGCAGCCTTGAAAAAGTTGCATCATCAACTCAAAAATACTTATTTAAAGATAAGGAACAATATGCAATTACTTAAAAATATACTCTATAATATTCTATATTTTCAAGAACAATTCTTACGAATGCGTCTTTCAAAAACAATCGGCATAAAAAATACTTCAAAAAAGAAAAGACATTACGCTTCAGGTTGTACCCTTGATTTAAGCATCATGGCTGAAACCGAAAAACACCAATTAGAGATTGAGATAAATACTATTTTACAAAAGTATAATTATGAACCGAAAGAAATTCTAAAATACATTAATGAGCAGGGCACAACTGTAGTTTATATAAACAATGCTGCAAAATACCTTAACCCTATCGGAGAAAATGAAGGCTTTATAATTCCTACACGTGGAGCAAAAGCCTTATACTTTTCTATATTGGCAAAGTTGAAACCAAGTTTTAAAACAAAAGAAATGTTTATTCTTTCTAATGGTGAAATAAATAAATACTATTTTATTTACCATTTTTACAACTGGTATGCATTCAAACACAATATTTCAGGCTTAGATGCAGAATCACAGTATCTGCTTAAAAAATATTTGTATACAAACGCTGATACAAAACAATTACAGCTTGCTGACATATACAAATTAAAAGATGCAATAAAGCAAGACAAAGCCTCTATTGAATTTGTTATAAAACTGTGCAGAAACTATGAAGGCGCAAAACACGCATTACATAAACTGAAAGATGAAGGCGGAGCAAATCTTTAAACTATTTTAAGTATTGATCAAGCCAACCCATTATAAATGGTACTAACCCTTTGTCGTGTTTTAACAAAACCATTCCTGTCGAGTGAGCTTCGGAAATATATTCTACAAAATTCCCCTGAGCAAATTTTCTCAAATATTCTTGAGTTTTTTGACCTGTCATATCATTTGAGCCTGATATTGATAAAATATCCATGTTATCAAGCTCCGCAAATTTTACAGGAATATATAGACCTTTTGCTTCTGTAACAGGTGATAACATTACAATTGTCCTTGGACGATAAGGAATTTTATTTGCCGCTATAACTGCAGCATCTGCACCAATATCGGCACCAACAATTGCCCATTCATCAAAAAATACTCTTTTATTTTCTTCTTTTATATAATCAATAATTGTTATTACATCATCTGGATATTTTGCATATGCTT
>CAMZGT010000059.1 GCA_947306495.1 uncultured Acinetobacter sp.
GACTGTATTATTCACATCTAACCCCTTTCATTATTAAAATGGTCAACCATGCCCGACCGAATAACATTATTATATTATAAAACAGCGTTTATTTCAAAAGAAAATAATTGTCAAATTAACACTTGATATTATTTCTCCGGATTAAAAGCATTTCAGTAAGATAAATCGGCTCAATAATATTATTGTTCATTTTACACTTATCTTTTTTCATCTATTCATCGTATTGAGCCATAAGGCTTCAAATCCTATAATTATTATGAATAATAAAAAAAAAATTTGGAAGGATTGAAAATGATACTTACTAACATTGAAAATGTTCCCGGTACAAGAATTATAGCTCATATGGGCTTGGTTTCCGGAAGTACCGTCAGAGCAAAACATGCCGGAAAAGATATAATGGCAGGAGTTAAAAACTTCTTCGGAGGAGAAATTAAAGGCTATACAGAACTTATGAACGAATCTCGTAAAGAAGCAACTCAAAGAATGATTAACCTCGCAGAAAAAATGGGCGCTAATGCAATCATCAACGTCAGATATGCGACATCTGCAATTACAGTCGGCGCTTCAGAAGTATATGCTTATGGTACAGCAGTAAAAATCGAAGAAATAGAAAATTAGGTATAATATGCTTGATTTAATAGTAATAATTGCCGGCCTCGTTATCTGCTATATAACAGGCAATATAATTGAAAAAAATCACTATAAAAAAATTAAAGAACGAGAAATAAAACTATACAAGTCACCTTACGTAACTTTTGGAAAAAGCTTCGCATACAGCCCCAAAATAAAAGAAAGCTATTTGGTTTCTTCATCTGTTGTCATCGGCTGTGATTATTTTAAAGCCTTCCTTGCCGGCTTAAAAAACCTCTTCGGCGGTAACGTATCCGCCTATGAATCCGTTCTCGACAGAGGAAGAAGAGAAGCACTGCTCAGAATGAGAGAATATGCAGCTGAAAAACATGCAAATGCAATTATCAACGTAAAAATTGATACTGTAATGTTAGACCCAATCGGAACAAAAAGTTTTCCAAAAGTTTGTGTAACAACATACGGAACAGCAATCAAATATGGAAGATAATTTTGACGCCGAAGCGGCAAAATGTTTAATAGACAGCGAAATTACAAATGTTACCGAAAAAAATCCCATCAGAGAACTAGGTAAAATTGTAGTCGGGCTTGCCACTATCATTATCAGCGCATATATCATAATCTTTTTTGTTTCAGGAATTATCTTGACCAATCTGCCTGAAACAAGACGTGCTCAACTTGAAGAAATACTAACTAAACCGTCTAAAGAAACTCCGATTGAAATTTCAAGTGAAACCTACAACAGACTTGAAAAAATAAAAAATGATATCTTAAATGCAGACCCTAAGTTTTCTAAAACCTCAGATGTAAAAATCAATATAGTTAAAAGTAATGACATCAATGCATACAGCTATCCTAACGGAGATATTGATATCACCGAAAAACTATATGATGAACTTAAATCAGATGAAGAACTTGCATTTATAATTGCCCACGAAATGGGACATTATAAACATAAAGACCACTTAATGCACTTAAGACGAAATATTGCAACCGGAGCTACAATAATTATTTTCAGCATCTTTAATCCGAACGGTGATATTACAAAAGTTGCATCAGGCAGTATACAACTCTCTGATTTGTCTTTTTCAAGAACAGATGAAATGAACGCAGATAAATATGCAATTGATATGTTAAATAAAATCTATGGAAATGCAAAAGCAGGCATTAAGGTTATGGAAATTCTTAAAGAGAAAAATAAGTTTAATATTGAATTTATGTCTACTCACCCTGATTTAGAGAAAAGAATACAATATATAGAAAAGTATTCAAATTAAGAATTCATTGTCTTGAAATTGCTTCCTGAATAAAGTCCATTTGAAATTCCTCCACGCTCACAAGAACTCGCCTTACGGGCTTTGCCCTAGTCAGCTCATTCTGTTCGCTATCCGGACTCACTTCGTTCCGTCCGTACGGAATTTCAAAAAAAAAGCCACTCATTGAGTGGTTTATTTCTGCATCCTAATGGTCTCTTTTGTGTTTATTATTTAGGAGTTTATATGTGTTCGGGGTTGTTATTAATGTTTCGCTAATGTAATTTAGTGTTTTGCTAACACTTAAATCTTATATTAGTATTATGACATATTAAATTTAAAAGTCAATACTTTAATTTTGTTATTGTGAACAGAAACAAAAATATTGTATAAAATGTACCTGAAACACTTATTATTTCTGAACAATTAAATTGTTAACTTTTATGAACTTCCAAGGGTTTTCACCCTTTACACGAACTTTTTTATCGGATAAATTTCCTTCATCTTCAAAAATTCCATCCCTTATATAATTCATGTATGTACTTTTGAAAGCACCTAAATTTCCGCCGGCTTTATATACATCTATTAAATAATTACTTAATTCTCTTCCGCCGAGAGACAAAACAGCTTGCCAAAAATCCCATTTCGGACTTGAAGGACGCACTTTTACTCCAACCTTGGTTAGTTCTTTCTGAAGATACCCAAACTTCTTCTCTAAACTTCTGATATCTTCATGCTCCTCACTCTCAAAGGGAGTATGTGCTTTGGGAACAAATGTCGAAAACGAAAAAGTTAAATCAAGTGTCTTATACTTTTGTTTGATTTCCTTACCCAAACTGATAATTGCTTTAATATCATCTTTCGTCTCAGAAGGAAGCCCTATCATCATATATATTTTCAGGCTGTT
>CAMZGT010000060.1 GCA_947306495.1 uncultured Acinetobacter sp.
CGTATTTCATCAGGGGTAAATCCTTTTGATTTTCTTAGGCATACTTTGCCATATAATTATCTAATTCCACCAAAGTAATTTTTTATAACATATATCAATCAATTTTGTTACAAATGTTTACAAATATAGTTCTTCGTTTGTAATAAAATTAAATTATGAATTTAGATGCCGCTATAGATAGCCTATTATCACCCATTGCAGATAAAGTATCAGGGATAATTTTTTCTTCAATTACAATAAATGAAGTAAAAATAGAATTCCTGGTGGCATTACTGATAACAGCAGCGTTATACTTTACAATAAGAACAAAATTTATCGGTTTTTGGGGATTTAAGCACGCAATAAAGTTAATTACAAACAATTACAAACATAATAATCCCAGCGGATTTCAAAGAAAAAAGAAGGGTGAATTATCTCCTTTTCAGGCATTAAGCGCAACGATTTCAGCATCAGCAGGAATAGGGAATGTTGCAGGATCTGCTGCCGCAGTTTCTATTGGCGGACCTGGGGTTATTTTTTGGATGATCATTGCCGGTTTATTTTCTATGGCACTGAAATTTTCGGAAGTCCTGCTTGGAGTTAAATTCAGGAAAACGAATCAAGACGGTTCTGTAGAAGGCGGACCGATGTACTATATTCTTGCAGGTTTAAGGGGGAAGTATTTAAGCAAATTTGCACCTGCTTTAGCCAAAACATATGCAATTTGCTGCATTTTTGCAATGATAGGCGGTTGGAATTTATTCCAAATAAACGCTATGACTGCTCAGTTTACAGAAGTTACAGGAGGAAAATCAAGTATATTTGCGGATAATGGTTGGATTCTCGGTACTATAGTTGCAATAATAACATGGTTTACAATAATTGGAGGTATAAAAGCAATAGGGAAATTTACATCAAAAGTAACTCCTATTATGTGCTCATTATACGTTACGAGCGCATTTTTGGTTTGCATCTTAAACATACATCATTTACCTGAAACTTTGGTATTAATTATAAAAGAAGCATTTTCACCAAAAGCAATGACGGGAGGAGCTTTTGCTTGCTTGTTATGGGGATTCAGACGAGCAATGTTTGCAAATGAAGCAGGACTTGGAACTGCGCCAATTGCATTTTCTGCCGTCAACACAAACAAACCGGTTGCTCAAGCTTTTATTTCGATGCTGCAACCATTTGTTGATACAGTAATAGTAGGTGTAGCGACGGCCTTTGTAATTGTTGTATCAAAAGCATATTTAACAGTAGAAGGAATTGCCGGTATAGAGCTGACATCAAAAGCATTTGGAACAATATGCCCCGGTTTTCCAATAATCTTAACTGTTATGGCTAGTTGCTTTGTGCTCTCTACAATGCTTTGCGGTTCATATTACGGTTTAAAAGCCTGGAACTTCCTATTTGGTAATACAATTGCCAAAACAAGAACTTTTCAAGGCATATACTGCATCTGCATAATAGCAGGTTCTGCAATGAACTTTCAAAGCATAATTAACTTGTCAGATGCTGTAACATTATTTCTTGCCGTGCCAAATCTTATTGCGGTATTCGCTTTATCAGGCATTGTCATAAAAGAGCTGAAACGTTATTGTTTAAGATATGAGATTGCAGAAAACATTGCAAATCGCCTGTAAATACGTTATAATTTCTAATTAAGCAAGTGTCAAATTATTTAAAGGAGCACAAAATGATATTTCCGACTAACAACATAAACAACACAAATTTTAGAGCTGTATATTACGGAGGAAGCAGTTCAGATTTTAATTCTAAACAAAAGAGCATTGCAAGAAAAATATATAACAAACTTTATTCTATTGCAGAAAATGACACAAAAGGCCGCACTTATTCGGATATATTTAAGAAAAAAGGGTATGATTATCTGCTGCAGCCGGATTTTAACAATTCTGTCAGGCTTTCTGCCACAAAAAAATTGAAAAGGCACGGTTCAGGATTAGATGCATACTATACCTCTTCAAAAAAATCAGAATTCACGATAGGAAGGTACAATGAAAAGTATCCCTTCCACGTAGATGATTTATACACCAGACACAAGGAAATTTCATCTTCAAAAGGTTGCGTGATGCCGCCCTTTATCGTCGGGGTATTAGCTTTTTTGGCAATTATAGGAACTGAACTTCATAACAGAGCGTTTGACAGGTCGTATGAAAGTTACCGCGAAAAATATAGAAAAACTGCAATTGACACTGTCAAAAAAGTTTCTCAAGACACAGTTAAGGTTATAAAATAAAGAAAAACCTCACAAATATGGAGGTTTTTCTCATTCACGTTCAACAAAAATTTTACTTTGACGGATTCATATTAATAAAAGGTACAGAATTCCCTAACATATATTGAGGCATCTTGCCATCCCATTTTTGTACAGCCTCATATTGTACAAGTGATTTATTTTGACTTAAAGCTTGTGCTCTTATTGCCATTGAACGAGCTTCCGCTTCAGCTGCAATTACTTTTTGTCTTGCTTCTTCCTGAACTTGAACTGTTTTATTTTTTGCCTTCAAAGCTT